>JAYVRW010000001.1:0-9364 GCA_043775925.1 Blastocatellia bacterium
CTGTCAACAAAACATACACTCTTAGCGCACATCATCCCGATGCGCCGCTGCAATCTGGCTTGCGGATATTGCAACGAATATGACAAGACATCCGATCCGGTTCCTTTCGTAGAAATGCAAAAGCGCATTGATAAACTGGCTTCGTTCGGAACTTCTCTGATTGTCATTAGCGGCGGAGAGCCGATGATGCATCCGCAAATCTGCGACATCATCGCCTACATTCGCAGCAAAAATATGCTCTGCGGGTTAATCAGTAACGGCTATTACATGACCAGAGAAAATATCCGAAAGCTGAATGAGGCGCGGCTGGATTATTTGCAAATCAGCATTGATAACGTGACGCCGGATGAAGTTTCGCAAAAGAGTTTGAAGGTGCTGGCTCCGCGCTACCTGCGGTATTTATCCGAAGACGCCGAATTTCATATCAACATCAATTCTGTCATCGGCGGCGGCATAAAAACCCCTGAAGATGCGCTGGCAGTCGCGGATAAAGCAGTCGAGCTTGGATTTTCGACTTCGCTGGGAATCATTCACGATGGCACTGGTCAGCTCAAATCTTTGAGCGACCGCGAAATGACGATTTACAATAAATTAAGAGATTTCGGGAAAAGCGGATGGACGCGCTTCAATGGTTTTCAGGATGATCTGGCGCACGGCAAACCGCATGAATGGCGCTGCCGAGCCGGAGCGCGTTATTTGTATATCTGCGAAGATGGGCTGGTCCATTATTGTTCGCAACAACGCGGCTTCCCCGGCGTTCCGATTGAGAATTATTCGATGGACGACATCAAGCGGGAGTTTTATTCAGAAAAACCCTGCGCGAAATTTTGTACGATTGCCTGCGTCCAGCAAATCGCGTATTTCGATAATTGGCGCGCACCGCAAACTTCTGAAAATCGCCCTTCACTTGAAGGTGAATTTGAAGGCGGAGCGATTTAGAAATTCAATGCAGAAGCCCGACTGTTAAGGAGGGCAGACGTGTTCAGGAAATAACTTCCTCAGTACGGTCGCCCTCCTTAACAGTCGGGCTTCTGCCGTATTCGCCCTTATTTCGTGCGGGCTTCTGCATTTTGATTATTTCAAATTCAGCAGGACGCCCTGCCCATCGCTGAAAATTCCCGCTACACATCCCGTCATTAACGTCCCTAAAGTAGCCGCTAACAAAGCTCGAAATCCAAGACTGGCTAAATCATCACGGCGCGAAGGAACCAACGCGGCAGTGCCACCAACAAAAATTGCGACCGATGCAACGTGAGCAAAACCGCATAACGCATAGCTCAAAATAACTACGGTACGCGGATCGCTGATTTGACCACTCGTCACCATCTGCGCCAAATCCTGATAAGAAACGACTTCAGTTAAGATGACGCGCTCGCCCAATAAATGTGCAGCTTCGGCAAGATCGGCGCGGGCAATTCCAAGCAAAGCTACCAGCGGATAAAAAATCCAGCTCAGAATTTTTGTGATGGAAAGTGGCTCCGATAAACCTAACATCTGGCTCGGCCAGCCAATCAATTTGTCACATAAAGCCACGAGCGCCAGAATAGCGACCAGCAACGTGGCAATGCCGACGGCTAATTTCAATCCGTCATGAGCGCCTTCGATAATGGCGCCCATTAAATTGCTCGAACGAGTAGATTGATCTTCAGTCGGAACTGTCAGCGCCGTTTCGGGCGTTTCAGTTTCCGGCAATAATAATTTTGCCATTACGACTGAAGCAGGAATCGCAATCACCGATGCAGACAATAAATGTCCCGCAATATTCGGGAAGGATTTACTCAGCAATAACGTATAAATCCCCAACGTAGTCGAAGCCGCCGTTGCCATTCCCGTACTCAACACACACAGCAATTCCGAGCGCGTCATTTTGGCAAGATAGGGTCGAATCACTAACGCTGATTCAACTCCGACAAAAATATTGGCAGCGCCACACAAGCTTTCGGCTCCGCTGATCTTCATGGTGTGATGAAAAAGCTTCGCAAAGGCGCGGACAATGAATTGCAGAACATTCAAATGATAGAGCGCGGCAGATAACGCAGAAAAGAAAACTGCAATGGGCAAAGCTTGAAAGGCGAGAATGAAGCCAACTGACCCTGGCTCTCCGGGACCTGCGGCGAGTGGGCCGAGCAGAAAATTCGATCCGGCTTTGGAAACATCCAACAAAGCCATGACGCCATCGTTAAGTTTAAGAAAAATCTGACGCGAAATCGGCAGGCGAAAAATGAGCAGCCCGATGAAAAGTTGCAATCCCATTCCCCAGGCAATGGTGCGCCAATTCACTTTGCGACGGTGGGCAGAAAGAAGCCAGGCGATTCCAGCGAAAGCAAAAAATCCAAGGGCAGAGATCAGATGCAACATGCGATTCCTTTTCGGAGTTAAATTTAATTGCGGGATCAGAGTAAGCGTGACCGGAATTATTTATCAAACAACTATCCCAGTCACAACTTGATGCAAGAAATGAAATGGTACTCCCGACTGGGCTCGAACCAGTGACCCTCTGCTTAGAAGGCAGATGCTCTATCCACTGAGCTACGGGAGCACAACGCACGTACTGTACGAAATTGCTGCACGGCAATCAAGAGGTAACGAGTAGAATGTCTTATGACCATGACACGTTCTGGCTTTCAGCCCTCGTGCTGGAGGGAACGAAATAAATTACTACCCGCCATCGTCTATTTGTTGTAAAATATTCCTTGTTGAAGTAAATCAATTAGAAATTGACTAGGTTTAGGCGTTAACCACGGATACTATCTGCCCCCTCTGAAACCAAGCATGATCTCGAAATTCAAAACTACGGGAAACCTTGAAGAAACTTCATTTGTAGCTTTAGTTGGTGATCTTCACCAAAGACGGATGACGGGTAGTTTATATCTCAGTGACTCACGACTTGAGAGGCCAGTTGAACGGATCATCTATTTATCAAAAGGTGAAGTTTATGCTGCTGCCAGTAACCTGGCAGTTGATTCCGCTTTAGCGATTCTGGTGCGTGGCGGACGTGTCACGCCTGAGCAATCGCAGCAGATTCAAATTGAAGTAATCGGTGGTCGTTCTTTCAGCGAAGCTCTGGTTGCTTATGGTTGTGTTTCGGCGGCAGAGCTTAATCACCTCAGAGTTGAACATGTCAAATCCATCTTTGACTCATTATGTGAATGGAGGAGCGGCGAATATCGCTTTGTCGAATCCGAAGCCGTCGCAGGTGGCAACCTTGGAATCACCACAAAAGAAATGATTCTCGAAGGTGTTTGGCAAGCTCGACTGCCAGCTTCGTTTGAGACTCTGGTGCAGGATTCCCGGACGTGGGTCTCGACAGAACAACCACCTCTGACTGAAATAAATTTTCAGCCCTTCACACAATTTGTTTTGAGTTGCCTGAACCAGCCGCGCAACCTTTCGATTCTGGTCGAAAGCGGAAAATTAGACGAAACTGCTCACGAAATTAACCAGCAACTTTATGGTCTATATTGCATTGGTTTGATTGATTTCACGACGGCGCTGTCTCCGGCTGAGAATCCGTTGCTCGTGCATACCACGACGAAGGCAGCAATGATGGCGGCTGGATTTGGGAAACCAGGTGCGTCAGAACCAGTATCTAAAAATATATCAACAGCGTTGGCTTTTCCGTTACAGGAAGACCCTGAAACCGCCAATCGCCGCAAGCTCAGCGAGATCAAACGTGACATTAAACAGATGCGCCAAACACTGGCTTCGGCAGATGATGACTACGCGGTGTTAGGCTTAAAATCAGGCGCAACAACTATTGAGGTCAAACATTCCTATCGTCTGTTAGTAAATAACTATCACCCGGATCGTTATCATCAATTTGCCGATCCGGTGACGCTGAATACGTTGAGTGATTTGTTAATGGCAATTCGCGCTTCTTATGAAACGGCCATTGAGCATGCGTTGCTGAATGAAATTATTTCAAATAATACCAACCGCTATCGGCCTTCGGATCGTCAACGTCCCATTTTCTCGGCGCGTGTCAAAACTTCAATCGAAAAAATCCCGACGGAAGAGATAGTTAATGAAAATAACCAGAACCGTAAAGATTCTCTGGCTGATACCAAACATCGTCAGTCACTGGCTTTTCAAATTAAGGGCGAATATGACTCAGCCGTCAGGGCTTTAACTGATGCGGTGACGCTGGCGCCTGACAGTGCTCGTTATCACGGAGAACTGGCGTTATTACTGGAAAAAAATCCGTTTCGCCGCGATCAGGCTGAGCAGCACTTTTTACGCGCCACCGAATTGGAACCCGGCAATCTGTTTTACCATTTGCAACTAGGCAGCTATTATCGCGGTTTAGGAAAGTTGGCGCGAGCGGAACAGCAATTTACGATGGCGCTGAAAATTGATCCACAGGATCGT
Source organism: Blastocatellia bacterium (assembly GCA_043775925.1). GTDB lineage: Bacteria > Acidobacteriota > Blastocatellia > RBC074 > RBC074 > JAFDVL01. Next base: position 4,369 of record JAYVRW010000001.1, read on the forward strand.
GCCGCCCTGATGGCTTTGGAAGAAGTTGTCAGCCTTAGAAAAGTGCCCATGAAAAACGTTCACAGTACCAATTATGTAAGACGAGCAACCCCTAAAACACAAGGTTTCTGGTCAAGGATTTTCAGCCGCGCCGCAAATTTGTTATAAAGTGTGCGAAGTTATTTGATAGATGAAGGAGAACTAATGCAGAGTCAGCGTATCGTTACCGCTGAAGTCAGCGCTGAACAAGTTGCCCGCCAAGTCATCGAAGCGCAACTCACCGAACTCGCGACAGAAATTGATCAAGTCGAAGTATATACCGTTCCACATGGCGTTATGCTGGCAAGAATGGCTGAGGCTCTGGGACATCATCTGGGTTTGCGCGATGCAGACCTGATTGCGTTGCGGCAGGCAGCGCTGGCTCATGATCTTGGCGAGCGCGTGATGAAGCGTGACTACCTTGCACGCAAAGGCGAATTGACGTGGGATGAGCGGCTGGATTTATGGCGTCACCCAATTTTAGGCGAGCAGGCCGCCGCGCAACGTGAGCTATCGCGTCAATCTCAGCTCCTGATTCGTTGGCACCATGAATGGTGGAACGGACGGGGCTATCCCGATAGCCTGGAAGGCGAAGCCATTCCGATTGGAGCACGTATTCTCCGCGTCGTTGACACCTACTGCGCTCTGGTGGCAGATCGTCCGTATCGTGAAAAATACGATGAAGCTACGGCTCGACAAATCATTGCGGACAGTGCTGGAATTGAATTAGACCCGCGTGTAGTCAAAGCATTCCTTGAACTTTTAAATTCTCAAAGATAGAGCTTGAATAAAACCGAAGCACAGGCTGAAACTGTGAAAGGCAAGTGCGGTTGCTTCTCAACAGTAACAATTTGTGGCTTAATTTATCGTTATGAAAAATCGTCGTTGGTTAGGATACGAACTCAGCGTTTTGCGCCGCATCAAATTTAATTCCGTCGCGATTCCTTTTTCCGGGCAACCCGATCTGGACTGGTATCTCAAATTCTGGGGCAAACAGGTTTTCAGCAATGATCTTTGCCAATGGTCCTGGTGGACTTCGCGGGCGCTCGTAGAAAACCAAAACGAAACCCTCAACGAATCCGATGTAGCACATATTTTGGATAATGCTTATGTCCCGCGCCGCAAAATGAGTAATCCAGCGCTCCGTGAATCTCTCGGTGAAATGGATGCGTGGTGGTTTGATAATGTGTGGGTCAATATCCAACAAATTGAAAACCCTTATCAACGTGCACTCGCCTATTATCATGCGCTGGGCGTAGGCGATTACATTCATTCGTTCACCGCCGAAACGTCTGAATTACGGCGTCCGCTCTCTGAAGTCTTTGAAGCGCTCCATCAGCAACAACGTAAAGTTACCGATAATGGCAAAGAAAATCGCAGCTCCAATTTAGAAGCCACCAGATTTATCAGCTCTGTTAAAGCCGAATTGATGTATGCAACTTTTCCGCGTCCTGAAGGGCTGGCCGCAAATTGCAAGTCAGTTGGCGGATGGCGTGAAATTTGGATTCGTGGCAGGGCGGACGGCTTCGACGAAACGTTGCAACAAGTTAGTGGATTTGGAGATCATGTTGTTTCCAAAGGACGCTATTTAGATTTAATTGGAAAGTTTCTCGAAAATGCCAGTCACCTTCCAAAATGGGCTATCGCACATCCTGAAGACGGCTTCGTCACCGCCGCAGAAATGGGCGAGCTGATAAAATCTTTCCGTCCAGTCGAAGTCACCTATGCCAAAGATTTTTCAGAGGTCAGTGGCGGTCTGAATACCTATATTATTGTAGCTTAATAATATCGAAAGCGTGGTTGGGTGATTTGACTTGTCAAAGTAGTCATTGCATTTTGTGACTATGCACAAATCAAAATTAATCCTTTTAGCGCTTTTTATTTTCCTGTTTGCCCTTCCCTTACAAGCACAAAAAAAAGCCAAATCTATCGCCCGCAAAAAACCTGCTACGACACAAACATCCGCACCGAAAACATCAGAACTAATCGAAGAAATTAAGCCTGTCGTCGTGACGCCTCCGCTGCGTAATCCCAACGCTCCTGCCGGGCGGATCGTGTTAGTACCAATAGATGATCGTCCGGCTGTCGCGCAGTTCGCACAAATGATCGGAGCCATCGGCGATTATGAAGTCGTGACGCCCCCGCCTGAAATGTTAGGGAGATTTACGACTCCCGGCGACGTTCCTCAAATTATTGAGTGGTTAGGTTTAGTTGATTATTCAAAATATAAAAACTACCTATCAGCCAAAACGAATTCTAAAGAGAAGTTATCAACCAGAGATGTCTTTACTCCCGATGATCGGGCGAAGGCGCTGAAGTATATAAAAATGGTTGATTATTCAAACGTTGACGCGCTGATCGTTTCCGTTGATATGCTTGCTTATGGTGGGTTGGTTGCTTCCCGTGAACCCGGCGTAGCACAACAGGAAGCTCTGAATCGCCTGAATTTTTTCCGCTGGTTCAAACACGAACATCCCAATATTCCGATTTATGCTTTCAATGTTCTGATGCGCGTCGCTCCCACTGCCAGTAATGAGACACGCATCTGGCGAGACGATTTAGCGCGGTGGGCAGAACTGATGGATCGTGCCCCGAAAACCAATGATGCAAAACTTATAGCTGAACTAGATGAGTTGAAAAAAAAGCTAAATCCTAAATTAATCAGTAACTATCTCGAAGCCCGGCGACGTGACCTTCAAGTAAATTTGGCGATGATCAAACTATATGAAGAGCACGTAATTGATAGTCTCATTTTTCTGCAAGATGATGCCCGCGAATTCGGATTGCATCGGCACGATCAATTTATTTTGCGTGAAAAATTGAAAGGTCTGGGCTTCACCGATGAAGTCTCGATTTACAACGGCGCAGACGAAGGTTCATTATCTTTAGTCAGTCGCGCCGTCCTTGATAAAGCGAAACAAAAAATAAAAATCGCCGTCGTGTATTCTGCTGAAAAAGGTCGCAAAGTTATCGCACCTTATGAAGATCATCCGCTGGAATTCACGGTCGAAAATCAAATCAAAGCGGCTGGTGGACAATTAGTAAATGCAACCGAAGCCCCTGATTACACGCTTTACGTGAACGCTCCTGAAACAAACACCGCAGAATTCACCATGTTCAGCAAAAATTTGGTCGCTGATCTGAAAGCAAATAAAGCCGTCGCGCTGGCGGATGTCTTATTTCCCGCTCCACATTTCAGCGGCGCGGATGAACGAATAATTTCAATCCTGAAAGCTGAAAAATTGTTTGATAAATTAACTGGATACGCCGCGTGGAATACGGCTGGCAATACGCTCGGTACAACAATTCCGGCGGCGAATATGCGCATTTTCTCGAGGCAGTTTACTGATGCTCCCGAACGTGCGGCACGTGCGACCGTCGCACAGCTTGAATTTTTACTACATCGCTTCGCCGGAGATTATCTTTATCACGATGTTGTCCGCTTTGAGATCAATCAACAATTGCGCAAACCGCCGGCTGTGCCGACTGATGAATTCACCGAAGAAATGTACAACCGAACGAACAAGCAACTGCAGGAAAAACTGCAACCATTAATCGAAAAATTTTTCGCTGAAAATTTTCAAGGGCGAACCTATGCGTTGGGCATCTTTAACGGACAAAAACACGAAACAAAACTGACCGGATTGAAAGGGCTGAAAATTTATCTGCCCTGGCCTCGCACATTCGAATCAACTATCGAATACAAATTTGATTACACGCTGAACTAATGACCTCTTTACTCATCATTTTCATTTTCGCCGTTTTCGCTGCGCTCATGATTTCACGCAAAATGCCTGCAATTCTGGCAATTCCTGCGATGGCTGTCTGCATTGCCCTCGCAGCGCGAACCCCTTTCAATACGATTCTCAACGATGTTCTCGCAGGTGGATCAAAGCTCTTAGTCGAATCCTACCTCACCGTTCTTGCAGGAGCGATGCTGGGGCGTATCGTCATGCAAACAGGCGTGGCGGAAGGCATCATCAAACGCGCCGCAGAATTCGGCGGCGATCAACCTTTAGCCGTAGCAGGTACATTAATGATCGGCATCGCGTTACTGTTCACGACACTGACCGGACTTGGCGCAATAATTATGGTGGGAGGCTTAGCCCTGCCAATTATGATGAGCATTGGTGTACCGCGAAAATTAGCGGGAGTTTTATTTATTCTGGCGTATGGGTTGGGCTATGTTTTCAACATTGCAGCGTGGAAATTTTATCAGGACACTTTCAAAATTGATCGCCAACCAATCAAAAATTTCGCGCTGATTTTATTTGTTATTGATGCTGTCGTTGTTTTGATTTTTCTTTTCATTGCTTCACGAAGGATGAATAAATACGGAGCCTGGGCGGTAGCTCTTGATGAAGATAATAAAAAAAGTGAGGTGCTACTGATTGCTTTGCTGCTACCAATTTTGCCATTAATTTTGCACATCGGAATTGGCTGGCAAGTACTGCCCTCTTTCCTGATCAGCGCCGTGCTTGGCGTCTTAATCACGCGCCCCAAAGAAATCGTCAAACAGCTCACCAGCGCCGCCGTCAAAGGTTTGGAAGACGTTGCCCCTGCGATAATTTTGATGATTGGAATTGGCATGCTGCTGACGGCGACGCGCTTGCCTGCCGTGAAAGAAGCGTTGCAACCGCTCATCCAAAATATCAATTTTAGTTCACCGATCATTTATGTTTTGTTTTTTGGATTATTGTCGCCACTCGCGTTGTATCGCGGCCCGCTCAATATTTACGGGCTTGGGATTGGAATTTTCTCGTTGATTCTTTCACTTGGATTGTTGCCCGCGCCTGCCTTAGTTGCTGCTGTGATGTGTTTAGTCCAAGTGCAAAATGCGTGCGACCCAACCAATACGCATAACGTCTGGGTAGCGAATTATGTTGGCATGCCCGTCGAAGAAACGACGAAACAAACGATCATTTTCAAAGTCGCAATTTGCATCGCGGGATTGATGGCGGCAAGTATTTTGTACCTC
>JAYVRW010000002.1:0-36243 GCA_043775925.1 Blastocatellia bacterium
AATTACTCCCGCGTCACCACTTCATCCAAATTCAAAATCGTGCTCACGACCATCGTCCACGCCGCTAATTCCGAAGCATCAATTTTTGCATCATACGGAGCTGCTCCGACTTTCAATAATTGCTCGGCAGCCTTGCGATTCGCACTAAAATTCTCAGTCTGCTGCGTCAATAATCCGCGCAACAAATTCACTTCCTGCAAGCTCGGTTGGCGAGCAGTCACCTGACGAAAGGCAAAGGTAATTCGTGCATTAAAATCCTTATTATTCAACAATGTTTTTTGCGCCAGCACTCGCGCCGCTTCGATGTAGGTTGGATCATTCAGGGTGATCAACGCCTGCAACGGCGTATTCGTCACAGGTCGGCGGACGACGCATTTCTCACGATCCGGTGCGTCAAACGTAGACATCGCGGCAGGCGGCACGGTTCGTTTCCAGAAGGAATACATGCTGCGGCGGTATAAATCTTTGCCGGTGCTTGGCACGTAGGTTTGCGCCGTGAAGCCATCACCAAACGCCATCTCTTCCCACAATCCCGGCGGTTGATACGGGAAAACGCTCTTGCCGCCAATGGCAGGATTCATCAAACCGCTCGCCATCAAAGCCGTATCGCGGATGACTTCGCCTTGTAATCGGTAACGCGCTCCGCGAGCCAGCAAACGATTTTCAGGGTCTTTCTCTCGCAGCTCAGGCGTTGTTTTTGATGATTGACGGTAAGTTGCTGAAGTGACAATTAGACGAAGCAGCGCTTTGGCGCTCCAGTTCGCAGTTGGCAGTTCGCGGTTCGCAGTTTTTTCCTGAGTACTCTGCGAACTGCGATCTACAAGCTGTGAACTGCCTTCCCGCGAACTGCGAACTTCAGGCTGCGAACTTCCCTCACGGAACGTGACTGCCAGCCAATCTAATAATTCAGCATTCACAGGCGGCTCGCCCTGCGATCCAAAGTCTTCTGAAGTCTTCACGATGCCAAGTCCAAAAAATAATTGCCAGAAGCGGTTGACGGCTACGCGGGCGGTGAGCGGATGCGAAGGATCAACTAACCAATTCGCCAGATCAAGCCGATTGGGAATTTTATTTTTAGATTTAAGCACAGGGAGAACGGCTAACACTCCGGGCGTAACTTTTTCAGTTTTATTGCGATAATCGCCGCGTCCCAGAATAAAAGTCTCGCGCGGTTTCTCCATTTCGCTCATCACCATCGTAGTGACGATTTGCTTGTCGAGCGCGGCCTTTTCTTTCTTGAGATTATTCAGCGCGGCAAATTCTGACTTCAAATTTTCCGGCGCAGCATAAGTCAAAAAATAATTTCGGACGGATTCTTTTTCGTCTTTGGAAAGCTGTCCATAAACTCCAGATAAATAAGTTTGTACGGGATAGTGAATCGCCAGATGCACAATTTCCTGATTGCTCAGGACGCGATTATAAAACCGTAAATCATCAATGACGCCGTTGAAGGGTCTGCCAAAAGCTTTGTTCCCGATTTGTAAATCAGCTTTGTTTCCGAATGATCCATTCAAATTATCTTTGATAATTTCCAGCTCCATCACCTTTTCATCAAGGAATACTTTGACGCCCGCCGCTTTGCCTGAACCGTCGTAAGTAATAGTGATTAAGCCGCGATCTACGATGTTGACAACCGAGCGAGTTTTGACTTCGAGAGCGCTGTCTTTATTGGCTGCAAAGCGGATCGTCATTTTTGCGGCGCGACGCTGAATTCCGACTAACTGCCATTCATCCATCGTGACTTCAAAGCCCTGCCGATGCTCAGGATTATCAAGTTTTTGAAAGACAGTGATGGGCAGGTTTTTGCTGGCGCGATACCATCCGGTGATGGTAAATGGAGCGGTATTTTCTTTGGCGACGAAGTTGCCAAAAGTGACTTGCGTATCGCCATCAAAGCTGGCTCCGCGTCCAATTTTTCCGGCGGGAAAATCAGGATTACCTTGCAATCTTCGTGCGTGCAAATAGTGTCCCGAAGCATCGCTCAACGATCCATCAAATTCGTAATGCGCCATCAATCCTTCACGAGGAGCCACTGCAACTGTTCCGATAAATTGCTTTGCCCAGGCTTCCTGATCGGGCGCAATCATTTTTTCATCAAGCAATTTTTCTTTGGCTTTGATCGTGGCAGTCAGCGTGTCCTGTCTGGATTTTTGCTCAGCGGTTGGCAGGGCTAAAAATGGTTTCGCGTTGCCGTCGCGCCCATCCAATCCAACTTCAGGCACGGAATTAAAAAACGCCGCGAACTGATAAAATTCTTTGTGAGAAATTGGGTCATACTTATGCGTATGACAACGCGCACAGCCCATCGTTAAGCCCATAAATGCGTTTGAAGTCGTTTCGACGCGATCAATAACGTACTCTGTTTGGTACTCTTCAGGAATCGCTCCGCCTTCAAAATTGATCATGTGATTGCGATTAAACCCTGAGCCGATTTTTTGATCCAGTGTCGCGTTCGGTAATAAATCTCCGGCGAGCTGTTCGACGATAAATTGATCGTAAGGCTTGTTATCATTGAACGATTTAATGACCCAATCGCGCCAGGGATACATTTCACGCTGCGAATCAATATGAAATCCATGCGTGTCGGCGTACCGCGCAATGTCCATCCAATACATAGCAAAACGTTCGCCGTAACGCGGGCTGCTGAGCAAACGATCTACCACTTTTTCGTAGGCGCTGGGAGATTTGTCATTAAGAAAATCGTCTACTTCAGTGGGAGTCGGGGGCAGTCCCGTCAAGTCATAACTCAAGCGGCGAATTAAAGTCGTCTTGTCAGCTTCCGGCGAAGGTTTCAAGTTTTCTTTTTCAAGTCGCGCCAAAATAAAATTATCAATTGGATTGCGCACCCAGGCTGAATTATTAACGGTTGGAATTTCGGATCGCTTCGGAGCCGTGAACGCCCAATGTTCATTCCACTTTGCGCCTTCTTCGATCCAACGTTTGAAGGTATCAATTTGCTGCGGCGTCAGCTTATGACCACTTTCCGGCGGAGGCATCATCGTACTCGGATTCGTACTCGTAACGCGCTTCATCAAACGCGAATTCACGGCATCCCCTGCGATGATGACTCCGGTTTTGGAGAACGCACCTTCTTTCGTATCAAAGCGCAATTTCGCCATCCGCTGCTGGTCGTCAGGCCCGTGACAGCTAAAGCAATTATCAGAAAGAATCGGACGAATTTCACGATTGAAATCAATTGGCTTCTGAGCAGAAACTGATTCTTGCGAAACAAAAATCAAGCCTGCGATTGTTGCCACAAATGTAAGTGAAATAATTATTCGAAGTGAGTTTCTCATAAATTTATTGAAGAGATTTCGCGGGTAATTCTCATAAAATTAAATTACTCGATCTAGCAATAACAACACATCACCGCTCTCAAACCGTTTCAAGTTTTCTAAAAATTGCTCGACAATGCGGATGAATTCATTGTGATGTCCGCCTGCCGTATGCGGCGTGATGTAGCAATTCGGCAATGTCCACAATTCGTGATCGCTTGGCAACGGCTCCGGCGAAGTTACATCTAAATACGCTGCCGACAAATGTCCTGAACGCAAAGCCTCGGCAATCGCGCTCTGATCCGTCGTTGTGCCGCGTCCGATGCTGTAATAAATTGCACCGCGCCGCATCTGAGAAAACTTCGCGGCGTCCATGTAATTCAACGTCTCTTCGCCGCCAGGCAAAATATTGACGACGTGATCGGCAGTTGGAAGAAATTCGCTCAGTTCATTTTCAGTGATGGCCTTGACGGCTTCGCTTCCGGTCACGTTGCGACGAACCGCAATCACATTCATCTGAAACGGAGCCAGCATTTCACACAGCCGCTTCGCAATCGCGCCATAACTCAAAAGCAAAACTGTTTGCCCTTTCAGTAACCATGTATCTTTGCGCTCTTCCCATTGCTTCCATTCACGCGAACCGGATTGATTCAAAGTCGCTTGCGGAATTCGCCGCGAGAGTGACAACATCATCGTCAGCGCATGTTGTGCGCAGGGTTCTAAATAAATATTTGAACTGTTACTGACTACGATGCCGCGCTCATTGAGCCACACGCGAACGTCCGGTTTATCGAAACTGTCATAGCCAGCCGATGCCATCTGCACCCATTTTACGTTGGGTGACTGACGTACTTGTTCGGGAGGAAGAATCCCGACAACAATGTCAGCTTCGTTAATATCTTCAGTGATTTGGTGTGCGCCAAGTCCCGCGTACAGGACATCAAGTGCCGGGGTTGGAAAATTGAAGCATTGATAAATTTTCATAGTAATTAAATTTGCAGCAATGAACGTCACCGCGTAAGATGAACTCTGTAATTTTGTCTTACCAATTCAATCATAAGCGAGGATAAATGAAAACTTCTTCCGTCACACTTGAGGATTTACAGGGCGTATTTCCCGTTCCACCGTTAGCGCGAAAAAATACTCCGAAGCGCGAACTTGACTTAGATCAGAACGAAAGCGTTGTCCGCCATCTGGCCAATGGAGGGATGACCAGATTCCTTTACGGCGGTAATGCTTTTCTTTATCACATGACACTGGCGGAATACGAACAGATGCTCGACTGGTTCACAGGATTTGCCGATAATCTTTGGGCGATTCCCAGTCTGGGGCCTTCCTACGGACGTTCGATGGATCAGGCATTAATTTTAAAACGCTACAAATTCCCTGCCGTGATGCACCTTCCGTGCAACGATCCACGCGATGCCGCAGGCCTGGAACAAGGCTTACGTGAAATTCATGAAGCGTCACAAACTCCATTAATTTTATATCTCAAAGAAGAAAATAATTTTGGAGCCGACAAGGAAAAAGGTCTTGATGTCGTAGCGAAATTAGTGGAGGAAGGAATCTGCGTCGCCATTAAATATGCAGTCGTCCGCGATAATCCGAAAGAGGATGCGTACCTCGAATCACTGCTCAAAAGAGTAGATATTACTCGTATTGTCAGCGGCATCGGCGAACGTCCCGCCATTATTCACATGCGCGATTGGAACATGCCGGGATTCACCACCGGATCGGGCTGCATCGCGCCAACGCAAACGAATGCCCTGTTCGCAGCACTTGTGAATAAAGAATATGAAGCGGCGGAAGTGATTCGCGCCAAATTTATTCCGCTGGAAGATTTGCGCGATGCGTGGAGTCCGGCAAAAGTTTTGCATCACGCGTCAGCACTGTGCGGAATTTCCAATACTGGGGCTTTGCCACCCTTTCTTTCCGCGCTCTCGGCTGAGCAATGTGAACAGATCGCTCCAGTGGCAAAAGCACTACTCGCAGCGAATTAACAATGCAGAAGCCCGCACATAGTAAGGGCGCTGTTTGTGAATTACTGACGCCCTTACTACGTGCGGGCTTCTGCAAAATAAAAAATCCACCAACTATCCACCTATGCAAAACCCAACTCTCGCCCCCTCAACTGTCGCTGAACGTGCGCGCAAGCGTGTCACTTGGCGCCTACTCCCCTATTTATTACTGCTGTATTTGATCGCGTATATTGATCGTACCAACATCAGCGTTGCCAAGTTGCAGATGACCGGGGAACTGAATTTTACCGATCAGATTATTGGACTCGGTTCGGGAATATTTTTTCTCGGATATTTCCTGCTCGAAATTCCCGGCACTATCATCGTCGAACGTTGGAGTGCGCGAAAGTGGATTGCCCGCATCATGATTTCGTGGGGATTCGTCGCCACACTCATGGGATTTATTGGGATGTGGCCACTGAATTATTTATCCAACACGCAACAGTTTTACTGGTTGAGATTTATTCTGGGATTAGCCGAAGCTGGTTTTTTCCCCGGAGTCGTTGTTTATTTATCACATTGGTTTCAATCGGAAGATCGCGCCAAAGCCAAAGCCAAATTCATGATCGGCATTCCGCTGGCTTCCATCATCGGAGTTCCACTTTCACGATTCATCATGGAGAATGTTCACTGGTACAGCTTGTCTGGCTGGCGTTGGGTCTTCATCCTCGAAGGAATCCCTTCTGTGATACTTGGAGTCATCACTCTCTTTTACTTAACAGATAAACCCCAGCAGGCGAAATGGCTGCCGGACGATGAGAAAAAATGGCTGGTTGACGAACTTGAGCGGGAGCGATTAACGAAAGAAGCTGAAGGCAAAGCCAGTATGTGGGTAGGCTTTAAGCACCCGCAAATTATCCTGCTCGTCGTGATCTATTTTTTCGCCGTCACCAGCAACTACGGTTACACATTTTTCTTTCCCACTGTCGTTGAGAAAATGAAAGGATTGTCTACGCTATCGAAGACAATTGTCACAACTCTTCCCTATATCTTTACCCTGATTGGAATGCTCATCAACGGAGCGTCAACCCGTAAAACTGGTGTCACGCGCTGGCACATTGCAATTCCTATCTCATTCATCGGGATTGGTTTAATATTAAGTATTCTGGCGGGAGATTTTGTCGCCGTAGCGATTGCATTTTATTGCTTAGCGGGAGCCGGATATACCTATCACCCCACATTCTGGTCGCTCCCATCGAAATTCTTAACCGGAGCGGCGGCGGCGGCGTCTGTCGGATTAATCAACTCGGTTGGAAACCTGGGTGGGTTTCTCGGACCATCCGTCTTTGGCTACCTGAACGACAAGACCGGAGGTCATCAGGCAGGCATGTGGTTCATGGCGGCTTGTGGAATAATTGCCGCCGTGCTTGCCTTGTTTATTAAGGTACCAAAGAAGGTTTAGGAAACTATTCAAAATCCTGATATTGCGAAACCAGACTTATTCCAAGTAGAATTAGTCTGGTTCAGAGCAAGACAGGAGTTCATTATGTCAGTCTTACATCCATCATCTACATCCGTAAATATTAAATTCGGAGATGTTCCGCTTGACCCGATCTGGCGGCTGCGAGTGGATCAATATCACGAAATGATCCGCACTGGAATTCTCACTTCCGACGATCAGGTTGAATTGTTGGAAGGATGGTTAATTCCTAAAATCCCGAAAAATCCCCCACATCGAATTGTCACCAAACTTACGCGCAACGCTCTTGAAAAAATCATCCCTGATGGATACTACGTTGATTCTCAGGAACCCATTACGCTATCTGACAGCGAACCCGAACCCGATATTGTCATAGTTCGTGGCAACACGCGAGATTATCAGGATTCACATCCTGAAGCCGAAGATGTCTTAGTAGTGATACAGGTTTCTGACTCAACTCTCGATAAAGATCGTGGTGTCAAAAAACGAAGCTACGCCAGAGCCGGAATTCCAATTTACTGGATCATCAACTTGATTGATGAGACCTGCGAAGTATATTCCAACCCCGATGATTCAGACTATCAACATTGTCAGATTTATAATTCAATCAACGAAGTGCCTGTCATTATTGACGATCAGGAGATCGGACGCCTGAACCTTCAAGCGCTACTTCCATAAAAAATACGGAGAAACAAATTGAAAACCAGAAAGAAGCCTGAAGAATTACGCTCGCATTTGTGGCTGGGCGTCAACGATATGCGCTCGTTCGGACATCGCTCACGTGTGAAGCAGATGGGCTACGGCGCAGAAGATTACGCGGGCAAACCGGTCATCGCCATCATCAATACGTGGAGCGATCTCAGTCCCTGCCACAGCCACTTTCGTGAACGCGCCGAAGAAGTCAAACGCGGCATCTGGCAAGCGGGCGGATTTCCTCTTGAGCTTCCCGCGTTCGCCATCACCGAAGTTTTCATGAAGCCTTCGCCGATGATGTACCGCAATTTATTGGCGATGGACACAGAAGAATATTTGCGCAGCCAGCCGATGGACGGCGTAGTGTTAATGGGCGGTTGCGACAAGACTACGCCGGGATTGTTGATGGGCGCGATCAGCATGAATTTGCCGACCATTTACCTGCCGGCAGGCCCGATGCTACGCGGAAATTGGCAGGGGAAATTTTTAGGCAGCGGCTCCGATGTCTGGAAATACTGGATGGAAAAACAAGCGGGGACGATCACTGATTGCGAATGGAACGAAATGGAAGACGGCATCGCACGTTCCGCTGGACATTGCATGACAATGGGCACGGCTTCGACGATGACTTCGATTACGGAGACACTGGGATTCACATTGCCGGGCGCGGCTTCGATTCCAGCGGTAGATGCCAATCATGCGCGAATGGCTACGTCGTGCGGGCGTCGCATCGTCGAAATGGTGTGGGAAGATTTGAAGCCATCCGACATTATCACAATGGCTTCTGTAGAAAATGCGATCACTGCCGATATGGCGATTGGCGGCTCGACGAATGCGATCATCCATCTGGTAGCCATGGCGGGACGCGCTGGAATAAAATTACCGCTAACAAAATTCGATGAGATTTCTCAGCGCGTGCCATTGATTGCGAACATTCGTCCATCGGGAAAATATTTGATGGAAGATTTTTATTACGCGGGCGGATTGCGTGCCTGCCTGAATGAAATTCGCAGTTTATTAAATCTTGATGCGATGACTGTGAACGGCAAGACGCTGGGAGAAAATATCGAAGGCGCGAAAGTCCTGCATGAAGATGTGATTCGCACCATCAAAAATCCTGTCGTAGAAATTGGTGGAACCGCAGTGCTGACCGGAAATCTCGCTCCCGACGGAGCCGTCATCAAACCGACTGCTGCTGAAAAACATTTGTGGCAACACACCGGACGCGCTGTAGTGTTCAGTGACTACAATGATTTGAATGCGCGGCTCAATGATGAAAATCTCGACATAGACGAAACGTGCGTCATCGTGCTGCAAAATGCTGGACCACTCGGAGCGCCTGGCATGCCGGAATGGGGAATGCTGCCGATTCCGAAAAAACTTCTGCAAAAAGGAATTCGTGACATGGTGCGCATTTCCGATTCACGCATGAGCGGTACTGCGTACGGCGCGTGCGTCCTGCATGTTTCACCGGAATCCTATATCGGTGGGCCGCTCGCATTAGTCCGTGATGGAGATATGATTGAACTTGATGTGCCAAATCGTAAGCTGAATTTATTGGTCAATGACGAAGAATTAGCGATTAGAAAAGCAGCGTGGGTCAAACCCGAACCGAAATATCAACGCGGCTACGGCGCATTATTTGCCGACCACGTGACGCAGGCGCACGAAGGCTGTGACTTCGATTTTCTACATTCGGGCGCAGCAACGAGCGAACCGGAAATTCATTAAGAAGTAGCGCAACCAGCCATGGTTGCGACAGCCTTCGCGCTGCGTGGAGCGCTAATCTACTTTATTATTACAGTATTAGATATTTTTCACTGAATTTTTGAAGGCAGAACCAGAAGCTATTCTGTTGAAATAGAGGAGCCTTTGCAAAACCAAAGGCTGTCGCAACCATGGCTGGTTGCGCTACTACGCTTGATCCTATGCCTTATATTTTACGTCGTGGACTTAATACGCCAACCGTTTCTATCGTAGATGAATCCGGTCACATCCTCGAATCTGAGCAAAGAAAACTCTTCCGTCATGTCGTTCATCAAGGCTACGGGACAGACGTGATTTTTGCCAATGGAACGACTGGAGAATGGAATCAAATCAGCAATCAGGAACGTTTACGTTTGATGGAAATTGCGGTAGACGAAACCAACCGGATCAATGCCGAATTACAGAATTCATCAAAGCCAAAAAACATTGAGGTCTGGCTTGGACTGAACGGATCAACGAAACAGGAAATCATCACCAACCTCAAAGCCGCAATTCAGTTCGGAGCACACGCCGTAGTCATCGCTCCACTCGCGATTAACGATTTAGAAGAATCCGAAATCGTGCGATTTTTTCGCCGTGAATTGAACGCACTGATCGAAGACGCATCACCTGAAATGCCTGTTTTTCTCTACGATAATGCCGACATTAACTCTCCCGGACGCACCGACCATATTCGGACGCACATCGTCAAAAATTTAAGTCGCTTACCGTGGATTTACGGCCTCAAGGTTTCTGCCTCGCGCAGAGTTTTGGGCAATTACACCAAGGCTGCGCTGCACTTCAAACAGCCTAACGAATTCGGAATTTATATCGGCAATGCGAATTTAATTTTTGATTGGTATCGCCCGAAAAAAGGCTTCATGCAAAGAATTCAAGCTGGCTGGCGTGACTGGATGCTGCACGATCACCTGCCGATTGGCGTCATTTCCGGCCCTGCCAATGTGCTGCCAAAAGAATGGCAAAAAGCCTGGAATGTCTGCTGGGCGGGCGATGAAGAACTGATGGATCAATCTCAGAAAATGGCTGAAAAATTTGAAGCGTTGAGTTTATTTAATGAGCCGAACGGCAATCAATACACGGGTAAAATGATCGCGTGTTTGAAATATGCGTTAGAATTGGATGGCGTCATTTCTTCGAGTTTTGTCGCGGGGAAAACTAAGAAGCTAAGCGATGAAGAAAGAAAAATCTTTCAGGCAAATTATCAAGAATTCAAACTTCAACTGTAAAGTTTAGCGAATCATTCTACGAAATTTCAGCGCCAGGGGCGCGACATATTAATAGTTCAGGTGGAATGCTATTCTCAAGCTCCAGAGGAGCGAAATATTACGATGTCGCTCCTCTGGAGCTTGAGAATCATAAAATTTCTATTGCTATAAACATCTGGCTCCGCTGGAGCTGGAATTAAATTTCAAGGCACTCTGCATTCATAAAATCTTATATTATTTCGCATCTTCCATGTCGCGCAGCTCTCTTCTCAACACTTTCCCAACCGCGCTCTTCGGCAAAGACTCTTTAAATTCGATAATGGTAGGTTGCTTATACTTCGCCAGTTTGTCTTTACAGAGTCCAATTATATCGTCCGCTGTTGCCGCCGTTCCCTGTTTCAAAACGATAAATGCTTTGACCGATTCGCCGCGATATTTATCGGGAACCCCAATCACCGCACATTCCTGAATGACCGGATTAGTGTACAGCACATCTTCAATTTCCGTCGGATAGACATTGTAGCCACTGACCAGAATCATGTCTTTCTTGCGCTGGACGATATACAAATATCCTTCTTCATCCATCCGCGCTACGTCACCCGTATAGAGCCAGCCATCACGCAAAGCGTATGCCGTCTCCTCCGGTTTTTCCCAGTAACCTTTCATGATTTGGGGACCACGAATGCAGAGTTCCCCTTCTGATCCAATCGGGATTTCAGTCGTTCCGGCGTCGAGGTCTACGATTTTAATTTCCGTGCTGGTCATCGGAAAGCCAATGCTGCCAGGCTTGCGCCACGCCAACGCCGCCGTTGAAGTAGTCACCGCAGTCGTTTCCGTCATTCCATAACCTTCCAGCAAAGCCGCGCCACTCATAGATTCAAATTGCTCAATGACCTCCACCGGTAACGGAGCCGAGCCGGAATTAAAGCGATGAACTTTATCCAATCCACAATTGACGGCATCGGGATTATTCAGTAATGAAATGAACAGCGTCGGGACGCCGGGGAAAAATGTCGGCTGATAATTTTTTATCGCATCCACCATCATGTGCGGATCAAATTTTGGAATCGGAATTTGCATCGCTCCCGACCACACACCGTACACGCATCCAACAACCATTCCGTAAATATGAAAATACGGAATCACCAATAAAAATGCGCCTGTCCCACGCTGAACCAGATTTCCGCCCCACAATTCACAAATCACCGCCGCCGCAAAAATATTGGCGTGCGTCAACATCGCGCCTTTCGGAACTCCGGTAGTGCCGCCCGTATAAACCAGCGCGGCAACATCTTCCTTAGCATTAATTTCAACGCGGGGGAGCTTCGGTTTTTCGACGGCATTGATTAATTCCGTAAAAGACAAAGTGTCATCAGGAACCAATGGAGTCGCATCAACTGCGCTGGAATAGCCTTGAATACTGGTCGTAATCACCGTTTTAATTTCGGTATTCGCTTTGATACTCATCACGATTGGGCATAACAGATCAAGGACGATCATTGCTTTCATACCTGAATCTTTGGCGACCAGTTCGACTTCGCGCGGCGTATAGATTGGATTGACGTTCGTGACAATCGCACCCAATCGCGTAATCGCATAAAAGCTGATGACGTACTGTGGACAATTCGGGAGCATCACACCAACGCGATCACCCTGACTAATGCCAAGCTGCGCCAACGCCGTAGCCAATTTATCAGCCTGCACTTTCAATTCATGAAAGGTCAATTGCTTGCCTAAAAACCCGGTCGCCGGACGATCACGGTAATGCGTCGCTGCCACATTCAACGTGTGATAAATCGGCTGCGTCGGAAACGTAGCGTCCTTCGGAACCCAATAATCATAAAGCTTAGTCCAGGGTCTGTCAGCGTAGACTGATGAATCATTACTCATTTTGCTCTCCTCAAATTTGATGACGAATTAATGCGTGATGGAATGCAGATAAGAAAGTAATGCGCGACGGAGATGATTTCAACCTTCTTCGAGAAAAGACTGCGATATTTTTTTCGGAATTGTTTAGCGTGTGAGCAATTCGTTTTTTAGTTATCAATCTCGCCAAGTGCCATGCCATAAAGAATCCCTAAAATTCGCTCAAGGTCGCCTCTGACATCAAACGAGACCGTCTCAATTTTTGCCAAATTATCTTCCAATACTAAAAATCGCCAGACATCGCCGGTCGTGACACAACCATAAATCTTTTTGACAGGCTTCCCGTTTTTTTCATTAAAAATTCTGGCTGCAATCATTTCTGCCAGACATTGATTGATCCCAAGTTCGAAATCCTGCCGTTTAGCTTCAACAGCCGCCAACACCGGCGATTCCAGCGCCGTTTGATAAGGGGATCGGGAAATTAAAAAATCACAAATCCCAACCAGCTTTTGTTTGCGGTCTACATTGAATTCAATCCCTGAAAAAACGCTGATCTGGTTTTTAGAAATTTTCCGAATCTCGCCTAAAACCGGAGCGATAATGTATTCCGAGCGAGCTTTTTCCGTTCCCTGTCCCAGCGCAAAACCGACATATTCGTTGAGATACTCAGTTAACAATTGACTCGGCTTTTGCTGCGGAAAATGATTGAATAAGCTCTCAACAAATTCCTGACTGACGCCGAAGTTGTGCTTGATTTCAAGATTAGTAAATTTTGAATAGGACATAAACCCTCAGTTTCCAGTATAGCCTAGAGGTCAGTTGCAGGCATGTCAACGGCATTCTTTGTGACAATCTTTTGAAGCTCTGTAGCATGTGTCCGCCAATTTTGATTTTCTATTTTGGAATTCATTTTATTTCAAAAGGTAATACAATTCGAAAGCGATTATAGAAATTAATCGTCAAGGCATAAAGTTTATTTGAATTCTGGAATAAAAGAGGAGGCAGAGGGCAACCTGGCTGGTTGCCCGTATCTACTTCTGCGTTGGCTTTATCTTCGCCCGCGTCGCGCCCCGAAGGAGCGGGTTCCAAACGACATTTTTTTGTTCATTTGAACTACTGGTTTTTTAGTAACATTCGTACCACCAAAACCTGGAACGATGATGCGTTCAACTGATTGTCCCATCAACTTTTCGATGGCTGACAGCGTGATTTCATCAATTGGCGCGATCAGGCTGATCGCTTGCCCGACGTTTCCGGCTCGACCTGTCCGTCCAATCCGATGAACGTAATCTTCTGCGACATCCGGCATATCGTAATTGATGACGTGTGTAATTGAATCTACATCAATGCCACGCGCTGCAATATCGGTTGCCACTAAGACCCGAAAATTACCGTTTTTAAAGCCACGCAAAGCTGCTTCACGTTGCGGTTGTGAACGATCCGCATGAATGCGGCTGACTTGATGCTTACGCAAGGTGAGCAGATGCGAAAGCCGTTCGGCGCCACGTCGTGTCCGCGTAAAGACCAGCACCCGATCATAACGTTCGTGTTCCAACAAATGTAATAATAAATTTGTTTTGGATTCGAGCGCCACCGGATAAGCTTTTTGATCAATCGTAATCGCTGCTTTACCACGTATGTTGACTTCGATGATTTGTGGCTTTTGCATTTTGGTGCGCGCCAGTTCTTCAATCGCAGGCAACATCGTAGCCGAAAATAAAAGTGTCTGTCGTTTTTCTGGAATGTAAGAAAAGATGCGTCGAATCGCAGGCAAAAAGCCCATATCCAACATACGATCAGCTTCGTCAAGAACTAATGTTTCAACGTGCGACAAATCAATATTTCGATTTTCGAGATGATCCATTAAGCGTCCGGGAGTCGCAATGACAATCGGTACACCTTGAAATAACTCACTGCGCTGACGGCTGGAGCTGGCTCCACCAACGACAGTTACCGAGCGCGCCAGTTTTTTACGATCCAAGATTTTCAGATGATCTGCAATCTGAATCGCCAGTTCACGAGTCGGAACCAAAATCAGGCAACGAACTGCTTTCGCGGCTTTGCCGGTTCTGGGGGTTTCTGTATAAAGTTTCTGCAGCAGCGGCAATAAAAATGCCGCTGTTTTTCCGGTGCCGGTCGCGGCACAACCAATCATATCCACGCCGCTTAAAATCACGGGAATGGCTTGCCTTTGGATTGGTGTCGGGGTTTCAAATCCCAGGGTTTCGCATCTATTGGCAATCGTTTCATGCAACCCTAATTCAGTAAAAATCATAGTTTCCTTTTCTGAGAAAAAGCGCTTTCTAATCGGATACTTTCCGAACCGAAAGCGCTTTTCTCAATTTATTTCAGAATGGCTTAGTAGCGTCCGCCACCACCACCACCGCGTCCGCCGCCACCGCCACCGCGTCCACCGCCATAACCACCGCCGCCGCCTTCACGACCGCCACCGCCGCCGAAGCGACCACCGCCACCACCACCGCCGAATCCACCGCCGCCACCGCTGCGATTTTCTTTCGGACGAGCTTCATTCACAGTCAGGCTGCGACCATTGACTTCAGAACCATTGAACTGAGCAATAGCTGCTTCGCCTTCTTCTTTGGAAGACATTTCGACGAAGCCGAAGCCACGCGAACGACCGGTTTCACGATCAGTAACAATTGAAGCTGATTCGACTGTACCAGCAGAGGCAAACAATTCTGATAAGCTGTCACCATCTACATCAAATGACAGGTTACCTACATACAATTTCATAGACATTTTACGATACCTTAAATTTTCGCCTATTCGACACACGAAGAACCTGGACGAATCCGGCTTCTCCGAATGAAATCACCAGCCCATCGAAATGATGGGGGACGACCTCAAGACGTCGAGTGGACGTACCTTTTTCCCTTGCGGGAATTGAAATGAAGCTTTGAATCAGGAGATCTTCGTGTAACGGTTGCAGCGAAGGCGCGTGATTGGGCGTTCTTAAAAACGGCTTCTAAAGTTTTAGCCAGCCTGCTCTCGAATCATCTTAAACGCCGCCGCAAAATCTTTGAGGCTTAGTGGCGCATCACCGTTGATGCGGGAGAGAAGGATTGAACGCGGAGATCATGCCTGATTCTTCGCTCAGTTGCAAGCATTAGTTATTCAGACACTTTAATTGCGGGAGAAAGGCTACAGTTCCAACACAACAAATATTGCGGCGACATCTGAAAAATCACGCTTCAGCGTTTTGCAGAGTCCAGCCCCTGAAGTATGGCTTCATTGTATAATTCGACAAATCTTTTCTGCTTTTCGACTGGTAAAGTTCTAATACCTGAATGTCTGAAGCCGAACAGTTTACTAACTTTGTACGAGATAAAATATTCATCAACTTGAGACTTATCGGTCTCTGCTAAAATTGGAATTTCCTTGACTAGCTTTTCGTATGCTTCCTGATCTGAAGGGCATAAGTTTCGCAGCCCCTCGTCACGCAATTGCAGAAAGTCGTTTCGCTTTCCTGAGTCAAATAAGGTCAGCCCTCGTGCCTCGTCCCTAAAAGGACGAATATCTATTTCATTTGATCCTATCTTCAATTTTTCATATTTGATTGTCATCTTCTCACGCGTTTCAGCGTTCAAAAATGTAAAGTCAGTTTTTAAAATATTCGCAATCCGCGCCTTACCTAACCTTTCAATATTGAACCCATATTCCAGAGACATTCTAACTGAAATCGGCACGCCATCTTTCTCAGCCGGCTTAAAAACAACTTGCTTTGCTGCTTCTATCGCAGCCTCTGAAAGGCCATTAGGAAGACCCATGATAACTCTAATATTACCGATCTTACCGTTGGCATGAAATACCACACTCAGCAAAACCGTCCCGTGAATCCCTGAAGCTGAAGCATCTTTCGGGTATTTCGCTTTCACTTTTTTCGAGATAGTAGGCTTCATTTCTTTTGCCGCCTGATAGATTAGAATTTGTGGCTCCAAATTAGGGGGAGCGTCGTTCGAAATAATTACCTTACTCTGCTCACAATTCGGAATCACTTGCTTTAAATCTTGTGCAGAAATAGCCAAACAACAAGCTAGTGTTGTAAAAATTAATAAATAGATTTTCGTCATATTCTTATTCATTTCTTAAAATGCCCCACAATTCTCTCCGCCTGTTGCTGCCCCACAAACGGTCTCAACTCTTCCACACTTGCTTGACTCACTTTTTTCAAACTTCCAAAATTCCTCAACAATCTTTCCTTTAATTTCTCTCCAACGCCAGGAATTGAAGTCAGTTCAGATTTGAAATCGCGCATTGATCGGCGTTTGCGATGGTACGTCACAGCGAAGCGGTGCGTTTCGTCGCGGATCATTTTTACTAAACGCATCACGGGCGAAGTCTTCTCAATTACGACTGGTTCCTGCTCGCGTCCTTTGACCAGAAAATGAGAGATTTCGGAATGCTGCCCGCGCGGTTTGACTAAGCCGACCATCGCTATATTCGCTAATCCTAATTCGTGCATCGCTGCCGCTGAAGCTGATAATTGCCCTTTGCCGCCATCAATAAAAATTAAATCCGGCAACGGTTTTTCTTCCTTCAGCAACCGCGCATAACGTCGTCCAACTGCTTCGCGCATCGAAGCGAAGTCATCTGCGCCTTCGACCGTTTTAATAATAAATTTCCGGTAATCAGATTTTTTCATTTCGCCGTTTTCGCACACGACCATCGCGGCTACGTTGTCGGAGCCTTGGATATTGGAAATATCAAATGACTCAATTCGATTCGGCAAAGTCGGCAAACCTAAGACTTCCTGCAACTCGACTAAAACTTGCTTCCAATCGGGCTTGATGACGCGGAAACGTTGCTCGAAACCGAGCTTGGCATTTTTTTCTACGAGGTCAATCAGCTCGCGTTTTTTGCCGCGCTGCGGATCAAGGATATGAATTTTGCGTCCACGTTTTTCACTCAGGACTTGTTCTAAAACTTCGCGGCTGTCCCAGTCTACTGGAACGTGAATTTCCAGCGGGATGTAATTATTTTGGGTGTAGTATTGCTCCCAAATCTCACCTAAAAATTCGCTTGGACTCCAGCCTTCTTCGGGTAAATCTTCCCAATAAAATTCGCGGCGCCCCACAATTTTCCCTTCGCGCATCGTGAATAATTGCAGCGCAATTTGCTTGCCTTCGCGGTAATACCCAAAGATATCAATGTCCTGATCGGGCATCGTCATCATCTTTTGTTGCTCGTGTAGTGAGCGCATGGTACGCAACAAATCGCGGTATCTCGCCGCCTGCTCGAAGCGCAAATCCTCCGAAGCCTTCAGCATTCGCGCTTCCAAACTACCCGCGAGTTCCCTGTCCTTGCCTTCCAGTAAAAGCCGGACATCGCTCGCTACCTCCGTGTATTCTTTTTTCCCGCACAGGTCGCTCTGACACGGAGCCATACAACGCTTGATTTGATATTCCATGCACGGACGCTTGGCGCGTTTATACATTTCATAGACTTCATCGGAACAGGTGCGAAGCTGAAATTCGCGGTTGATGAGCGCGACTGTTTTATCGGCTAACGAAGCTGGAAGATACGGTCCGAAATACACCGCACCATCTTTTTCAAGCTTGCGAACTTTAACGACACGCGGGAAATCTTCATTGATCGTGAGCTTGATGTGCGGGTATTGCTTATCATCCTTGAGCATCACGTTGTACTTGGGTTTGTGCAACTTGATGAGATTGGATTCGAGGACTAACGCTTCTTTTTCGGTGTCAGTAACAATGATTTCAAAATCAGTAATCCGCGAAACTAATTCCTGCGTCTTGGCATCCATCGCGCGGGAGCTTTGAAAATACTGCCGCACGCGATTGCGCAGCACTTTCGCTTTACCAACGTAGATGATTTGCCCTTTGGAATTTTTATGGATGTAGCACCCGGGCTCCGTCGGCAGGTTCTGTAATTTTTCGTCAAGGGTCATGGTTACGGCTATTGTAACAAACCTTGAGGATTACAGGTTAACGGCTGACCATTCCGCCGGTAATTCCTGTACGTTTTTACAGTAAAATCGTCATTCTTAAAAACTCCAAAATTAAAGCCTCTTTGCGCACTTGAGGGCAGCCAAAGATCATCACAAACGCGAGACTGTACCCGAATCGTGGCATCTAAATAGCGAAGTAATTTAAACTTTCCATCGTTTTTTCTTTCCGTTAAATAGGCCTCCAAACGTACAACCACAAAATTTTTTTCATCAATCCAAATTGTCCCACCAAATCTTTGGACGAAATCTTCCTTGCCATATTTCCCATCGGGAGCCGGGGAAAAATCCAAAGCGAAACATTTTCGATTGCTGAACTCGGCAGTTTCAATATTGCTGAATTTTCCGTATTTCAGAAAGCTTAAAATATCTTTCCCCCACGCTCCTTCAATTTTTTCTAACCCTTGAATGGGTAGCATTGAGCTACGTTGTTGTGCCTTGATCGTGTACAGCTCATCAATCAGCTTTTTCTCACTTTTGATGCGGCGAAGCTTGCGCTCATTTGGGTCAGTCTTCCGCAGTAAAACAATATCCTTTAAACTAAGATTCGGATCATCGTGGTCATCCTCAATTTTTACTTTCACGCGAAACCCTCGATGAAACGTCACGAAAAATTCCTGGTTTCTGTCAAACTCCTCATAGGTAGGTTGCTTCGTCATACGATCTTCACCGGTCTTACTATCCTGATACTCATTCGTTAAATTGTAACTAAACTGATCGTAATTCTTAATGATCTTTTCCTGATTGATTCGAGCTTTTGCAATCAATTCGGCTACTGATGGCAATGGTGGTTGTGCAAAAAAGTGAGATGGCAAAAATGTAGTTGCGAGGACAATTCCGCTGAAGACAATACAAGCAATTCGTGAAAAAGAAATTTTGCGCATACGATACTCCAAAGATCAATTTTGAGAACTGGATGGCTACCGTTAAGATACCATTTTAGGTCGCCTGAACAAATATATTTTTACTTATGAACTTTCCTTTTACTCTCGCCGAAAATCGCCGCTTCGATGTGGTCGGCTTCGGACTCAATGCCGTAGATCATCTCGTCTCCGTCCCGCGCTATCCCGCTTTTAATACAAAATCCGCGATGACGGAACATCGGCAATCGCCCGGTGGACAGGTTTCTTCGGCGATGGTCGGAGCGCAGCGCCTGGGATTGCATGCGTGCTACTACGGCAAAGTCGGCAACGATCACGAAGGCAAATTAATGATTGATTCGTTGCGCGATGAAGGCGTAGATGCAAGCCACATCATCATCGCTCACGGAGCGCGAACGCAGAGCGGCGTCATCATTATCGAACAGCTTTCCGGTGAACGGACGATCATGAATCACTACGATCCGCGCACCAGGATCATGCCGGATGAGCTGCGCTTCGAGGCGATTTCCAGCGCGAAGATTTTGCATCTGGATGGTTACGATACAAAAGCGGCTACGGCAGCAGCGCGATGGGCACACGAAGCGGGAATGCCTGTCACAATGGATTTGGATACGGTGTATCAAGACCTTGATGAATTGCTGCCGCACGTAGATTGCCTCATCACTTCGCAGAGCCTCGCCGGAGAACTCTCAGGAATTTATGATGAGCGCGAAGGCTTGAAACGATTGCAGGAAAAGTACGGATGCTTTCTCGTCGCAATGACGCAGGGAGCGCGGGGATCGCTGGCGTATGTGGATGGAAATTATATCGCTACACCGGGCTTTCGTCCTCCGGTTTGCAAGGATACGACAGGCGCGGGCGATGCATTTCGGGCGGGATTTATTTATGGATTGGCGACAGGATTAAGCATCGAAGAAACGCTGCGCTGCGCAAATGGCGTAGCGGCTTTGAGCTGTCGGGAATTAGGCGCAAGAGCGGGATTACCGAATCAAAAAGAGCTGGCAGAATTTATCAAGTTTTGAGTACCGCCTTTAGGCGGAAGTGATTTTAAAACCGCCGCCTAAAGACGGTACTCAGAACTTACTCAAAACTAAATCAAATGACTCAGTAACCCATCCCGTAATTTCGGCTCAAACCACGTAGATTTCGGTGGCATAATTTCTCCCGCATCTGACACGGAAAACAGTTCATCTAACGAAGTCGGGTACATCGAAAACGCTACGGCAGCTTTGCCTTCGTTGACTAATTTTTCTAATTCCTGCGTCCCGCGAATTCCGCCAATGAAATCTATTCGCTTATCAGTTCGCACGTCCGCGATGCCTAAAATCGGAGCCAATAACCGATCCTGCAAGATGCTGACATCCAGCCGATCAATCAAGCTCAGCGGCTGTGTCGCTTCCGATTTTAATTTTAATCCGTACCATTTCCCATCGAGATACATGGCAAAATTTCCGTGCTCAGACGGGACAGGATTCGCAGCTTCGGTGACAACAAAACTGTAGCGTATTGCTTCCAATAAAGCTTCCGGCGAGATTCCATTTAAATCTTTGACGGAGCGGTTATAGGCGAGAATGGATAATTGATCGTCGGGAAATAAAACACATTGAAAGAAATTATATTCTTCATTGCCATTATGAATAGGATTGCTGCCGCGCAGTTCCTGACGCGCTCTCGATGCACTTTTCGCGCGATGATGACCATCCGCAATATAAAAATTTGGCACAGCGGCAAAGGCTTCGGTGAGCTGCGGATTCAGTTCAACGGGCAACTTCCAAATCGTATGCCCGACGCCATCAGGAGCTGTAAAATCAAACAGCGGTGTCGCACTCAAAATCGCGGCGAGAATTGAACTAATTCGCTTGTCATTCCGGTACGCCATAAACACCGGCCCGGTCTGGGCGCCCAGCGCGAGCATGTGCTGAGTGCGATCATCTTCTTTGTCTTTGCGGGTACGCTCGTGCTTGCAGATGATGTCGGCGTCGTATTCGTCTATGGAACAACTGGCGACTAATCCGGTTTGCTCACGATGTCCCATTTTTAATTTGTAGAGATAAAAACTGGCGTCATCTTCAACGATGAGCGGAGCCTCAGCGGTCAGGTTAATAAAATTTGTTTTCGCTTTGGCGTAGACTTCTTCGGAGTGAATATCCGTGCCATCCGGCAGATCAATTTCAGGACGCGAAACATGTAAAAAGCTGAGCGGATTATTCGCCGCTAACGCCCACGCTTCTTCTGTATTAACGACATCGTAAGGAACGGCAGACACAGCCGCCGCTTGTTCAGGATTGGGACGTAACGCACGAAAAGGTTTGACAGTAGCCAAGATGAATTCTCCCTGTATTTTTAAGTCAGAGAATCTTCCTTACAAAGCCCCAACGGGGCGAAATGTAATAGCCCAGGGTGCAACCCTGGGTTGAGGAGAAGCAATAAATAAAGCCCTGAAAGGGCGAGATAATTTATTTCGCCCTTTCAGGGCTGGTAACCTGCTCTCATCGTTTCCCAGGGTTTCACCCTGGGCTATTACATTTCGCCCCGTTGGGGCTTGAAGAATTTTCACTGAAATAAATCCAACTTTTTTATGAATGAAAATGATCCACCTGCTACCGCAGGTGGTACTGACTCGCGACGATTTAAGGTTTCATTAATCTAAATAATTCAAAATAAAATCGCAGCATGCCACCGTACTGCGCAGCTTGACCGGGGCCGTTGTATTGTTCCGCAAAGCTAACAAAATCCTGATTCTGGAGCGCGATGATTTTGCTCGAAATTGTCCCCGTCCCCTGAATAAAATCAAACAGCCCAACGACCTGATTGCGCTCATCCTTGCTGAATGAATCGAACATTTGCGCCGCCGATTCATATCCAATCAAGTTGTAATTCGCGCCCATAATTTGGGGCAACCCCATACTGATGGAACGCTTCGCCATCTCGTCATTCAACGATTTCGCTTTATTAAAAACGTTCCATTCGCCATCCTGCGTCCCGTGAAAATCAATCCATGATTGTTTGGGATCGTTGCGAAAACGATGCTTCGTCCACGTCTGCGCCTGATCGAACGAAAAAAAACTATTGAATTTATCGGCATTATCTTTGCCCCACAGTCGCCAAAAATAATGATTCTCAAAACGAATGATTAAGCGTCCATTCACAAAACCTGAGCCGCTGGATTCGGCAGCAATCACCGATGTAGCGACGGCGACATCCATTCGCAATTTATCCGAAAGCCGCTGCAAAATTCCGCCGTATTTATTCCAGATTTTAGTCAGTTGCAGAGTCCGGGAATCCGCATCCGACGGAGCGCTCAGCAATCGTTGCGGAGCGAGTGCCCAACCAGAAACCGCCGGATTTGAAATGATAAATCCGCTCTGAATTTTCTGCGAAGGAAGCACGACAAAATCCCGATGCACATAACCACTTTGATCATTGATCGAAACTCGCAGCCATTCGCCGGATTCACCCAGCACTTTCAAACTTGAACGATTCGGTAATAAAGTCAGGGCTTTGAATTGCGTCCCCGGCCCCTGTCGCAGGTTCACCGAACTGGAAGTCGTCGCATTCGTTGGAAGTGAAAGTGCCATAAGATTTTTCCTTAGTAACGGCAGAAGCCCGACTGTTAAGGAGGGCCAGCTTTCGCTGAAAATAGTTTTCGGTGTACGGACGCCCTTGTTCACACGTGGGCTTCTGCCCTATTTCATCCGGCTTAATTTTTCCGCTGCCGCCTGTAACGTCTCATCTTTCTTACAAAAACAAAATCGTACCTGATGTTTTCCGAAGGATGGTTCACGGTAAAAACTACTGCCAGGAACGACAGCTACTCCGATGTCTTTGACTAAATATTTAGCAAACTCTACATCGGACGCAAAACCAAAATCGCTGATGTCCGTCATGATGTAATACGCACCGTCTGGCTTGTAGCATTTGAATCCAGCTTCCTCCAACACGCCTAATAAATAATTTCTGCGCTCCAGGTATTTTGACTTTAATTCGCCGTAGTAACTGTTCGGAAAATTCAAGGCTAGTACGCCAGCCTCTTGCAACGGAGTCGCCGCGCCAACTGTCAGAAAATCATGAACTTTGCGAATCCCATCAATCAAAATCGGCGAAGCAATCGCGTAGCCAACTCTCCATCCGGTGACAGAATAAGTCTTTGATAAACTATTAATCGTCACCGTTCGGTCACGCATTCCATCCAGTGTCACCATCGCAATGTGACGCGCTCCGGGGTAAACAATGTGCTCGTAAATTTCATCGGTGAACGCAAGGCAATCAAATTCGATGCACAGATCAGCAATCAGCCGTAGCTCTTTTTCAGTGAAAACCTTTCCCGTCGGATTGTGCGGCGTAGTGATAATGATCGCCTTCGTCTTTTCATTGAAGGCTGCACGCAACTCATCAGGATCAAACGTCCAATCCGGCGCGTGAAGTGTCACATAACGCGGACGCGCCTGCGCCATAATCGAATCAGGATTATAATTTTCGTAATACGGCTCAAAAATAATTACTTCATCGTCAGGGTTGAGCGTCCCCAACATCGTAGCGATCATCGCTTCGGTCGAACCGCACGTGACTACAATTTCACGATCAGGATCAATATCCATGCTCAGCATGCGCTTGGTATTTTCTGCGATGGCTTGTCTGAAATTTTTCGTTCCCCACGTGATCGGGTACTGATTAAAATCTGCGTTGATCGCGTCGCACGCCGCCTGCTTCAATTCCGCCGGAGCCGGAAAATCAGGGAAGCCCTGCGAAAGATTGACGGCTCCGTGCAACAACGCCTGCCGCGTCATGTCACGGATCACCGATTCGGTGAAACCCACTAATTTATCAGCTACATGGTTTTTCATTCGCTACGCTTCCGGTTCGGGTTTTGCGGTCAGGACGATGTTGCCAGCTCCGCGCTTGACGGTACGATTCACGAACTCTTCCATTTCGTGACGAGTCAGCCAGGTCTTCCCCTCAACATCAATCGTCCTGATGGTTCCATTTTTGATGGCTAAATGAATCGCCATCTCCGGCACACCGTATTCCCGCGAAGCTGGTTTGATTCCCAGCAATTGTTCTCCGTCGTATTTGCTCATTAAAAAAATAGCTCCATTAATAATTCGATAAACAGGGATGATAAGGAGCTTTCGACTGGAGCGCAAGTGTCCCCCTTGCTCCAGGCGTAGCGTGAACATTTTGTTGCACAATAAATCTTACAAAATAATAAGCGTTGAAAAACCTGAACTTTCTTCGCGGCTCCACCGCCCCGATGTGCTAAGCGCCAGCAGTACAGTACGACGAGCGGTAGCGAGTTGGTTCCCTCCCCACCGCGACCAACTCGCTACCGCTCGTCGTACTGTACTCAGTCAATGATTCTGCCACTGACCGTCAGAGTAAAATGCCGTGAATTGGCAATTCCCGTCGCCTTAATCATTCTAATCTTTTACGGGATGTTGAGTTTCCTCAAGTAACACTTAGGTTTATCAAATTCTGCCTGCGCCCTATTTCTCTGGCACATCAATCGCATCTATGTTTACGACAAAAGGGCGTACAGTTAGCTGTCGTCGTAGTGGTTAGCTTGGGTTGTTCAGCGGCGGCAGTCCGGGGCCACTGTCCGTCCTTTTGTCACCTGATTCCCTTCACGCCAAACAGCTTAATACCTCTCAAATTCAAGAAGAAATTCTTTCCATTTCCCTTTCTAAAAAATCTTCGGTATTCTTCATACTTCTCAAGTTTTGTTGATCAACAAGCTCAAGATTGTCGCGCCGTAAGGCGCGGTACAGTACGAGGAGCGGTAGCGACTTGGTAACTCTCAATATTTACCAAGTCGCTACCGCTCCTCGTACTGTACCGTTCTACGAACTCATACATGTTAGCCAGGAGAATTAATGAAAACACGCTGCTTATTGCTCACTCTATTATTAAGCCTGTGCGCTTCGACCACGTTTGCCGACCTCAAAAAAGACATCGAATTCGCCAAGCCCAACGGCATCAGCTTAAAACTTGACGCCTATACCCCTAACGGCAAAGGCCCGTTCCCGACTGTTATCATTGTTCACGGCGGAGGCTTCACCAAAGGCGACCAGCGTACCTTTGTGCCGCCCCTATTTCCGCCCTTAACCGAAGCTGGATTCGCGTGGTTCTCCATTGATTATCGCCTCTATCCGCAGGCCACTTTCCCCGACAACGCATCTGATGTAGACACCGCGATTCGCTGGGTCAAAGCCCACGCCAAAGAATTCAAAGTTGATCTGAAACGATTAGTCCTAATGGGTGAATCCGCTGGAGGAACGCTTGTTTCCTACAACGCCGTCCGCGCGAAAAGCGATACCCGCGTCTCCGCCGTCGTAGTCTTTTACGGCGTTCACGATTGGGCGATGCGCCTGCAAGATGAAATCGAAGGAAAAGTAGCCGCCAGCGCGTGGCGAGATGTTTTCAAAATCCCGAAAAATGACGACCCGAATCAAGCCAAAGTTCTGAAAGAAGTTTCGGCTGCGACGTACATCAAAAAAGGCTTGCCCCCATTTTTATTGATTCACGGAACGGATGACAAGCAAGTGAACTACCAGCAATCTGTCGTATTTCAGAAGAAAATGCTCGCGGCTGGCAATAGCTGTGAATTGATTACGGTGCAAGGCGGGCCGCACGGGATGGGCGTGATTAATACTTATCCTGAGACGAAGGTGAAGATGATTGATTGGTTGCGGAAGACTTTGAAGATTACCTAGCTGAGACATATCTAATCTAAGGGGTCATAAAGCAAAATCACACTTTTCATTGCTGTCCGCGAAATAGAGATCACGTTTTTAAAAAATCTGAAAGCTCCTGTAACTCATTGCTAGATAAGACCTCATAGTTTAGCCATTCAACACGCCCTTGAGACGAAACAACGACAGTTACCGATAAATTAACAGTTCTGAATAAATCGTGCAACGATCTTCGCCGAAAGCGTAGGCGATATTCATCAGCAAGGTTCCCGAACCTGCCGAAGGGTCGTAACAAGTAACGTTGCTGACGGGAGCGTCTACCAAAATCGAAGCCATAATTTTGGCGACGGCGTGCGGCGTGTAATATTCGGCGTATTTGCCGCCGACGTCTTTGTTGTAATCTTTGATGAGGTATTTAAAGATCGTCGAAAAGAAATCAAACTTCTGATGAAAGATTTTCTCGAGGCTGAAATTCACCAATTGATTAATCAGCGCTTTGCAAAAACTATCCCGCTGCGAACTGTCCGTGATGTAATTGCTGAGTTCGTCAAAGAGCGTGACCTTTGCGCCCGTGCCTGTTTTGACTGAGAAAATGTCATTACTGACAATCGCAATATCGCGGAGCGTATCATCAAAAGACTTCGCAAATTCTTCGGAATTTTGTTTAGTGTGCAGGTCGAAAGATAATGTCGGCGGCGCAGTTTGGCGCTGCCCGGCGACATTTTCAGCAGCAAAAATTCGTACTCTTCATCGGAGTATTTCGCTATTTCGCGTTCCCAGCTTTCCGCCGTTTTAAGTTTCGGTTCTAGTTGTTTGACCTCGTACCCGAACTTATCATTCATAAATTTGTAAAGAAAAACCCGGGTAGTGATTTTGAATTCATTGCCATCATTGCCCAGCCCATAGCTGGTGCAAATGCCTTTCAGGTTATCAATTAATTGGTTGGTGTTGACCGTAAAATCCGGCGTGAGCATTTTTATTTTTTCTTGTTTTCGGTAGATTTATTCGTGATTGATGCAAGCTGCGTTGGTGGCAAGGCAGTTTTAGCATTTAAGGCGGTGACTACTTTTTTGCCCGTTCTTGCCTCTAATTCCTGGCGCGCTACTTTGGCAACATTGCCACCTTGTTCTACGGCTTTTTTGCTTTCTTCAAACGTTTCAGGGTTTACCGCTTGCGAAATATCTTTCGTCGAAGCTTCGGCAGGCATGTTCAAAATCAATTCCGTATTGGTCATATTGTCCCGCAGGTTTTCCTTCTTTAAGCCCTTCAGAATTTTGTATTCTTTCGTAGTTTTCTCTGACCAGGTATGGGTAATGATGTCGGTCAAGGTAGCAAACTGGACGCCTTCTTGTAAGCCACGACGTTTCCATTCATCTGTCAATTCTTTGCGGATTTCAATACTTTTCAAGCGCTGGTTAATCCAGTTTTCAGAATAGCCCAATTGCAAATACTGTTCTAAAGCACAGTCAATGCTCAGTTCAGGGTCTTGCATTTCGTCCAGGCGTTCAGCGGCAACTTGTGCCAACCAGAGCTTAAAAGGCTCTGCTTTGGGCGAGGGAATAGATTGAATTAATCGGAAAAGCTGTTCGGTATCGGCAACATCGGTTATTCGCATTTTGCCGTCTTCTGCTTGTAGTTTCAACTGTCCGATTTTTTCGGACAGTTCACTTCCTTCTTTTTTGAGTTTAGCTTTTAAATCATTCCAATATTTCTTGGTCTATCACTGCCGACCAAAATTTCAATCACATCAATAATTGAAAAATACCATTGCTCCTGCTCTTCATCCCAAATGGTTCTTACTTTTTTATCTTCAAATATTTTTATCGCGTCTTGTTGTTTCATCTTTTCACCTTGATTAATCAATCCCCTTCAAATATCCCTTAAAACAATTCGAAAAAGCTATGACATCAAGCCATAGCTTTCTTCATAAAAATGAGCAGAACTTCAAAATACCCTGATTTTATACCTCGTAACGCTTAAACATCAACGCCGCATTGGTTCCGCCAAAACCGAAACTATTCGATAAGGCATAATCAATTTTGGCGACGCGTGATTCGTTCGGGACGCAATCCAGATCGCAATCAGGATCGGCATTCTCGTAATTAATTGTGGGTGGGATAATTTGATTTAGAACTGCAAGCGCGGTGATTCCGGCTTCTAATCCTCCGGCTCCACCCAACAGATGTCCGGTCATGGATTTTGTTGAACTCGCGGCCAATTTCATCGCGTGTTCGCCGAAAGCAGCTTTGATCGCGTTAGTCTCGTTTTTGTCTCCGGCAGGCGTCGAAGTCCCGTGAACATTGATGTAGTCTACGTCTTCAGCGGTAATTCCGGCATCTTTGATCGTCCGCAACATAACCCTTCGTGGCCCGTCCATATCCGGCATCGTGATATGGAAGGCGTCTCCGGTCATGCCGTAGCCGACGATTTCGGCGTAAATTTTGGCTCCACGCGCTTTGGCATGTTCGAGTTCTTCCAGCACCATAATTCCCGCACCTTCGCCCATCACAAAGCCGTCACGATCTTTGTCGAATGGTCGTGAAGCGTGGGTCGGGTCATCGTTGCGAGTCGAAAGCGCGTGCATTGAAGCGAAACCACCGACTGACATCGGCGTAATCGCACCTTCGCTGCCGCCACAAATCATCGCAATGGCGTCGCCACGTTCGATGATTCTGAAGCTGTCACCAATCGCATGAGCGCCGGAACTGCAAGCGGTCGCGGGAGCCGATAATGGCCCCTTCGTTCCCGTCGTCATGGAAACATGTCCGGCAGCTAAATTGACAATCGAGGCTGGGATAAAAAACGGTGAAATTCTGCCGGGGCCGCCTTCGAGCATTTTTTCATGTTCACGCTCGAAAACGCTAAAACCACCGATCCCGCTGCCGATATAGGAGCCAATGTCTTCGGCGTTCTCCGGGGTAATTTTCAAACCTGAATCTTCGAGCGCTTCCTTCGCCGCCGCAATCGCAAAAAAGATGTAATAATCCATCTTCTTGATTTCTTTTTTCTCAACAAAGTTCAGTGGATCAAACCCCTTGGTTTCAGCCGCGAATTTTACCTTGTGGGCGCTGGTATCAAAGCGTTGAATGTAATCAACGCCGCTCTTGCCAGCAATTAATCCAGCCCAGGTTGCCTGGGTAGTATTGCCAAGCGGGCTGACTAAGCCAAGGCCTGTGACGACGACTCTTTTTTTGACTAACACGTTACTCAC
This sequence comes from Blastocatellia bacterium, assembly GCA_043775925.1. Taxonomy (GTDB): domain Bacteria; phylum Acidobacteriota; class Blastocatellia; order RBC074; family RBC074; genus JAFDVL01. The sequence goes on from JAYVRW010000002.1 coordinate 29,012, forward strand.
GGCTGTCTTCCTTACAAAATGAAGAGGCAATCCAAAGGATTGCGAGCTGCTCAGACATAAAGGTGATAGATGTTTCAGCAGCAAAAATAACTACAGAAAAACTAAACCACGAAAAACAATTGGTAATCAACAAGGAAGCAACCTTATAAAAATTCCAAAAGATTTTCGTGGCTGAGCCAACTATAAATCTTATTTTGAATGCTTTTCGATATAATCTACTGCATCTTTGACGCTCTGAATTTTTTCAGCATCTTCGTCGGGGATTTCGACGCCGAATTCTTCTTCAAAGCGCATCACGAGTTCGACGTTATCTAAGGAGTCAGCTCCCAGATCATCCACGAAACGAGCATTTGGCGTAACTTCTGCTTCTTCGACTCCCAGCTCATCCACGATGATCTGTTTGACTTTCTCTTCAATTGATTCTGACATTAGTAATTTCCTCCAAATTAAATTAGGTGTCAGGTGTCAGGCATCAGGTATCAGGGTAAAAAAAACTCACACCTGATACCTGACACCTGACACCTACTTTACATATACATTCCGCCATTCACATTGATCACTTGTCCTGTGATATAGCCTGCCTCATCAGAGGCTAAAAATGCAACTGCGTGCGCGACATCTCCGTCAGTTCCAGGCCGCTTCAACGGCACTTGATTGAGCATCGCATCTTTTACCGAATCGGACAACACTGCCGTCATCGGAGTTTCAATAAATCCCGGCGCAATCGCATTCACCGTGATATTGCGAATTGCGTATTCACGAGCTACGGCCTTCGTAAATCCAATAATTCCCGCTTTCGCAGCGATGTAATTGACCTGTCCGGGATTGCCCATTTCTGCCACGACCGAAGTCAAATTAATGATGCGCCCTTTGCGAGCTTTGGTCATCATCGGCAAAACCTGTTGGGTCAGCAAAAAGACTCCGGTCAGATTGGTATTAATGACCGCATCCCAATCATCCCGTTTCATTCGAATCATCAATCCATCGCGCGTAATCGCAGCGTTATTGACCAGAATTGTAATAGCGCCAAGCTCGCTTCCAACTTTTACAACTGCCGCTTTGATGTCGGCTTCGATCCCTAAATCACCTTGAACAGCTAAGGCACGAACACCAAAAGCGCGAATTTCTTCAGCGACTGCTTCGCATTTATCCAACGTGCGCGCCATCACGGCAACATCGGCTCCAAGCTCAGCCAGAACTAAAGCAGTCGCCCGACCGATTCCTTGCGAACCGCCCGTAACTAATGCTATTTGTCCTTTTAAGTTGAACATTTCAGTTAAATAACCGAGAGACGAAGCTTTAAGAGTGCATCTTCCAAAGATACAAGATTTTCAACATTCATCAGCGTTACTTCTTTACTAATAGATTTTACTAATCCACATAAAACTTTACCGGGGCCAACTTCTATAAAAGTCGTAACACCTTCAGCCATTAATTTTTCAACGCTTTCCGTCCATCGCACCGAAGATGAAACTTGTCTGATTAATCCAGCGCGGGCTACGTCGCCTGTCTTCACCAATTCAGCATCAACATTATTCACCATCGGAATAAGAGGATCGTTGAAAGTAGCCTCTGCCAACGCTGGTGTCAATTGCTCTTGCGCTGGCATCATCAAACCGCAATGAAAAGGTGCGCTGACTTTCAAGGGAATCGCCTTACGGGCGCCCATTTCCAAGCACTTCGCACAAGCTCTTTCGACTGCTTCCCGGTGTCCGGCGATGACCGTTTGGACAGGCGTATTATAATTCGCCGGAGAACAAATCTGATGGTCAGCCACAGCAGCGCAGGCTTCAGCGACTTTCCCAGCTTCAAGCCCTAAAATCGCCGCCATCGCGCCGACGCCAACCGGGACAGCTTGTTGCATCAACTGACCACGAAGCCGAACAATTTTCACAGCGTCTGTTAAGGTCAAAGAACTTGCCGCAACCAAAGCTGAATATTCGCCGAGGCTGTGACCAGCAACAAAACCGGGGACGATTCCCTGCTCCGACAAAACCCGATGAACCGCAATCGAAGCGGTCAAAATCGCAGGCTGCGTGTTTGATGTGAGTTGAAGCTCTTCATCAGGGCCATTGAAGCACAATTCACTGATTGAAAATCCGAGCGCGTCGTCAGCCTCTTCAAAAACAGCTTTGGCAGACGGAAAATGATCGGCCAGCTCACGCCCCATTCCGGCGTACTGCGAGCCTTGTCCTGGAAAAATAAATGCAACTCTTGTCATTTGATCTTTGGTTTTGGGTCTTTGTTTTTTGGTCTTCAGTTAAAACAAAGACCCAAGAGCAAAGCCCTGAGACCGATTCTACCATCTCATTAAGATTGAACCCCACGTCACTCCTGCGCCGAACGAAGTCATCATCACGGTCATTCCGGGTTTGAGCCTTCCCTCCTCAACCAGTTCATCCAGACAAATCGGGATCGAAGCCGCCGAAGTATTTCCGGTGTATTCAATATTTGAATATACTTTTTCCAGAGGAACTCCCAGACGCTCTGCCACTGCCAGAAAAATTCGCTTGTTAGCCTGATGCGGAACGAGTAAATCAATCTCAGTAGTCGTCATTTTCTGGTCATCAAGCACCTGTCTACAACTCTCTTCCATTGACCTGACAGCGACCTTGAAAAGCTCATTGCCTTTCATTTTGATAAAATGCTGTCCAGTGTTGACAGATTCGTGGGAAGCTGGGATTTTCGTGCCGCCGCCAGGGATATACAAAACCGGCGCGTGGTCACCGTCCGAATGAATTCGAGATGCCAGCACCCCACGATTCGGCTCTGACGATCTTTGGACAATCGCCGCTCCGGCTCCATCTCCAAACAAAACACACGTCGCACGATCAGAATAGTCCAGATAACGTGAAAGTACTTCGACCCCAATCACCAGAATATTTTGATAAAAACCTGTCGCAATGAATTGATTCGCTACTGTGAGTCCATAAATAAAGCCTGAGCAGGCCGCAGCCAAATCAAAAGCCGCCGCTTTTTTGGCTCCGAGTTGAGATTGAATCAACACGGCAGTCGAAGGCAAAGCCTGATCGGGACAGACGGTGGCACAGATAATTAAGTCTAAATCTTCAGCTTTGAGGTTCGCGCGTTCCAGCGCGAGGCGAGCAGCGGCAGTGGCAAAAGTTGAAGTACATTCATCGCCGGAAGCTTTGTGACGCCTTCTGATGCCAGTTCGCGTCGCAATCCATTCATCGGAAGTCTCGACGATTTTTTCAAGGTCTTCGTTGGTGACGACTTGTTGCGGGAGCGACCTTCCGGTTCCGGTGATGATTGCCTGATAACTACTCATAATTTCGGGGAAAAACAAGTTGTGAGTGAATGCCTATTTTGCTTCGAATTCCTGAATTTTTTGCTCAATCCGTTCGTTGAGGCGCGCTTCGTAAAATTCCTTGGCAACACGAATCGCATTCTTGATTGCCTTGGCATTGGAGCCACCGTGACAAATCACTACGACCTGCTTGGTTCCCAATAACGGAGCGCCGCCGAATTCAGAATAATCCAAACGTTTTTTTACACTAACGAACGCCGGACGCGAAAGCAAAGCTCCGGCTTGCGTAATGATGGTTTGCCCCAGTTCGGATTTCAATAATCCCATAATCGCAGAGATCAATCCTTCACTGGTTTTTAAGATGACATTACCTGTAAAGCCATCGCACACTATCACATCAACTCCGCCAGTGTAAATGTCACGACCTTCGACATTTCCCAGATAATTCAGAGCTGTTTCACGCAATAATTTTCCGGTTTCCTTGGTTAGCTCGTTCCCCTTAATTTCCTCTTCGCCGATGCTCATCAAACCGACTCGGGGATTTTTCACATTCAGAATCTGATTGGAATAAATTGATCCCATCACTGCAAACTGCCTGAGCTGCTCCGGCTTGCATTCGGCATTGGCTCCCACATCAAGCAAGACACAACCATTTTCTCCCAGCGTTGGAAAAACTGCCGAGAGCGCCGGACGGTCAACCGAAGGAAGCGTTCCGATCACCAGCTTCGAAGTCGCCATGACCGCGCCAGTATTGCCGGCGCTCACCAAACCGTGAGCTTTGCCGTCACGCACCAGACGAGCCGCGACGCGGATGGAGGAATCCTTCTTGCGACGAACGGCGTTCGCTACCGGCTCTTCCATGGTGATGACTTCGCTGGCATGAACAATTTCGATGGGTAATCTTTTGGCAGGTTGCGTGCTGTAGACCCGACGGGATTTGGGATGGTACTTATAACCAAGCCGCTCTAATTCAGGCACGATTCGTTCTTCCAGTCCCACCAGCGTTACACCCACGTGCAATTCCAGTGCGGCCTGAATAGCGCCTTCAACTTCGGCGATTGGAGCGTGATCGCCACCCATCGCATCAACAGCTATTTTGGTAAGCATATCCGGGGAATGATGCGCGAAACAATAAAGAAAAAGGATGAGAGCTTCAAAAATTACAGCAGTAGCGAACTCTCATCCCCGAATTTTTTAGCTGTTAAGCTCAGAAATTTCCAGCACCTGACGTGTGCCGTAATAGCCACAGCTCGGACAAACACGATGTGGCATTCTAAGGCTTTGGCAATTGGAACATTTCGTGAGCTGCACGACTTCCAGCGCATCATGTGAGCGACGCATACGGGTCCGAGATTTAGAATGGCGACGTTTAGGATTAGGCATTTGATAACTCCTTAAAAATATTGACCGGATTAACGAATCCAGTCCCGCATTAACTTTTCAAATCAGCCAGCGCCTGCCACCTTGGATCAATTTCCGTCTGGCAACCACACGACTCATCATTTAAATTCGTTCCGCACTGCGAACATAAGCCTAAACATTCGGACTTACATAAAATTCGCTGCGGCAAACTCAATTCCAACTGCTCCAGCACTAATTCATCAATATCAATTTTTTCATCTTGATAAAAAGAAAAATCCAGATCGCGCTCTTGCAGTTCAACTTCGCCAGCCTCACTGGTATTCGCTTCGGCTGGCAGATAATAAAGATCAAAATTGTTGTCAATCGGAAATTCAGCCGCGCCCAGACAACGGTCACAAGTTGCTTGCAGGTGCGCGGTCAAAGTGCCTTTCACCCGCATTTCCATTCCGATTTTGTTGACTCGACCATTGACACCTGGCAATTGCAGGAAGGAAAATTCATGTCCTGTTAAATCTAATTCCTGCTCTTTATATCGGTGCTGAAATGGCAGCCCATCGGCGGGCATCTTGCTCAGCGTTACGTGCATAAGCTTTACTCCAACAAAAGCTATGAATTATAGCTGTGTAGCAACGTTTGTCAACCTGAGCTTTCGTGTGTAAGATTAGCGTTTATTTTTTGGCATCAAAAGTTATTTCAAGCGGTTGACGAAACTATGGTTAATAAAATTTGCGCCATCGTTGCCGGAGCTACCGGATATTCAGGATTTGAACTCATTAAGATGCTGTTGCGGCATCCAAATATCGAATTAGTCGGAGCTTTCGCCTCGCAATCGGCTGAAACGTTGCCGCTTAGTTCAGTACATCCACAATTGACCGGACTGACCAAGCTGCGCTGCCAGCCGTACAACGAAAAAGTTGTCGAGCAACTTGACGCAACCTTAATTTTTCTCGGCACTCCCAATGAATTTTCCAACACCGCCGTCCCCGGATTACTCGACGCGGGGATGACCGTCGTAGATTTAAGCGGCGCGTGGCGTTTAAAAGATGCCTCGCTTTATCCAAAATTTTACGGTTTCGAGTCGAGTAATCCAAAACTTTTACAGGAAGCGGTCTACGGCTTAACCGAATTTTCTTATGACGAATTACGTGGCGCAAAATTAATCGCCAATCCGGGTTGCTATCCGACGACAATTCAATTGCCGATAATTCCCATGCTCCGCGCAGGGCTGATAGACCAATCACAAACGATTATTTGCGATTCAAAATCAGGAGTGTCAGGCGCAGGGAAAGCTCCGAACGCGGGTACACATTTTGTCGAAGTCAGTGAAAGTTTCAAGGCCTACAATATTTTCAAACATCGCCACGCGCCGGAAATTGCGCAGGGCTTAGGCATTGAATTTTCGCCCCAGAAATTAATTTTCACGCCGCATTTATTACCGATTAATCGCGGAATTCTTTCCACGATTTACGTCAAGCTTCAACCCGGCGTCACCCGCGAAAATATCTATGAATGCTGGAAAGCAGTCTTCGAGGGAAAACCATTTGTCAGGATTTTTGAAGGTACCCAATTGCCGGAAATAAAATTTGTAGCAAATACTCCATTCTGCGACATCGGCGTCGTAGTCAATGAAAATCAGGCTGTCATCATTTCTGCCGAAGATAATTTATTGAAAGGTGCGGCAAGTCAAGCGCTCCAAAATGCAAATGTGGCGTTTGGATTTGATGAAGCTGCGGGGATTTTGTAAAAGGCAGAAGCCCGCGTGTTGACAAGGGCGGTGGTACCTTGAATAGTTTTCAGATAACGGTAGTCCTCCTTAACAGTCTGGCTTCTGCCATTGAAAGTATGAAATCTGTTATTAAACTCGGCGGCAGCGTCTTAATTAATACGACACTCCGTCTAAAATTAGTTTTCCAAATCAGCGAACTCCGGCGCGCTCAGCACGAACTTGTCCTCGTTCACGGCGGCGGCAAACAAATTGCTGAAATGCTGACGCGGCTCAACCTCGAATCGCATTTTCACGATGGATTGCGCATCACCGATGCGGCGGCGCGTGATGTCATTCAAATGGTACTCGCGGGAAAAGTCGGCAAAGATTTAGTCGCCGATTTTGCGCGCATCAATATTCCCGCCGTCAGCATTACAGGCGGCGATGGACTGAGCTTTTTATCGAAGAAAATTAAAGCGGAAGACGGCACGGATTTAGGCTTTGTCGGAGAAATCGCCCGATCAAATAATGCGCTCATCAACGCGATTTTAGGCATCAGCGCGATTCCGGTGATTGCCTGTTTAGGCTTGAGCGCACACGATTTCGGCTATCACAATATCAACGGGGATCAGATGGCAGCGGCGGTCGCGCCAGCCTGTGAAGCCGATGAATTAATCTTCGTGACCGATGTCGGCGGAGTCAAAGACGAACACGGGAATACGATTCCGAATTTGAATCGTGAAGAGATCAATCAACTTCTCGAAAGTGGCGTTGCGTATGGTGGAATGCGTCCCAAACTGCGCGCCTGCTTGAGCGCATTGGAAGCGGGAGTCAAACGAATTCTCATCCTCGGAGCTGCCGACGAAAATTCACTCCTGCGGGCTTCCCGTAACGACG
>JAYVRW010000003.1:0-2788 GCA_043775925.1 Blastocatellia bacterium
AGGTAATCTTCTAATCGCGCTTCTTCAATTCCACCCTTGCCGAGTGACAGGACTTCAAGTTGATTTGTTCGCAATGTCTGAATCCACAATTCTTCCGAAGGTGCGGGATAACGTAGCGTTTCCAGACTCAGCCGAAACGATTTGAAGCCGGAACGCACTTCGCCTTTTGGCACCACCAGAATGCGCGGAATATCAATCGTTTGTCTCGCTACAAGTTCCGCCGTTTGGGCAACTACCGCCGCGATGTTTGGTTTTTCAAAGATGCCTTCCAGCGTTGGTTGTATCGGACGATATTTCTCCTCCACAGCACGCACAATAGCCGCTTGCACTTCAGGTTTTTGCAGGTAAGTAACCGAAGGCACAAAGTCAGGTTTACTCTCAAAAGTACGAATCACTTCATACGCAATTTGCGCAATTTGTTGATCCTCCGGCTTCGTAAAAATTGGTACGCTATTGTTATTTGCTACCACCGTACTGGAAGTTTGTTGGACAGGTTGAAAGCCTAACTTACTTGCCAGTTGCGGTTGCGAAACGACTGTGACAGTGCGCTGTGCCAATTCGTCAGTATTCAGCACCAACGTCTGCAAACGAATCGCCGAATCAGCCCGATTCGCTTCGTCAATGATTTCCTGAAATTTATCGTGCGCGACGATATTCAAACGATCTACGACGGCTACACCAGTCCGCGTACCATACGGCAACCGCAATCCGCGTCCGATAGATTGCTCAATTAAAATGCGGGCATTCGCTGCACGCAACGGGACAATTGTATAAAGATTTGTCACGTCCCAACCTTCTTTCAGCATGTTGACGTGAATCACAATTTCAGTTGGTTCTTCCGTATGTTCGACCTTGAGCAACCGCTCAATCATCGCTTCTTCTTCTGCGCCTGTTTTACTGGAATCTACTTGAATGGCTTTTTCTTTATATCGTCCTTCAAAAAATCCGTCCGATTGGATTAATTGCAACAACTGTCCTGCGTGCGTAGTGTCACGCGCGATGACCAATAAAAACGGCTTCACAATTGGTCTGCCTGTTTCCCGTGCGTATGTTTCTAATTCAACTTTCACGCTTTCGTGGAGCCGGACACCGTCTTCTAATTTGATCCGCTCAATCTCATCGGTAGACATTCCTGCCGGATTGAAATCTTTCCGCGTCACCACTGCCGGTTCTTTCACAAAACCGTCCGCCATCGCTCGCGCCAATGGATAATCAAGAATCACATTCTTGAATGGAATTGCCCCTTTGCCAGTTTCGACAAATGGCGTTGCTGTCAATTCTAATCCCAATACCGGCTTTAATTCATTGATGGCGCGAATGCCTGACGAAGCGCGATAACGATGCGATTCATCCATCAGCAAAACCAAATCCGGCAGATTGGCCAGATATGAAAAATAGCTTTCGCCGATGTATTCCGACAGCCGTTTGATCCGTGGAGATTTGCCGCCGCGCACTTCAGAATTGATCTTCGAAATGTTGAAAATATTTACTTTGCAACGAATCAATTCATCGAACAATGTTCGTGCGGAAGATTCATAATTGTCTCCCGTAATCACCGCCGGCGGATCCGTCGCAAATTCTGCGATGCCTTTGAAAACATACTTCGGTGTATTCGGCGTAAAATCTGTAATCAATTTGTTGTAAATCGTCAGGTTCGGAGCCAATACAAAAAAATTGCTCAAGCCGTGCGCTAAATGCAAATAGCTGATGAACGCGCCCATCAATCGAGTTTTGCCAACCCCGGTTGCCAGTGCAAAACAGAGCGAAGGAAATTCGCGTTCAAAATCTGTCACGCCGGGAAATTCACTGCGGATAATGTCGAGTGCCGCTGCGATGTCGGCATCTTTTTTGGGCGGAACAATTTCTGTGATGCGGTCAAGAATTTCCAGCGAGTGACGTTGTGGCGCGCGTAAGCTCAAACGTCCCGCGATGGCATTAACATGTCGGTTCATAAATTCACTTTGGTAAAAACATCAGAGGCGTTAAAATATATGACACTATGATTGCACAACAAGAATTACAACATTTACTTACGTTGCCGGATCAGGAAAAAATTTCGCTGGCGCATCGCTTACTTGAAAGTCTGGTCAAGCCCCAGCCTATTGCAAGCGTGCCTGCCGTTGCCGAATCTGTTGCTGATAATGAAATCCATCCTTCGGCGCAATGGTTACTATCCATGGCGCAAGAGTTTGCAGCGCAGCGGCAAAACAATGAAACCTCAGAGAAAATCCCCTTTCTTTCTTTGGCGGGTATTTTCTCTGGCAGTAAGAGCGACACGGGCGAACGCGCCGATGAAATCTGTCAGGCAGAAATAAAGCGGCGCAGTGGTTTCACCCTCAAAGAGGAGTTGCCCGAGTAATGCGCTATTTGCTTGATACAGGTTTTGCCGTCGCTTTTCTGGATCAACGCGATCAGCGCAATCCTGAAGTTGTCAGTATCAGAGAAAAAATTCACGGCGAAATTTATTTTCCGGTGCCTGCCATTACGGAAATTTCCTACTTGCTGGCGCGCAATATTGGCATAGAATTAGCCGCCGCTTTTATTGCCAGCCTTTCTCGCACCGACTTAATTCTTGTCAACCCTACTCCTGAAGATTACCAACGCGCCGCCGCAGTGATGTTGCAATATGCTGATGCGGGGCTTGATTTCGTTGATGCCCTCATCGTTGCTATCGCTGAACGATTACAGATCACGCACATTCTTACTCTCGATCAACGCGACTTTCGTTTAATTCGTCCGCGTCATTGCGAAGCCTTTGAACTTCTGCCTTAAAAATTAAGGTACCGCA
>JAYVRW010000004.1:0-35993 GCA_043775925.1 Blastocatellia bacterium
GGATGAACGATGAATTCAAAATACTCATCGTTCATCCTACCGCCTTCATTATTTCAAATTACCCTTCCCACTCAATCGAATACCAGCATTCGTGCGCCAGAATAAGTTGGCTGCGGACTTCAGTCACGTTGCACTGGACGCGGGCAAAGTGCCAGAACATCCATTTCAGTACAGCCGCATAAAATTCTCTCGCTCCAGCGCGTGTTTCCATCATATCGGCGAATAATCCATCTTTCACCTGCACGTAGAGACGATTGTCTTTGCGGTTGTAGGAAACCAGACGGCTGCTGCTTCCGGCGATATGAGGGAGTTTTCGTTCAATCAGCGCCAGCGCCAGTTTGATACGCAATTGTCGCGGCAAATTATTAAGCGCGAATTTCACTGTAAAAGGCAGCTCATAATAAACTGCTGCGAGCAAAGATTCGCTGGAACGCTGCAAAATTTCACGCCATGCTTCACTGGTCGAGATCAGCTTAAAGATCATAATTGATCCGGCTGCACTAATCATGGAGTTGCGTTTGACCAGCGTGGCAGTCTTGTCAACTGTCAATCCGGTTTCGGCGACGAGGCGTGCATAAATTTGGGGAGTACGGTCACGAAGCGCCAGCAACAGGTGATGCTGGAGCGAAGGACCGCAGGAAGGGACACCGTAGTAAACCCTTTGAAGAACAAATGAAGGTGCTCTGCGAACAGGCACATGGGAGATAAACGGGGCTGCCATGTTGAATCACACTCACTTCCGATTTATTTTTTGAATATGTCTTACATAGGTGAAGACATAAAGTCGAAGACCCTTGAAATTTATTCGGTTCAATTCTGCTTGATCGTTTTGCTTACAGCGGCTGAAAGCATCAAATAGCCGAAAAAAAGACTATGGAGGTCGCCGCGAATAAAGGATTGTCTTTTGAAATCAACCGAATGACAATTGCAGGGGAACAACAATTGTTTGGGAAATCCTAACCTTGCCAAAAAAGCCCGCCGGTTAGCTTTTAACCACTACTTACGCAAGTTAGCGCACGAGCGTTAAACTGTCAAGATGTAAACTGGTACTACACTTTACAAAAATAGGCAGATTTAACAAGGGTTAAATTTGGCAGGGATTTTTTCTAAATGCCGCAGCTCATGGCCTCAGATGCTTCGTCGCGGGCAGTTTGTAAATTCATGTCCACACCGTATTTTTCGGCTAACGAAAAATACTCATCGAAGTTTGGCTGCATCTCTTCCATGGTTTGTGCGCGTAAAGCCGCCGTTCGTAAATGAGAGGCATTAGCCACACCTTTTAAGAATTGCGCCGAGAGCATTTTCATTCGTCCAATGACACCACGTTCAGGCATTGCTTCGCGCAGGTAGCCTAAATATTCATAAAGCAATTCATGCATTTCTTTTGGCGTTGGCTGATACGGAGTCAATCCATTCATTGTTTCCCAGGTCTGACGAAAAATATACGGATTCGCAATCGCAGCGCGACCAATGTGGACGGCGTCGCAACCAGTTTTTTCAAATCGTTCCATTGCGTGTTGCGGATTCAAAATATCGCCGCTGCCAGAAACCGGAATCGAAACTGTTTGCTTGATTGCCTGCACCAAATCCCAATTAGCGAAACCTTTGTAACCTTGTACGCGTGTTCGTCCATGCAACGTCACCATCGAAGCGCCACAGTCTTCAATCAATTTGGCGACTTCAACGCAGTTGATGGATTTGTCATCCCAGCCCGCACGGATTTTGACCGTCATCGGAATTGAGATGGCGCGTTTGACTTCCGTCAGGATTTTTTTCAGTTGTGGTAAATCGCGTAGCAGGCTGGAACCACCTCCACCGTTGACAACTTTTTTCGCCGGACAGCCGCAGTTAATGTCTACAAAATCAGCACCGGCTTCTTCGGCAATTTCCGCCGCCCAGCGCATTCGCACTTCATCGAAGCCGAAAATTTGAATCGCAATCGGACGTTCTTCCGGCGCAAACCGCATCATCTCATGAGTGCGCATGTTGCCGCGCGTCAGCCCTTCGACGCTGATAAATTCCGTGACGATTAATCCGATGTCGCCGCATTTTTTAGCGATGCGGCGAAACGGCGAATCCGTCACACCTGCCATCGGCGACAGGATTAACGGCGGAGACAATTTCTGTCCGGCGATTTCAAAAGATGTGGGGTACTGCTTCATTAAATTTTATCAGGGTCAATGCCAAGTTCACGAAGCTTAGCGGCAAGGAGGTTAGCGCGAGTTTCTTCTTGATTCGCACGCACCGCTTCCCGTTCTGCCAGAAGTTTTGCTTCGTCAGCTTCTTGAATAGACTCTTTGGCAATTTGGTAAGCCGTGCGCTTTTCCTGTAACGCCTGGATCGTCTCTTCCTCCATCGAAAGGACGAGTTCACCTTCAGCCGTGAAGTAACGCAATTGACGATTAAGCACACCGAGGAATAAATTTAACTCATTGCTCCAACGCCAGCCGTTTTCATTGACTGGGATTTCGGCATAACTTCCGCCTTGTAGTTGAAAGCCTGCGAATTCCATTGTGTCTGGCGAGAACCAGAAATATTCCGGTGTCCGAAACTTTTCAGCGTAAATATCGAATTTGATTTTACGGTCAATCTCAGCGGTTGATTCGGAGAGCAACTCAATAATTAAATCAGGATATTTTCCGCCCTCTTCCCAGACGACCCAGGAAGTACGCGGCTCATTGTTCTCAACGCCTTTGACCAGGAAAAGGTCAGGCCCGCGAAAGTCTCTTGTTTTTAATTGCTGACGATTGAAGTAAATGGTTAGATTCGAGCCGATGAAAAAATCTTTACGGTCACGCCAGAGCCATTCCAGACACGTTGTCAGCAACACCAATTGCAGCCAGTGAAGTGTACTTTCCATTTCCGGTTCATCGCTGAGCAGATGGGTCGCATCCGGCATCAGTTCCGCTATTTGTTCGACAGTAGTTGTAGAGTTCATAACCAGCCTCGTTTACTGCTGAGTGGTTTTAGTTTTCGCAAGCATACGCCGCATTCAGCAATCGTGCCTCATCGAAGTGATTGCCAATCAATTGTAAGCCAATCGGCAAGCCTGCGCTTGAATTTCCGCACGGGACGCTGATGGCGGGGACTCCGACCAAATTAATCGTCACCGTGTAAATATCGTCAAGGTACATCGCTAAAGGATCGTTGACTTTTTCGCCCAACTTAAATGCCGGAGTCGGTGCGGTTGGCGTCGCAATGACATCACATTTTTTGAAGGCTTCGGCGAAATCGTTGCACAGCATTTGGCGGACGCGCTGCGCTTTTTCGTAATAGGCGTCGTAATAACCGGATGACAGCGCAAACGTACCGAGCATGATGCGGCGTTTGACTTCTGCGCCAAAGCCTTCGTCACGCGAACGTTGATACAAATCACCCAATGATTTTACGCCTTCGGCGCGGTAGCCATAACGAACTCCGTCAAAACGTGCGAGGTTGGAAGAGGCTTCAGCAGTCGCAATTAAATAATAAACGGCGACTACATATTTTGAGTGCGGCAACGTGACTTCAACGATTTCCGCGCCGCGTGATTCCAGGTTTTTGATGGCAGCTTCGACGTGAGTTTTCACTTCAGCATTGAGTCCTTCACCGAAACATTCAGGCGGTATGCCGATGCGTAAACCTTTGATGTCACCTGTTAATGCGCTCAAATAATTCGGCACGGCTTCGTCGGATGAAGTCGCATCGTACTTGTCGCGTCCAGCGATCACGCCGAGCATTCGCGCTACATCTTTGACATTTTTTCCGAATGGACCGATCTGATCCAACGAAGAAGCGAAGGCGACCAGACCGAAGCGAGAGACACGCCCGTACGTTGGTTTCAATCCGACTACGCCGCAGAAAGAAGCTGGTTGGCGGATTGAACCTCCGGTATCTGAGCCGAGCGAGACCGAACATAAATCTGCGGCGACGGCAACGGCGGAGCCACCAGAGCTACCGCCTGGAACGTAATCTTCATTGACTGGATTGCGCACTACACCAAAGGCAGAATTTTCGTTCGATGATCCCATCGCAAATTCGTCGAGATTTGTTTTTCCTACGATGATTGCGCCTGCGGCTTCGAGTCTGGCGACCGCCGATGCTGTATACGGTGGAATAAAATTGCCAAGAATTTTAGAACCGCAAGTGGTGCGAATTCCGGTCGTGCAAAGATTGTCTTTGATGGCGACAGGAATGCCTGCGAGCGGTTTTGATTTGATTGTGTCTTTGATGTCGGCGTCGGCTTCGTGCGCTTTTTGCAAAGCTGCTTCCTGATTAATTGTCAGGAAGGCATTCAGGCGTTCGTTCTTTTGTTCGATGCGATCAATCACGGCTTCGGTGATTTCGCTGGGTTTGGCTTCGCCGGATGAATAGAGTTTATGAAGTTCGTCAATCGTTAAGTTCATGATGATTTGTTGTAGTAGCGTGGGCTGCCAGCCCGCAAGCCGAAATTCGCGTCACGAATTAATGCACAAATAATTTGTAATGTTGGCAGAAATCGCGGGCTGGCAGCCCGCGCTACGTGCTTAGCCAATTACTTTGGGCACACGGAAGTGACCCTCGTCAGCATCGGGAGCGTTTGATAAGGCTTTCTCGGTCCCCAGACTTGGCTCTGCCTGATCTTCTCGTGAAGCGAATGACGTAGCCGCTTCACCAGCGCTGCGATGTTGCCAGGCTTTGACGCTTCCGGTGTCAAGCTCGTTGAGCTGGTCAATGTATTCAACAATCCCGGCTAATTGCACCGCGAAGGATTCTGTTTCTTCAGACGTGAGCGCGAGGTTTGAGAGGGCGGCTATTTTAGTGACTTCTTCTTTTGAAATAGGCATAAGGCAGGTGTCAGGTGTCAGTTTTTTCTAGCATCCAGCATCTATTTTCTAACATCTATTCGGGTTTCTTTCCTTTCTAAACATCTGGCGGCGGCGCGTAAAAATGTTTTGCGCAGAGCTTCATCTTTGATGTGATGTGCTGCTGGTTCTAATTCATCTACAAATTCTTTCGTGTGATGAAATTCAAATTCCTGTTCTTCTCTGGGGCGAACTTCTTCAACGAATTTTTCGTCAACTCTGAACTCAATAAAAGTGACCAGCGGAGCGCTTAATAATGAATTCAATTTAAAGATCAACCCGGAGCTTTCACGCTCCATTTGTGTTTTCCACGTTTTATCTCTGGTAGCGATCACCAGCGTTTTTCGATACAGCCGAAATGGTGCACAGGCTTGCGTCAAATTATAATTTGTGGCTGCTCGCCAAGCCGCAAAAACTGCCTGTTCGCGTACCTCTTCGTTGTCGCCCGACAAGCGAATCATCGCAGGTAGCATTTTCAACAGGCTGTTCATAAGAAAATATCAAAAGGCAAATATCAAAAGGCAAATGTCAAAAGGCAAATGTCAAATCTGGAAGAAATTTAAAAAAGTTAGTGCCGCCCTTTTGCTTTTTAACTTTTGATATTTGCCTTTTGATTTTCTTACTTACATTTCGTGCCGATTCGTTAATGCTTTATGCATCGTCACTTCGTCAGCGTATTCGAGATCGCTGCCGACCGGCAATCCCATTCCGATGCGCGTCACACGAACGCCTAAAGGTTTTAATAAGCGACTTAAATAATTGGCAGTCGCTTCGCCCTCGGTGTTGGGATTCGTAGCAATAATAACTTCTTCAATTTCCGGCAAGCCATCTTCACGTGGACGCAATCGCTCAATTAAGCTGCGGATTCTCAGCTCATCAGGGCCGATCCCACGAATGGGAGATAAGGCGCCGTGCAACACATGATAGAGACCGTGATATTCGCGCGTTTTTTCAATTGCGACTAAATTGTAAGGCTCTTCAATCACGCATACTATCGTGTGATCGCGTGAAGGCGTAGCGCAATAACGACAAGGATCAGTGTCAGTCAAGTTATTGCAGATAGAGCAAAAAGTGATTTTCTCTTTGACTTCGCGGATGGCTTCAATTAATCGCTCGGCTTCTTCAGTGGTGGCTTTGAGCAAATGAAACGCCAGTCGCTGAGCGGATTTATGACCAACTCCAGGCAGTCGTTTGAATTCGTCAATAAGTTTGGTAACTGGTTCTGCGTAATCAAGCATAGCGGGTTAGTTTCGGGTTTTGGGTTTCGAGTTTCGAGGTTTCGGTTTTAATTCGAAACCTGAAACTCGAAACTCAAAACTAATTTTTACATCAGACCTGGGATTTTTAATCCGCCGAGAGCGCCGCCGAGTTTGGATTGCATTCCTTCTTCGACTTTACGATTGGCTTCGTTGACGGCAGCGACAATTAAATCCTGTAACATCTCAACATCGTTCACCGCTTCGGGTTCGATTTTGATGTAGGTTAATTCTTTGTTGCCGGTCATTTCGACTTTAATCATGCCACCGCCAGCGGTCGCGTCGACGCGTAATGCATCCATCTCTTTGGCCATCTGGTCTTGCATCTTCTGCGCTTGCTTCATCATTTGTCGAATATCATTTCCACCTGGAAATTTCATAATGTATTACTCCTCAAAAATTGTAAATTATCAGTCCTAATGCTTACGAGGCAATGCAGATTAATCATAGCATAATTGAATCTGCGGAGTTTAAAGAAGTCGAGAAAAGTCTTTTGATTTGTTCAAGCCGTTTTCGGTTCTTTTACTTCTATAATTTCACCGCGAAATGTTTCCAGTAAATTTTTGATTGCGGGATTATTCTTCACGCTTTCAAGCAATGTATCTTTGACCTGCTGCGCTTCCTGTTTCGGAGAAAAAATCTCTTCGCCACTGATTTTTACTTCAATTTTTATAACCTGTCCCAATAATTGTTCGCCTATTTCACGCAACAACGGAATGCTTTCTCTCAGCCGTTTCGCAAAAGTGTCATCACTGGCAAAGACTACAGTTAATTGACCATTGGAATAACTGGATTGCGCTTCTTCCAATGCCATGACAACTAATGGGCGGCGGCGTTTTTCCAATTCCATTTTGATCGAAGCGATCTCACGCCCCGCAGCTACCGCCGGGCGTGGCGCAACTTGTGTCGGAGGTTTAAAAGCGACTTCGCGGTCACCTACATCATTATCATCAAAAGATTCGCTGAAACCGGGCGGCTCTTCAAAAGAGTTAACAGGCACAGCTTTGAGTGGAGCAGGCGGCGGTGCAACAGTACGCGCCGGAATCGCTATTTTCTGTGCGGTCACGGCAGGCATTGATGAGCCACCGCCGGATAACGATTTCTCCAGGTTTTCGAGTCGTTGAATAATTTCATCTAAAGAGCGCAGGCGAGTGGCCTGCGCGATTTTTACCAATCCAATTTCTAACTGAAAACGTGGTTGCGGAGAGTCTTTGATGAGCTTTTCAGTCTCGGTTAATAAGTGAAAAAAACGGACTAAATCTTCCTCGGAAAATTGACTGGAAATATCTTTCAGCGCGACGATTTCATTTTCAGAAATCCCTAAAACTTCAACGGAAGAAAGACCGGATTTGATAACTAAGACATGCCGAAAGTAGGTCATTAATTCACGGGTAAAATATCGTAGATCGTGACCATTAGAATCTAATTCATCTACGACTTGTAAGATCGCAGAAGTATCTTGTTCGGCGATGGCTTGAATGGCTTTTTGTAAAACTTTAGTACTGACGAGTCCAAGCGAATGAATCACATCCTGCGTTTTAATAGCTGAACCACTAAAAGAAATCACCTGATCGAGGGCAGATTGTGCATCACGTAAACTGCCATTGCCGGCGCGTGCGACTTCGCGTAAAGCTTCATCGTCAATTTTTATATTTTCTGCCTCCGCAATTTCACGAAGGCGTTTGAAAGTTTTATCCACGGGAATTTGACGAAATTCAAATTGCTGACAGCGTGAAAGGATAGTATCAGGAACTTTGTGGAGTTCCGTTGTTGCCATAATAAAGACGACATGCCTGGGAGGTTCTTCCAGTGTTTTTAGCAGCGCATTGAACGCCTGATTGGAGAGCATGTGAACTTCATCAATAATAAATATTTTGTACCGATCACGTGCCGGGGAAATCGAGATATTATTAACAATAACTTCGCGGACATTATCTACGCCGGTATTTGAAGCAGCGTCAATTTCAATCACATCCAGAGAGTTTCCAGCGGCGATTTCTAAACAGGAAGGACATTGCAGGCAAGGTTCAATCGTAATTCCAGAGATGCAATTCAAGCACTTGGCCAGAATACGCGCAGTTGTTGTTTTACCTGTTCCGCGTACGCCTGAAAACAGATAGGCGTGGTGCAAGCGTTGATTTTCTATTGAGTTCTTCAGCGTTTGAGAAATATGTTCCTGTCCGGTCAGGTCGGCGAAAGTCTGAGGGCGATATTTTCGAGCGATAACTTGATAACTCATTGCGAAGCCTTTTAGAGTAGATATTTACTAACCACCTGAAATACTTAATTAATAATAAGTAAGAGTGGTAATCAGTTAGCAGTAGAAAAGAAAGAGAGTTTCTACTATACTACTTTTATTCGTAATAAATAAGTTGAGCCTAAACATGCAAAACTTATAAAATCTATCCAGGAGAAAAAAATGCCACGAAGCAAAAACTTTGATGCCAATCAACATTTGGCGAAAGCATTAGCTGCGATTGATGCGCAGATTGCGAGCTTACAAGCCAAGAGAAATCAATTAGCTACTATTATAGGTGGCGGTAAACCCAGTGGGAAAGCTGCTAAGTCCTCTGACAAACCAAAGCGTGAAATGTCAGAAGAGTCCAAACAGAAGATCAGAGATGCTCAAAAGAAACGATGGGCAGCCACTAAAAAGAAGAAGTAAAATTTCTTCGACAATAAATAACAAAAGCCACCGCATTGAGGGTGGCTTTTGTTATTTTAAGGTAACTTCAAAGAAGCTCTAATTTCTGGTCAGACTCCGGTGAACCGCAGCACACCTGAAAAACACTACCGTTGCTATCTTCCGATCCTGGCGGGGTTCGCGCCATCAGAGTTGCACGGAGCCGGAGCCTGATATGTAAAGGTAGAAGTCAGAATAATAATTCATCGTTCTGACTTCTGCCTTTAACCTGGCGGAGAGGGCGAGATTCGAACTCGCACAGGCCGTAAAGCCCGCCGCGCTTCCAACGCGGTGCAATACCATTATGCGACCTCTCCAGGATTGCTTCAGACTAATCGTCAATCAGATTAACCTGTAATTTCGGCTGGCGGAGAGGGTGGGATTCGAACCCACGGTACCCGTTAAGGTACAACGGTTTTCGAGACCGCCCGATTCAGCCACTCTCGCACCTCTCCGCAAAATCCTTTATTAACGACGAGCTTTAAAAAAAAGCTGCATGATCTCTTTACACTCAGCTTCTCTAATACCCGCCGTGATATTGACTTGATGATTCAAAGAACTGTGGCTGCAAATCTGAAAAACAGAGCTAACTGCGCCTTGTCTGGGTTCAATTGCGCCAAAGACTAATCGGTTAATTCGAGCGTTGACGATAGCTCCTGCACACATGGCGCAGGGTTCAATCGTGACATACATCGTCGCTTCCGATAAGCGATAATTTTCAATTTGCTGTGCAGCTTCACGAAGAGCGATAATCTCTGCGTGCGCCGTCGGATCACAACTTTTAATCGGTTGATTGTGACCACTCCCGATGATTTCATTATGTAGGAGAATAATTGCCCCGATTGGCACTTCTTCTTTTTGACGAGCCAGATTCGCTTCTTCTAGTGCGAATCCCATCCAAAAATCATCTGATAAATTTTCAATCGGCTCACGAATTAGTGGCTTAGTGATCATCGTCTGCCGCTCAAAAGCAAAGCGTGATGGTAATTGCTGGGGGGGAGGCTGTCAAGTTGCTTCTGAATGCATAAGGGATTTGCGCGGAATATTAAAATAATATGGCTAATTCCACCAAAACTCCTAACCGTCACATCTTCATCATTGGTTTAAAACAACGCAACAACAAAAGGGGGGTAAAACTAACACATCGAAAAGCAGCCGGAGCGAGAGCTAAGGTTGAGAGTAGAGTCCGAATTATGACAATGAAGGAAAAAGATATGGACAACAGACGATATCGCAGAGTAGAAACGGGATACCCGGTCACCCTCTTTTGCCAAGGGGAAACGTACCGTGTCAAAGCCACAAACCTTAGCATTGGCGGGGTTTTTATCGCTACGAAATTGCCGTTACAAGCAGGCGCTTTATTACATCTTCGTCTCAATTTGCCGGAACGCGAGTTCGTTCAGGCAACAGCTCAAGTACGCTTTGTCCAACAGGATGTTGGCGTGGGAGTAAGGTTTCTGGAGATTTCTGAAGGTGATTTAGCCAAAATTCAGTCCGTCGTTGATAAATCAAATGAAGAGAAAGAAGTTGCCGAGATGCCTGGCGTCAAACTACGTGACACGCGACTTCGTTTGGCAGTCAAGCTCAGTGTGGAAGGAAAGGATCGGGAAGGGCAACCATTTGTGGATGACGTTTATACCGAAGACGTCAGCCGTCGTGGAGTTTGCTTGCAGTTGAATCGTCACGTCAGTGTTGGTGATTTAGTTCGGCTGACTGGCTTGGATGGTCAATTCAACGTTGAAGGTGTTGTTAAATACACACATCAGGGCGCAAATGATTGGAAGGTGGGTGTTCAGTTCTTAAATACACCGAAGCGCTGGGTCATGATGGGAATGGCTGTTAGTGCGTTGTCTCAGTGGGACATCCGACCAATGCGTTAGGGGTAAACCGAGATCGAAAAAAAAAGGCTTGCGACTAAGGGTTCTTAGTCGCAAGCCTTTTTAGTATCAAGGGAGACTACAAGGGCATTTTGCCAGATAACTTTTAGCAATGAAATGAAAAGCACCTGGAGCTATCAATTCGTCCTGGCAGCGAAAACTTAAAATGCGCCCTTAACAAGTTCTGCACGCAGTTCCTGTTCACGCATTGTCGCATTGCGTAGTAAAGATTCACGGTGCGAGACAGCTCGTTCAGTACGATCCAGTTCAGCGTGCAAATTACGCACTTCAGCTTCCAGCTCGTGGATGTAATCCATCGCCCGACGTAGTTTTTGTTCTGTGACCAGCGAAGATGCCAATGCAAGGCGGCTGGAAATTTTCTCTGTATTGATAATTGATTTGTTGACAAGTTGGATTGCTGCACTCATTGTTGTTGTCTCCTCATTCACAAGCCATTTTTGATTTAGCAATAATCAAAAAATATGGAAAATCAGCATAAATAATCGAAAAAATGTTTTGAGCCAAAGGCTGCAAATGACACCTTTCTACTGCGGTGAAACCGTATAATAAAGCCAAGTATGTGACTACGTGATTGCTAATCTAATACAAGCTTGTCAAGAATTTGGAGAATACAAAGAGCCGATCAACCGGTGGACAAACCAGTACTGTTAGCTAGAGAAATACATCGGGGCGGATTACCAAGCGGCAGGTGAGGGATAGTAATTAGAAATAAAACCTGCTGATTAAATACGCTGACTGAGGAGTCAGCCGATAAGGATGATACGTAATGCTTTTCCTGACAAAAGAATAATAACACAAACTTTTAACCGAAAAAATAAAAAAATACGGATGACAGAAAAAGCCACAGATTCGGTCACATTGACCGAATCTGTGGCTTTACAAGGGCAAAGGGAAAGACTTATTTAAAAATTCCCAGAACGCCTTTTCTTTTTTTCTTTTTCGGAGGGTCTTCGGGTTTTGGTGTCGTCGCAGTAGCAGTATTGGCTACTGGTTCTGTAACCGGAGGCTTATTTTCCTCTGCTGATTGCTCAGAAGCACGCGGGCGAGGTTTTTCACGGATAGTTTGAATGTCGTTGTTAGAGGCGGTTTGCGGAGTCGCTGCCTTATCTTCCGCATCTTTATCTATATTTCCCTTCCGCGAGGTAATAATCCCGTCTTTATTGATCTTGAGGTTATTCTTTCCTGTAATTTGCCGAAATTGCTCCACTTTACCGGGGCGTTTCGCCACAGGGTTATTATTTGCGGCAACCGGAATTGGCTTACCCAGCTTAACGAGAAATTCTTTGGCATCACCGGCAAAATCACTGGTCGAATATTCACTGACAACTTTAGAAAAGTACTGAGAAGCTTCATCAGGCTGTTCCTGCTCAATCAAGGTCACCCCAAGCATATAAAGCGTACTATCCATAAATGTGAAGTTAGGATAGTTGTCAACAATTTCGCGGAATCGCCCTTCGGCTGCTTTATACGCATTACGCGCCAGATAGGTCTTGGCAATATCTTCTTCGTGGAGAGCAAGATTTTGTTCGACCTGTTTTAGATTATAGGCCACCTGTTCAATAGACGGATTAGTTCCGCATTTTGATTTTGCCGAACGAAGCTGTGCTCTTGC
This sequence comes from Blastocatellia bacterium, assembly GCA_043775925.1. Lineage (GTDB taxonomy): Bacteria > Acidobacteriota > Blastocatellia > RBC074 > RBC074 > JAFDVL01. The sequence continues at coordinate 12,273 of JAYVRW010000004.1, forward strand.
CAATCGCGCTTTTGAAACATCGCGGTTATACGCACCCATTTGCTGCATATAGGCCTCGGCAATTTTTAAATACACATCACAGGCTTTTGGATGAGTCGGGAAATACTGGACAAAATCGCGGTATTGAACAATAGCCTGCTCAAGATTACTGGTACCACCTTCCAGATAAAAAGCATCAGCGATAGCGAGCTTAGAAAGTGAAAGATATTCGCTGTCAGGATAGGTTGAAACGACGACGTTATACTTTAAGCGCGATTCGTCGTAGCGCCCTTTACGCAAAGCTTCTGAGGCTTCCTCATACAATTCTTTGTCTCGTCCCGGTGCAGCAACATTATCGTTGCGTACTTTCTCTTTGCTCTTACCACAGGCTGACATGAAGATCAGAATTGATAAAAAAGAAATTAATAGTGACACGGAGAGGCGTTTGTTTGGCATAAAAATTACTACTCCTAATTTCCGACGTTCAAGGGAGGCGCGGATGGATGTTAGACGCGAAGCGCACATCGAGAGAACAAGTGTACCGATTCTTTGCTCGTAATCAAATGACCTGGGACGCGGTTGCGGCTTGGCGCAACTTTTGTACAGCAGTGGCAAGATCAGGTTGACCAAAAATGGAAGACCCTGCGACCAGTATTTCGGCTCCGGCGACGACCACGTCATCAGCGTTTTCAGCCGTTATCCCACCATCAATTTCAATTTGCGCCTGCGCCCCGTGAGCGTTCAGCATTGCCTTTAACCGCCGCACTTTATTGAGCGCCGCGCTAATAAATTTTTGCCCACCGAAGCCCGGATTCACTGACATGATTAAAACAAAATCAATTTCTGGAATGACTTCTTCAATTATTCCCAGCGGTGTGGCCGGATTCAGGACGACACCTGCGCGGCAACCCGATTGATGAATTAAACTCAGTGTTCGATGCAAGTGATAGGTCGTTTCGGGATGCACGGAAATCATGTTGGCTCCTGCCCGCGCGAAGTCAGCAATGTATTTATCAGGGTCTTCGATCATCAAATGACAATCAATGGGCAAAGTGGTTGCTTTGCGTACCGCTTGTACAATGAATGGCCCGACGGAGATATTAGGGACGAAGTGCCCGTCCATGACATCCACATGAATAATTTCCGCGCCACCTCGTTCGACCGCTGCCAGTTGCTCGCCGAGTCGCGTAAAATCTGCTGCCAGAATTGAGGGTGCAATTTCCACCATATCAAATCAGTTTTGTTTGACGGTAGGTTTAGGGAAAGCCTTCGGTGATGGTTTTGCTGAAGGTGTTACCGTTGGTTTCGCTTTTAATTTTTCGTCGCCGTTCTTAGCTTTATCGGCGGCGGCGTTATTATCTTTACCAGTTAGAATATTCTTCGGGTCGTTTTTGGCGTCCGTATTTTCTGTCCCTTTTCCCTTATCTCTAATATTTATTGATTTGTTTTTGGGCGAAGGCGAGACACTCGGTTTGGGTTTCGGGGGAGCAGTTGCCTTCACCACTTTTTCATCTTCTTTTTTCTCTCGCGCCTGGATTCCGGTGCTCACCGTGACGCTGACAAATTGCCCGGATTTGGCACTGGAGTTACTACTTGGGATTTGCTCGCTGATTAAATTAGCATCAATTTTTTCGTCAGTCGCACGGTTCCGAACTTTTAATCGCAGCCCTTGCGCGGCCAGCAATTTTTCTGCATCGGCTTCAGATTTACCAATAATCGCCGGAACACTGACTTCTGAGCTACGAAACGAGAGGTACATTACGACGAATGCGCTGGCGATAAATGCAGAAGCCACGACGAGGGTCGTCAATAACTTTTGAAGCAGTGAATTTTGGGATGATGAATACTCAGCCAAACTGTGAATCCTGACCTGTAGAGATTTCGGACAAGCAGTCTAATCGGCTTTGCTACTGCGAGTCAATGCTGGACGTTGTTTATTAAGCTTCGTCATGGATTGTGGTGAGCGTAATAATTTCAAAATTACGCACCCCGCTCGGTGTTTGAACTTTAACTTCGTCGCCTTCTTCTTTATTGAGCAGACTTTTGCCAATCGGAGAGGAAGTCGAGATTAATCCTTTTTCGAAATCAGATTCCTCCTGCGTGACTAGCCGATAGGTAACTTCAGCTCCGCGATCCGTGTCTTTCAAAACTACTGTAGAGCCATACGAAGCGCGATCACGCGGCAGCTTGTTAATATCAATACTGGAGAGGTTGGCAACTTGTTGTTGTAGTTGTCTGACTCGAGCGCGGACAAAATCCTGCCGCTCGCGCGCCATTTTATATTCGGAGTTTTCTGAGAGATCACCCAAAGCCGCAGCGGTTCTTAAGGCGCGCGGCAATTCCACCGCGAATTCATATTCGAGCGCTTTTAATTCTGTCAAAATTTTCTCTTTGCCGATTAGTCCTATTTCTTCACTCACGATAATTTCCTTCTGGGGCCACTACTTTGCTTGAGCTTGTCTCCCGATGGAGGTTAATCCCAGTCAGTCAACAAAATACGACTGCCGCAAGCTTTATTACTCTACTGTTGCTAGTAGCGAAGCTGCGGCAGTCTGAAAACGCTATCACAAATTTGTGCTGCAACAAAGCTCTATTATACGCCCAGCACGTTGACCAGTTCCTGAACCGCACCCGCTGACTTTTGCAAAGCAGCACGTTCCTCAGTGGTCAAATTAATTTGAATAATCTCTTCGATACCGTTGGCACCAAGTTTAACTGGCACACCAACATACAATCCATTAATGCCATACTCACCTTCGAGGTAAGCCGCGCAAGGCAGGATTTTCTTTTTATCTTTGAGAATTGCTTCGACCATTTCAACCGCTGCGGCTGATGGCGCGTAATAGGCAGAACCCGTTTTGAGCAAGCTCACGATTTCAGCTCCACCATTCGCGGTGCGCGTCACGATTTGTTCGATTACTTCTTTGGGTAGCAATTCGGTGACAGGAATACCAGCACAAGTTGAATAACGCGGGAGCGGAACCATCGTATCGCCGTGTCCACCCAGCACGAAAGCTGTCACGTTTTCGACGGAAACATTTAATGCTTCAGCGAGGAAGGTTCGCATGCGGGCTGAATCCAAAACTCCTGCCATTCCAATGACACGATTTTTGGGGAAGCCGGATTTCTTGAAGGCTACCTGCGACATTGCATCCAACGGATTGGAAACCACAATAATGATTGCATTCGGCGAATATTTGACAATTTCTTCGGTGACGCTGCCGACAATTCCACCATTGGTATTGAGCAAATCATCGCGGCTCATTCCAGGTTTGCGAGCAATGCCGGAAGTGATGACGACCACATCAGAGTTCGCCGTTTCTTTGTAGCCATTCGTGCCAATCAGTTTGCAATCATAGCCTTCGACCGGCCCTGATTGTGCCAGGTCTAATGCTTTGCCTTGCGGCATTCCTTCAATGATGTCAACTAAAACGACATCGCATAATTCTTTGTCTGCCAGACGGTGCGCGGTTGTCGCGCCGACATTTCCTGCCCCAACAACTGTAACTTTTTTTCGAGCCATTGCTCTCTACCTCTCTTTATGGTGAATTAATCGCCGTAGCGAATGGGTGAGTCTATGCAGTAATAATAAGAGTGTCAAATGTGACCGTACCTCATTGAAAAAAATTGCGATTCTGATTTGGAGTAATAGAAAACATTCCTGAAGTCAGTAATAATAGATGTTTACGAAAGCCTGAAATATAACTCATGAAAATAAATGCTCAAACCTCAACCGAACGCCTCGCGCTGGCCATTTCAACTTGTGGCGTCGGATTGATTCCCTTTGCTCCCGGAACCTTTGGCGCTCTCGTCGGAGTCATTATTTTTTATGGTTTATTTCTGGCGTGTAAATCTGCTCCGCAGTATTTTCAAGCAGTAGTTATTATTGCCAGTGTGTTAGTTACTGCGCTGGGGATTTGGGCTTCAAATTTTGGCGAAAAAATCTTTGGCGAAAAAGACGCGCAGCGCATAGTCGTAGATGAAGTTGCCGGACAATTAATTTCATATATTCTCATTGCTCCGCTGATGATTGCGCAATTAAGCAAGCCGACAATTGTGATCATTCTGGGATTTTTGCTTTTTCGCGCTTTTGACATTTGGAAGCCGTACCCGATTCGTCACCTTGAAAAATTAGGCAGTGGTCTCGGCGTCATGGCCGATGATGTGCTGGCAGGAATTTATGCAGCGGTAGTGTTATTATTCCTCGCGCTCGCTGCGCCACAAATACTTTATTAGTTTCGAGAGCTATAGTTTCGAGTTTCGGGTTTCGCGTTTCGAGGAAACCAGATAGCTCGTTCCTCCTCGAAACTCAAAACCCGAAACTCGAAACTATCTCTTATGTTACATGCTGAAATTATTGCAATCGGATCAGAAATGCTCACGCCGTATCGTACGGATACAAATTCGCTGTGGTTGACGGAAAAACTCAATTCCATCGGCATCGAAGTCAAATTCAAAAGTGTCGTTGGTGACGACGAAGCCATCCTTGAAAAAGCGATTCGGGATGCGATGGAGCGTTCTGAAATTATTATTTCCACGGGCGGATTGGGACCGACTGAAGACGACATCACTAAAAAGATTTTTGCGCGAGTCCTGAAGCGGCGAATGGTTTTGAATGATACGGTGCTGCATAAAATTCAGGAACGTTTTGCGAAGCGCGATATGAAAATGCCGGAAATTAATTCGCGGCAGGCGTTGATTCCTGATCGCGCTACGGCGCTCGAAAATCATCACGGAACCGCGCCCGGAATTTTCATGACGGAAGGCAAATGCATGTTTGTCCTGATGCCGGGGCCGCCACGCGAAATGAAGCCGATGTTTGAAGAACAGATTATGCCAAAGTTCCGCGAACGTGGAGGCGATGTACTTTTGCTGCGTCGCCAACTTAGTATCTTTGGACTCTCAGAATCCGGTGTAGATGAACGCGCGGCGCCGATTTATAAAAACTATAGAAATCCAACGACAACGATTTTAATTGGAAAAGGGCAGGTCGAATTACACCTGACCGCGCAATCGAAAACCGAAACTGAAGCGAACAGATTGCTAGACGAACTTTCTGGCAAGCTGGAAACGGTGTTGGGCGATAACGTTTTTTCTTTGCGCGATCAGTCGCTGGAAGAAGTCGTCGGCGAATTATTAAAGCTCAAACAATACAGCATCTCCATTGCCGAAAGTTGCACCGGAGGCCTGTTATCAGGGCGTATCACTGATGTTCCTGGCAGTTCTGATTATTTTAAGGAAGGTGTCGTCAGTTACTCCAACGAAGCCAAAATTGATTTGCTGGGAGTGCCAAGTCGCCTGCTCGAAAAGCACGGAGCCGTTAGTCCCGAAGTCGCCGAAGCGATGGCAATTGGCATCCGTCGCCGCGCCCGTTCGACGATTGGCATCGGCGTGACAGGCATCGCCGGCCCTAGCGGAGGCAGCGAAGAAAAACCTGTCGGATTAGTTTACATCGGCATCGCAGATGAAATAGAAAGTTCTTCACGCAGATTTTTATTCCCCGGAGACCGTCAATTTATTCGGACGCTGGCAGTGAATGCTGCGCTGGATATGGTGCGGCGGCGGATTAAATGAGGTGATATGAGGAGAGCTGAGTCAACTAAATCATTTGGCATTATATTATTTTTGTTTGTCACTCTTTTGAGTGTAAATTCTTGTACAAAGCAAAAAGATGACGTGCCGATTTTAGACCCGAAGGCTGAGCATTCGCCGCTTCCGCAAATTTCTCAGACTGCATCGCCAAAAGGGAAACCGTTTCCTCCGAATTCAGGTTACAAGCCTAAAAATGGTTATGTCCCTAACGAAGCGACTGCGATAAAAATTGCTGAGGCTGTAATTGTCCCAGTTTTGGAGTGGATTGCGTGAGAAGTGAGCAGCCATTTACCGCAGATTTAGCAAATGGAGTCTGGATGGTTAGCGGAACTTTACAACAAAATGATGGTGAAGGAAGGACTGTGGTTGGGGGAACTGCTTATGTAGAAATTTCGAAAGAGATAGGTTGTGTCCTCAAGTATGGTGCATTTTAAATAGATAAATTCTAAACCTTTTGATAAGGGAAACGCCTATGTCACTACTTCAAATAGCTGTTCTAATTCTTGCTTATCTACTTGGTTCAATTCCTTTTGGATATTTGATTGTCAAATTCGGTTCTGGCAAAGATGTTCGTACTGCTGGCAGCGGTGCGACAGGCGCGACGAATGTCATGCGTACCACTGGCAAAGCGGCTGGGTATGCGACATTTGCGCTGGATATTTTGAAAGGTGTCGCTGCTGTGATTCTTGTGCGATTGATGACGGGCAGTGAGTGGTGGGAAACTACTTGGGTAGCGGCAGGCGCGGCGATTCTGGCTATCGTTGGACATATTTTCCCCGTCTGGCTGGGCTTCAAAGCAGGCAAGGGCGTAGCGACGGGATTAGGAGTTTTCTTAGCAATTGCGCCAATAGCTTCGCTGTGTACGTTTGCAGTTTTTATTTTGATTGTGATGAAGACGCGCTACATTTCGCTGGGTTCCGTGATCGCTACGCTGTTGATGCCACTCTGGATTTTGTTGTTTCATGGCTGGATTTCGCACAGTCCCTATTTAATTCAAATGTTAGTCGCCATCAGCGTCGTCGCATCCATGATCGTCCTCAAGCATACCGAGAATATCAAACGATTGATGGCAGGGACGGAAAGTAAATTCGGTCAGAAAAAAGCCACAACTGACTGAGAGAAAATCAGACAGGATTGACAAGATTTACAGGATGAAAATTCATCTAATCTTGTTAATTCTGTAAATCCTGTCTAAGTTTTACCAATGAAAAATATTGCCATTATCGGCGCAGGCAGTTACGGAACGGCGCTCGCCTTAGTTGCCGCACAAGCTGGGCATCAAATCAAGCTTTGGGCGCACGATCCTGAAGTCGCGGCTACGCTCAAAACCCAAAAGCAAAATAAAGTTTACCTGCCTGGTTTTGACTTACCTGAAAATATTTCTCCAACGCACGATTTGCCCGAAGCTTTGTATGAGGCTGAGATAGTTATCACTGCCGTTCCTTCGCACGTTTGTCGTGAAGTGTATGCAAATATGCTCCCGTTTTTACAGGCTGAAATAATTTTTGTCAGCGCGACGAAGGGCATTGAAATTCAGACGCAAATGCGGATGGAAGAAGTTGTGTGTGATGTTCTGCAAACGAAATTTGCTCCGCGTTACGTCGCACTATCCGGCCCGACTTTTGCGTTGGAAGTCGCGCAAAATCAGCCCTGCGCGATAGTCGCTGCTTCTTCTGATTTGAACGCGGCGGCGGTTGTGCAATCCGCTCTTTCGACGCGCCGCTTTCGTGTTTACACGAACAATGATGTAGTCGGCGTTGAAATCTGTGGCGCAGTCAAAAATGTGATGGCAATTGCCACCGGATGCGTGAACGGTTTGGGCTTGGGATACAACAGCGCAGCGGCATTGATTACACGCGGATTGACAGAAATGACGCGGCTGGCGGTGAAGCTGGGCGGACGCGGCGAGACGATGGCGGGTCTGGCTGGAATGGGCGATTTGGTGCTGACGTGCATGGGAAATCTTTCGCGCAATCGTCAGGTTGGTTATGAGCTTGGACGCGGGCGCACCCTCAAAGAAATTGTGGGTGAAACTCGACAAGTAGCGGAAGGCGTGAAAACGGCGCAGGCTACCCATGAATTATCAAAACGCCTCGGTGTTGAATTGCCAATCACGACCGGAGTCTACAAAATGATGTACGAAGATAAGACGCCGCAGGAATTGTTAATGGAATTGATGGAACGACCACTCAAAGGGGAATAAGTTTGAATTAAATTGTAGCCATAAAGGAGAAGGTCAGGTCCAATCGTTTACTCGCCGTTTTTCTCGTAGGTTTGTTGAGTAGTTGCTTTGCAAATCCAGCTTTCGGCCAGACTGAAAATTTTGTCATCAAACCTGGACAATCCGTGTATATCGCGCAGTCAGGGGCAGTTGCGGAAATGCCGTTGCACCAATGGTAGTGAATGGACAAGTGATCGTAATTCCAGACGACAGAATGCAAAAAACTAGGTGGCGAATCTACGGCGCAACGTAAGACATTGGACTGCACTGCGGAGTTTCCTCACGCTGCCGAAATGATTGGGAAGGCAATTGCGAAGATCGCCAAAGAATTACGTCGTCAATATTGGTTGAGCTACTATTCTACGAATCCGAAAGATGATGGAAGCTATCGGAAAATCCGTGTCGGCGTAAATCAATCCGACGGCAAAAAATGGGCAGTGCGAGCCAAAAATGGTCGTCGCGCTCCGAAAAAATAGGAAACAGGTTTCGACTGCATGCAATCAGATTATAAAATTCGACTTGCCACAATTGACGATGCTGATATTATCGCACGTCACCGCGCCGCGATGTTTTTTGATATGCGCTACATTGACGAGCAACAAGCGCAGAACGTTGAAATTAATTCATTACCAATGCTGCGTGAAATGTTAGTGTCCGGCGAATACCGGGGCTGGCTGGTTGAATTTGAAGGGCAAGTTATCGCAGGTGGTGGTATGATTTTGCGCCGTTTGCTGCCACGACTTGGTTGTTTTAGCGGCGGACAGGAAGCGTATATTTTGAATATGTTCACTGAGCGTGAACATCGCCGCAAAAATTTGGCGCGGCACCTGATGCAAGTGATGATTGAGTGGTGTCAGGAAAATAAAATGGGTCGAATTTCCTTGCACGCTTCGGACGCGGGTCGTCCACTTTATGAAAGCCTGGGGTTTGGGACGACCAACGAGATGATGTTGAAGCAGTAACGAAAGTAGTTTTACGAAATGTCAGAGAAAATTATCAGCTCTAACCGAGCCGCCTACCATAATTATTTCATCCTTGATACTTACGAAGCGGGAATCGTACTCCAGGGCACAGAGGTGAAATCTGCGCGTGAAGGCAGTGTGAATTTGAAAGATGGGTATGTGTCGGTGCGCGATGGACAAATCTGGTTGTTGAATGTGCATATCAACCAATATTCACACGGTAATCGTGAAAATCACGACCCGACGCGGGAACGTCGCTTGTTGATGCACAAACGCGAAATTGTCAGGCTACAATCCAAGATTCAGGAAAAGGGATTGACCGTAGTCCCGACAAAATTTTATTTCAAGAATGGATTTATCAAGTGTGAGATCGGAATTGCACGCGGTAAAAAGCTGCACGATAAACGCGAAACCGAAACGAAAAAAGATCAGGAACGTGAAGCACGTTCGGCGCTGAAACAGCGAAATAGAGATGACTGATGGAGAAAGAATATATCGTCTTTTGCGATGAATCAGATAAAAAAGGAAAATATTACTCAAACTTCTATGGTGGATTGGTTGTTGGGTCTTCTCATTATCAACGTGTTACTGAAAAACTTAATAATGCAAAGGTCGAGTTGAATCTGCACAAAGAGGTGAAGTGGGAAAAAGTATCTGAAAACTATTTATCCAAGCATCAAGAATTAATGCGCGTATTTTTTGAAGAGATCAAAGCATCCAACGTGCGCGTCAGAATTATGTTTCGGCAAAATGCGCACGTTCCACAAGGATTAACAAAAGAAGATAGGGAGATGGAATACTTCAAACTTTATTACCAATTCATCAAACATGGTCTAGGGCTGAAGCATATAACTGTAGAAGAAACCAGTGTCAAATTAAGGCTTTATTTCGATCAATTTCCTGATACCAAAGAAAAGACAGAACAGTTTAAAGGATTCCTGCTTGGCTTACCTCAGTATCGTAGTTTTCAATCAGCAAATATTAGGCTTTTAAAAGAAGACATTACAGAAGTTCGTTCCCACGATCATATTCTGTTGCAATGCCTGGATATTGTTTTAGGTTCAATGTGTTTTATGTTGAATGAAAAACACAAAGAAAAGCCTTTAGGGCAAAGAGTGCGCGGGAAAAAAACTATTGCTAAGGAAAAATTGTACAAAACTATTCGTGGTGAAATAGAAGAAATCAAACCTCACTTCAATATTGGAATTAGCACTGGCACAGCAGGCGATAAAACTAATCGTTGGCTTCTGCCTTATCTACATTGGTGTTTTCAACCCAACAACGCTGTTTATGATGGAGCATTAACAAAACGAGGCATGAAAAGCTAAGACCCCATTTGTCCTACATAAATATTTGACGCATTAACGTCAAACTTCGGACAAACAGGGTCAAAAGCAAAATAGAATATACAGAAATTCTGTGAAGAATGCCAGAATTTTGAGCGATCAAATAAAAACGTAATATAAATTGCGGCAAAGCCAGTACAATATTTTTTAGGAGTTAATAAATCAAATGGAAGTTAAAGCAGACGCACGGAAATTTTACGAAATCGAATGTGATGCGCTAGTGGTCAGCGTCTACGAGGGTGAAAAGCCGGACGAGAGCAACGCCTTAGCCGAATTGGACAAGCGCTCCAACGGAGTCATTACTTCGCTCATCGAAAACGGCGAATTATCTGGGAAAACCGGAGAGATTGTGTACTTGCACAGTCCCGGCGACATCGCGGCCAAGCGTTTGTTATTGCTCGGCGCTGGGAAACTGGCGGATTACAACACCGATGTCGTGCGACGTGTGGCGGGAACTGCGGCTCGTTTTCTGCGGGCAAAAAATGTCCGCAAATTTGCTTTCTTACGACGCTCACAAATTCCGCTCGGCGATGCTGTTCAGGCAGGCGTCGAAGGTGCGTTGCTCTCGCTCTGGGATGCCAACAAATATCACACCAGCGACAAAGAGGAGAAGTTGATTGAGCAGATGATTCTGGCCACCGTCGAAGGCGATTCCCAGGAATTATCGCAGGGTGCGGAGCGTGGGCAAATCTTAGCTGAAGCTGCCAACTTCGCCCGCGAAATCGTCAACGAGCCGGGCAACTATATGACGCCGACCGAACTTGCTCGTCAGGCGGAAGAAGTCGCGCAGAAATACGGTTTGGAAATTGACGTACTTGACGAAGCTCGAATGAAAGAGCTTGGCATGGGTTCGCTGCTGGGTGTTTCACAGGGCAGCGCCGAACCTGCTAAATTAATTGTGCTGACGTATACGCCGAGCGCCGAGCCGACCTCGAAAGAAACCATCGCCATCGTTGGCAAAGGCGTGACGTTCGACACTGGGGGTATTTCCATCAAGCCAGCGGACAGCATGGAAAAGATGAAATACGATATGGCTGGCGGCGCGACAACCATTGCGGCGATGCGAGCGATTGCGCAACTCAAGCCTTCCATCAACGTTATCGGCATTGTTCCCGCCGTCGAAAATATGCCGGGAGGACGTGCGCAGCGTCCCGGCGATGTTGTTCGTTCGATGGCTGGTAAAACTATCGAAGTTATCAACACCGATGCTGAAGGCCGTTTGATTTTGTGCGATGCGCTGACGTATGCGATCCAGCTTGGCGCAACGAAAATTGTAGATTTGGCGACGCTGACCGGAGCTGTTTCTGTTGCGCTCGGCGATGTCTATGTCGCCGCGCTGGGCAACGATCAGGAATGGACAGATGCGGTAATAAATGCCGGAAAAAGTTCTGGTGAAAAGATTTGGCAATTACCGCTTGACCGTGAATACCGCGATCAAATCAAGAGTGATATTGCTGACATCAAAAATGTTGGCGGACGCAAAGCCGGTACGATTACTGCCGCGTATTTCCTGCGTGAATTCGTCGGGGATACTCCGTGGGTACATCTTGACATCGCTGGCACTGCCTGGAATGACAGTAGCAAACCGTATCTCTCCGTTGGCCCGACAGGCATTTGTGTGCGAACGCTGGTCAATCTGGTTACTGCCGAATCCCAAGCATAACGCCAGCAATCCGAAAAATTATCAGCGAAGGAGCTGCTGAGCTATGCAAGTATTTGCATATTTTGCAGCTCTTTTTTATTTGCTGAAGCTTTTATGGAACCAACTACGATTCAGGAAAATCAGAGATTACGCGAAGAGCGCGATTTGTTGCGTCGTCGCTTAGCAGAATTGGAGGACGACTTCGCTCGCAGCAATCAGGAAATCTTTGCGATGAACGAAGCGCTCGTCTCGGCGAATTCGCGGCTGAGTGAATTGGATCGGATGAAAGATACATTTCTTTCGATGATTACCCATGAGCTGCGCACTCCGATGACGGTGATGATTGGTTTGGCTGAAACACTGGATGCTGGAGTTTATGGCCCGCTCAACGAAGCTCAATCTGAAAGTGTCAGCCGTATCATTGAAAGCGGAGATCGCCTACGCCAGTTGGTGAACGATTTACTTGATCTCTCTAAATTGGAATCAGGAATGATGCGGTTGCAGTTCGAACCTCTTGATCCGCGTACAATGGTTGAAGCGGTGATGGATCAACTTCAACCGCTTGCCGAAAAAGCCGGGGTTGTTCTCGAAAATAACGTTGGCTTTGATTTGCCGGAAATTCAGTGTGATGGATTACGGATTGAGCAGGTGCTGACAAATCTCCTGAGCAATGCCATTAAATTTACTCCGAGAGCAGGAACGGTTCGCGCCAGTGCGGGCATCAAAGATGAATTCATCGTTTTCAGTGTTGTGGATAATGGATGCGGAATTCCGTCAGGCTCTATCAATCATATTTTCGACAAATTTATTCAGCTTCACCCAAATAAGGATGATCGAACCAAAGGAACTGGATTGGGATTGGCAATCGTCAAACATCTGGTGGAGATGCACGAAGGTATCGTTGGAGTCGAAAGCCAGCCAGGGCAGGGCAGCCAATTTTTTTTCGGATTACCGATCAGAGAAATGCCAGCATCTTGATTTCTTCCTCGCTTATTTCTGCCATAACAAAAACCGTGCCACAAACAGAATATTAGCTATGAGTATTCTGTTTGCAATGATTAATAGATTTTCTGCTGATTGCAAGTATAAGAAGTAAGGACACTTAAACAAATTTTATCAAAAGTGTGATTTTTTTGTAGACCGATTAACGTAGTTTAATGGATAATAGCTTTGCGCTCAAAAATGCTTTTACTTCCTGGGGACTCAATGCTGATGTTTAGCAATGAATCAAGCACCAGAGCCATGGTTTCTATAACAAATGCTGGCAAAGTATCCTCACTACTTTGATGGACGGTGTTTAAATCTAAAACAATCGTGTAGCTCGGTTGAGGTGAACTCTTAACCGTGTCTCAAGGCTGGTGAATGGACTAAGCAAGTTTGTGTTCATCTTCCTCCCCCCCTCTGCTTACCATAGTAGGATTCGGTGAAAACCGTTAGCTGGTAACAAAATCATGAACCGTTACGACAACCCCTTTTTGCGGCTGATCAGACTCGTCTTCATTGGTGGTGGCGTGGTGATTTTAGGTGAAGCATCAAATGCTTTAAGGAAAGACGTTCCAGAACTAAGCTATTTTGTCCTATTGATGTGGGCAATGACACTATCGTTGCCATACTTCAAATTACCGCTCAACATTACTGAGTGTTTATTTTTTTTGGTAGTCATGGCATTCCAAGCTCCAGCAGCCATCATCTTTTCTGTTGTCACAACAATTATCAGTGCCTCGACAGAATATCGGCGAGACAAATTATTGTTTGGAACCCGCGTGGCTAAATCCGCTTTTTCGGCAGCGGCGGCAGCCCTGATTTACCAGAGTCTTCCGGTTGTTTTACATAAGCTTGGTTCCAGTTCGCCAAGTCAGCCGATGCTGGTTCTTAATACTCTGGCGTGGATGGCGTGGGGACGCTTCCTCATGGACTTGCATTGGGTACAGATCATCAAAGCTATTAGGTCAAAAAATATCAGAATAGAGCCGGGTGAGTGGGTAAATAGTTTTGTCCCATATTTTGCTTCAGCAGTGATGGCGAATGTCATTTGTTTTGCGGTTGGATTGAAGCAGGAATACACCATGATGGCCTGCCTTCTGATTATTACGATCTTCTATGTGGCGTATAGAAACTTTAAGGGGAAATACATTTCGATTCAGCAAAGTGCCGAAGAAATATCCGAGCTTCATCTGCGGACGATTGAAGTCCTGGCCAGTGCTATTGGTGCTAAAGATCATTGTGAGAACGCCAATACACAAAGGATTCAGGTTTTTGCAGAAGGGATGGGGCGTGCGCTGGGATTGCCGATTCCAGAACTGAAAGCCATTCGAGGAGCCGTGGCTTTGCGCGACATCGGGCATCTCGCTGTTCCTGATTATATTTTGCAGAAAAACGAGGCATTGACGGATGCCGAACAGGATAAAATTCGCCTTCATCCGGTGGTTAGTGCGAAAATCCTGGAACGGATAGGTTTCCCTTACCCGCTTGTTCCTGCGGTTCGACATCACCATGAAAACTGGGATGGAACAGGATTCCCTGATCAGCTCAAAGGCACTGAGATTCCGGTCACGGCCAGAATTCTGGCGGTTGCTTCAGCCTTTGAGAATATTTATTGTGATTCCCAAAATCCTGGAGCCAGAAGTCTGGCGATCCAGATGGTATTACGCGAGAGTGACCGAAAATTTGATCGGAATATCGTCGAACTTTTTCTAGCGAAGCTCCCGGATTTAGAAGCTCAGTTGGGTTGTGTGCTTGGAAAGACTAAACAAGTCTCATTGCTTTCGCACAACCACCCGGAATTAATTCCAACCAGTTATCTGGAAGCTATTCGTAGTGCGCGTCTTGAAGCGACAGAATTATTTGAAATGGCGCAAACCCTCAGCAGCACCCTGAATGTTGAAGAAGCCGTGTCAATTATTGTTTCCCGACTTAGTCGTTTAATTCCGTGCGCAGCACACGCGCTTTATTTGTATGACGAAAATGCCGGAGCGATATATTTGCGTGGAGCTGTTGGCGCTCATACTGAGCGATTAGATTCGGAGCGAGGAATTTTAGACATTGTGAAAAAAGCTCTCGTGAATGGGCAGCCGGAACTATGTTCGGCTCCCTTGCTTAACGAATATGGAGAGCCGGTCTTCAGCGTCATTGCGGTTTACCCACTTTCCAGAGCGGGCAAAAATATCGGAGCGTTTGCTTTATGTACGACCAGTGAAGAAGGATTCAGTGCGGATCATTTACGAATTGCTTCGCTGGTAGCTCCGCTGGCAGCAGATGCGCTCTTCAACTCTATGGCTTATCGTGATACCGAAGCAAGGGCGTTGACCGATGCCTTGACGCAGTTGCCGAATTCTCGTTTTCTGGCTAAAGCTTTTGAGCAGGAAGCCACGCGCGCCGAACGGTACGGCAATACGCTGGCGATGTTAATGTTCGATTTGGATGGCTTTAAGCAAATCAATGATACTTACGGGCACGCCGTCGGCGATGAGGTCTTGCGCGAAGTTGCGAAGTGCTTGAAACAGGAATTACGGGCAGGCGATCCGCTGGTTCGCTATGGTGGAGATGAGTTCGTTGCGCTGCTGCCGTATGTCGAAGAACATTCGATTGGTGACTTGATTCGTCGCATCCAATCTTATTTGGAGAAATATCAGTTCAAAATTAAAGGGCTGGATTTACAGATTGGCGCGAGCATTGGCTACGCTGTATTTGGCAAGGATGGGCGGACTTTGGAAGATTTGATGAAAGTGGCGGATTTTGCGATGTACCGGAATAAAGCGAGTCGCCGCCGAGTCGTGAAACCCAAATTCAAGAGTCATCAGGTTAAACACGAAATTGAGGAAATAGGGCTTCCGTTTGCCGAAGCTGTTGCTTCATAAGAGAGTCACGAATGATGCAAATTTCCACAAATTAAAAGCGGCAACTCTTACCAAAATTATTCGTGAAAATTCGTGTAATTCGTGGGCTGAACTTCCTTACCGCTCCTGTCTGCCACTGGTCCGAATCATCATTTCCGTTCCAACTTCAAGAATCATATCTTTTCCGTTCTGGGCATAAACAGAGCCGGCACCGGCTGCGCCGCCAATGACAGCGCCAATCGCCGCACCTTTACCACCTCCGGCAATCGCGCCAATGACAGCGCCAATCGCAGCTCCGCCAGCGCCTCGCGTCGCTGTATCGCGTGTCCGGGTTCCAGACTGGACGTTACCTTCTTCATCCACAGTTTTGACGGAAGCGCTTTCATAGACCTTTTCAACCATCGCTTCGAGCGGTGCGCTGCGTCCGTCGGGCATCGTGATTTCGTCGAAGGCCAGTTGCATTTCAGTTTTTCCAGTCGCCTTGCCGGAATGTGAAATTCGCGTGATGTGTCCAACAACAGTGGCGTTGACATAAGCAGATGGGCTAACGACTCGCGCTGTAAACTGATCGCCTTCACGATTTGTTTTTGAACTGAGTGGAGAAGTCAGGCGAATTCTTAATTGATCTCCGGCAGGAATGGAAAAATCGGCTTCCCGATCATTGGTTCGATTGCTGGTTGGTGGAATTCGCTGCCCGTTGCCTGCGCTTTCATTGCGTTCGGCTCCGCGCGGGTAGTTTCGACGATCATCACGCGGATCAACATTTTCCGGCTCCCGGTGATTTTCCTGATTTTCTCGCGTTGCCACTGTTCCTGCGCCGACCACAATAGTCGTTAAATTTTTCGGAAGTGCGCCTGAAAATGGACGCCCAAAATATCCATCGTTGTAGCCCAACTCAAAGCCTGCGCGGTATCCATCCTGATACTCTTCAATTCGCCCCATTCTTTGATCGTAGTTATTATTGGCCCGCTGATAATCATTGCTCGCACTAAAATCGCGCGGCTGGTCGCGGTTGAAATCATCTTTCCCGTGCTCAAAGCCATCCTCGTATCCGGTGCGGTAGCCACGTTCGTGGGGACGCAAATCCTGCGCTTCAGGATTGCGGGTGATAACAGGGCGATTGCTGCGTGGTTGTGCTATTGACACCACAGAAAAAATTAAGAGAAGAGAGAAAACCGATGCGATCCGGCTGATCATAAATGCCTCCGAAGTAGGAAAGGGGAACTGCTTTGTATAACAACTTGAAGCGACTGGCAAGTTGCAATTTTCAAGCTCTAAGTCAGATGTGACATCTGCGCTCCTCGTTGCCCAAATAATTCGGTCTTACCAACTTGAACAAAATGGTTGTGACACTTATCCTTGAAGAGTAATAGCGATAGGCTGAAATTTTATGCAGGCAACTCCGCGAAAAATTTATCTCGACAACAGCGCTACAACTCGCGTAGACGATCAGGTGGTGCAGGCGATGTTGCCGTATTTTACTGAAATTTATGGCAACGCTTCCAGCACTCATCAATGGGGGCAGCGTGCAAAACAGGCAGTCGAAGAAGCGCGTCATCAGGTCGCGCAGTTAATCAATGCAACAGCCAATGAAATTATATTTTTAGCTGGCGGAACCGAAGCTGATAATTTAGCTGTTAAAGGTATTGCTGAGGCGCATGCGAAGAAAGGCAAGCACATTATTACGACGCAATTTGAACATTCCGCCGTGCTCAATTCGTGCAAATATTTGGAAGGTTTAGGCTGGGATGTAACGTATTTGCCGGTTTATCACGATGGCATTGTTCGCGTTGAAGATGTACAAGCTGCGCTGACGGATGAAACTGTGCTGATTTCTGTCATGCACGTGAATAACGAACTCGGCACGATTCAACCGCTGAAACAAATTGGCGAGATCGTCAAACAGCGACGACAAGCCGGACAAAGACATTTGCATTTTCATACCGATGCCGTGCAATCCGTCGGAAAAATCCCGGTAGATGTTCGTGAATTAGGGGTGGATTTACTTTCGATTTCAGGTCATAAAATTCACGCTCCGAAAGGCATCGGAGCTTTATTTATCAGGCGCGGCGTCAGGTTACAACCACAATCGCTCGGAGGTCATCAGGAACGAGATCGGCGTTCAGGAACGGAAAGTGTGCCAATGATTGTGGCGCTTGGTAAAGCCTGCGAATTAGAACGATTGCATCTGGCAGATTTTATGACGCGCGTCACTGGATTGCGTGAATATCTTGAAGCTGAACTCATCAATCGGATTTCTAATATTTCACGTAACGGTGACGGCGAATGTCGCGTCCCTCATATTGCAAATTTCAACTTTGATCGTTGCGAAGGTGAAGGCTTGATGATTAGCTTGGATTTAAAAGGCATCGCAGTTTCTACGGGTTCGGCGTGTGCTTCCGGTTCCATTGAGCCTTCGCATGTTCTGACTGCGATTGGCTTGGATCACGAATCGGGACGGGGTTCTTTGCGCTTCAGTTTGAGCAAAGATAGTACGAAAGAAGAAATAGATTATTTGCTTGAGACGCTGCCAACGGTAGTCGAAAAATTACGTCGGATTTCTCCGAAATCAGTTTTTGGTTCTGCGTTTCGAGTTTCGAGAAAACCAGGTAATTAGGTTTTCCGCGAGACTCAAAACCCGAAACTCGAAACCCAGTTTATGTATAGTAAGACGGTTCTTAATCATCTGGAAAATCCCCGCAATGTTGGCGTCCTGGAAAATCCTTCGTTAAAGGGCGAAGCTGCTAATCCGGTTTGCGGTGATTTATTACATTTGTATTTGAAAGTAGAAGACGGCACAATTATTGCCGCAAGTTTTCAGGCACAGGGTTGTCCACCGAGTCTGGCGGCAGGCTCAATCTTAACCGAAATGGTGACAGGTTTATCCATTGATGAAGCGCTGAAACTTACACCACAAGACGTGAAACAGGCCTTAGAAACATTACCGCGCAACAAAGAACATTGCGCAGTTTTAGCGATTGATGCGCTGAAGTCCGCGACTATTTTTTCTCACGAATGAACGAATGAACAATTTACGAGCAGAAGTAACAACCAAAGAAAAATCTCCTGAAGTCATCTATCAAAAACTGACTGAATCGTTCGGAGGCGACCGTACCTTGCTGGCGATTGGATCGCACTACCGCGTCGCAGACGAATCCACCCGGGCGATTGCTTTGCCGCATTCCGTCAAGGAGATGAGCGAAATGCTCAGCTTTGCGATGAGCGAAGGCTTGACGGTGATTCCGGCAGGCGCAGGTACGTGGCTGGAGATGGGGAATCCTCCCGTCCGCGCCAACTTAATTATTTCTACCGCGCAAATGAATCGGGTGTTGGAATACGAACCTGCTGACTTGACTGCGACGGTCGAAGCCGGATGTACGCTTTATGGTTTTAATCAACAGGCAGCGGTGCATCGTCAATGGATTCCGCTTGACCCATTTAGCAGCGACGAAGGTGCAACGTTGGGCGCGATAGTCGCCACTGCCAGTTCAGGTCCGATGCGTAGCGCCTTTGGAACGCCGCGTGATTGGGTGATTGGAATGCAGGTTGTTCACGCTTACGGATTGACGACACGCGCCGGAGGCAAAGTCGTCAAGAATGTCGCCGGCTATGATTTGTGCAAGCTTTATACAGGCAGCTTCGGTTCGCTTGGAATTATTACGGAACTCAGTTTTAAATTGCGGGCGCTGCCTCCGGTCGAACGGACGATCATTTTTTCAGCGGGAACAGTGATTGATATTTGTGATTTAGTGGCGCGTATCAGGGCTTCGGATGTGCAACCAACGGCGATGGAATTCTTCTCGGCTAATCTGAGTGATAACGGAATTGAGATCACCACTACGAATGAGGGCAACTACGCGCTGGCTTTGCAATTTATCGGAGAAGAAGAAACGATTGAATGGCAAATCGCGGAAGCGTTGAGATTGGGAACTGGCTACAAAAATTTAAAGCTCAACGTTGAGACAGCGGCAAAATTTTGGGAAATGTACCGTGAAACTGAAGTTTCATCCGAATGGGATTTAATTTTCAGAGTCAGCGTCAAACCAGCGGATTTAGGGGCGATGATTGCCGAAGTCCAAAAATATTTGCCAGAATCTCCGCTCTCAATGTTGCGTGCCCATGCCGCGAATGGTGTGATTAGAATTCACGCTAGTAATCATGCATTAGATTGGTTTCGCACGAAAGAACGCCCTAAACGGATTTCAGAATTTCGTGGTCGAGCGCAAACTCTGGGCGGAAATCTCGTGATTGTCCGTGCTCCGAATGAACTGAAATCGCAAATTGATGTCTGGGGCGAAATCGGTGCGACGGCAGCCTTGATGCATTCCTTGAAAGAAAAATTTGATCCGCAACGCCTCCTCAACCCAGGCAGGTTTGTGGCAGGAATTTAAAATTGGGTTTTGGCTTTTGATTTTTGGTCTTTGATTTTGTTGCGAAAAGCTTGAGGTTCTTTCCAAAAAACCAAGACCAAAGAACTAAGACCCAAGCCCGAATTAATAAAAATGAACTTAACTCAATTAACAACTGCGGTCGAAGCTGAGAGTGACAAGCTGCTGGGTTGCATTCATTGCGGCCTTTGTTTACAGGCTTGTCCGACGTATGTGCAACTTGGCAATGAAAACGATAGTCCACGTGGCCGCATACTTTTGATGCGTTCCGTTGTCGAAGGCAAGCTTGATCTCGACGATAAAAAATTCGAGCATCACATGGATTTATGTTTGGGTTGCCGTGCCTGTGAAACCGCGTGTCCGGCGGGAGTTGAATACGGTCATTTGCTTGAAACGACGCGGGCCGCGATGGTGCGATCAGGCGTGAAACAACCAAATACGATTGTTGAGAAATTACTGTCACGCGCCTTGAAAGAACTTTTCCCTTACCCTGAAAAATTCAGCAAGGTCATGGCAGTCAATCGCTACTTTCGTGATAGTGGATTAGGCAATTTTGCTTTGTGGTTGAAGCCCATCAAAACCTTAATGAACAAAGTGAACCCACAAGCGGAATTTGCTTTGTCATTGTTGCTTTCGACCAAACCTGTTTTCGGAAATTTTTTCAGCCGTAGAAAAAAGGCGAACGCTTTGACGACTTCCATTGCCGTCGAAGACAAACCGCTCGCCGAAAAACGCGAAGTTTCAGTTTTCACCGGTTGTGTGATGGAAGGCTTATTCAAACACACGAATGACGCCACTGCGCGTGTGATGGTAGCGAATGGCGCATTTCTGGTTCCCGTCAAAACGCAGGTTTGTTGTGGAGCTTTGCACGCCCACGCCGGAGAAATTGACATTGCCAGAGATTTAGCCCGCAAAAATATTGAAGCCTTCGAGAATCATTATAAGTCTCTGATTATCATCAATTCCGCCGGATGTGGTGCGATGATGAAGGACTACGGCGAGTTATTGAAGGATGATGAAAAGTACGCCGCGCTGGCGCATGAATTCAGCCGCCGCGTCCGCGATGTTTCTGAATATCTCAACAACATTGGTGTTCGTGAAGGTGCTCCCATTGAACAATCTGTGACCTACGATGCGCCGTGTCATTTGTACCACGCACAACGAATCACTTCAGCTCCGCAGGATGTTTTGAAGGCGGCGATTCCCCGACTTGATTTCAGACCGTTGGAAGGAATGCAGGATTGCTGTGGCGGAGCCGGAATTTATAATCTAAGTGAACCCGAAATGTCCGACAAAATTCTGACGGACAAAATTAATAAAGTGAAAGCTACCAGTGCGGATTTATTAATGACTGCAAATCCTGGCTGTCACATGCAATTGGGCGCTGGATGCCGCACGAAAGGCCTGGATTGCAAAGTGGTTCACGTCGTCGAAGTCCTCGACGAATCATATCGAAAAGCTGGGTATTACAATCAGGAAACCGTATGAAATTTGATGCTTATAAATTCAGTCGCATTGTCTTCTTTGCGTCTTTGCGCCTTTGCGGGAGTTTCTTTTTGCTTCTGATTTTTCACAGCTCAGTCTCAGCGCAACAAGCGCAGCTCTCCGCCAAACAAAACCCACAGATCGAAAAAATTCTGACTGAAATTTCTGCAACCAACATCGAAACTACTGTTCGCAAATTAGTCAGCTTTGGCACGCGGCATACCTTGTCATCGCAGGACGATCCGAAACGTGGCATTGGGGCTGCACGGACATGGATCAAATCTGAATTTGACCGCTATAGCAAAGATTCCGGCGGGCGCCTCATTGTCAGCGAAGACGATTTTATCCAACCTATTGGAACACGTGTCCCGCAACCGACGCGCCTGATCAATATTGTCGGGACTCTGCCAGGGAAACAATCCGAATCCAAAGACCGTCTGTATGTGGTCAGCGGGCATTATGATTCATGCGTCTGCACGCAGAGTGTACTTGATGCGAACAGCGATGCTCCCGGCGCCAGCGATGATGCTTCAGGCACAGCCGCAGTGATGGAAATGGCGCGGGTCATGTCCAAGTATGAATTCGATGCGACGATTGTTTTTATGACTGTTCCAGGCGAAGAACAAGGATTGCTGGGAGCCGCGCATTGGGCAGAACAAGCCAAAACAAAAGCGTTGAATATCGCCGCTATGTTTACAAACGATATAATCGGGAACACAAATGGGGGCAACGGCGTGAAAGAGAATCGGCGCATTCGTTTATTTTCTGAAGGAATTCCTTCAACGGAAACGGAAGCCGAAGCGAGAACGCGCCAATCCGTAGGTGGAGAAAACGACAGCGCTTCGCGGCAACTGGCGCGGTACATTAAAGAGGTTGGTGAACGCTACGTGCCAAATTTTGAGGTGACATTAATTTTTCGGCGAGACCGTTATGGACGCGGAGGTGATCACATTCCATTTTTGCAGCGCGGATTTTCCGCCGTCCGATTCACGGAACCGAACGAGGATTTCACGCGCCAGCATCAGGTGATACGCGAAGAAAATGGCATCAAATACGGCGATGTTCCCGAAATGGTAGACTTCGCATTTGTCGCGCAGGTTGCCCGCGTGAATGCCGCCAGCCTGGGCAGTATGGCGTTGGCTCCGGCTTCTCCGACGGGAGTGAGCTTCAAAACTACGCGGCAGGAATACGACACGACGCTCACGTGGAAAGCTAATACAGAGCCTGATCTGGCCGGCTATCGCATTGTTTGGCGCCCCACGCATCAGCCGTTTTGGACGGGCAGCCTTGATGTTGGCAACGTGACAGAATTCGTGATGAAAGGTTTGTCGAAGGACGATTATTTTTTTGCGGTGCAGGCGGTTGATAAAGATGGAAATGTGAGTGTGCCTACGTTTCCAAAAGCGCAGCAGTTAGCGCGTTGAGATTGCAGAAGCCCGCGTGTTAACAAGGGCGTCGGCGCTGAGGAAACTATTTTCTGAGACGCCTGCCCTCCTTAACAGTCGGGCTTCTGCATCAGGTAAGTAAAATATGAAGTACTTTATTTTCGTCATCTCATTTCTTGCTCTTGTGTCATTCAATGTTGATAGCCTCGCGCAAGCTTCGCCACCTAAAACTTCCAAGCCGCAGCGCCCTGTCAAGCAACCTACTCAATTTGACAGAATCATTGATCTTGACAATAACGACCAGCCTTCGCAACCTTCATCGGGAACTGAAAAGACGAATGTGCCAAGGCCAAAATCAGATGGTTTACCGTCCTCTGATGCGCTGGTTCGCGCTTTGGAAAATTTGACTACTGAAGTTAAAAGTTTAGTAAATGAAGTCCGTGCCGGAAATGCGCGGCAACAAATGCAGACCGACATTCTACAATTAAGCCGTGTAGATTTACGCATTGATCGTTATGAGGCCGAACAGAAAACGCTTCGGGATCGCATTGCCACGCTTGATGCTGAAAAACAAAATCTGGATTTGTTAATGTCTCCGCAGGGCATTGAAGCGCAGGTCAGCCGCATGCCATACTCTGATAAAAACAAGGCAATTCAGCAGGTCAAGGATAATCTTGATGCCCGATCCAGAGCGGTCAATTTTGAGTTAGATCGGTTAAAAGTACGTGATGACGAATTAGCTACCATTCTGAAAAGCTTCCGTGATTACGGCACTGAAACAGAAAAACATCTGCAAGCATTGGAAGAAACGGCGAAGAAACTTTCCCCTTCTGAAACGCCCAAACAGCAGTAATTATTATTGCAGAAGCCCGCACGAAGTAAGGG
>JAYVRW010000005.1:0-9236 GCA_043775925.1 Blastocatellia bacterium
ATTCACCTGCTGGCGCAAATTTGTCGCGCAACGATTCATGATCAGGAAGCCGTATTAGAATGGTTGTTACAAAAGTTCAGTTTGGAAGCTAGGAAACGAGACAAATTATAGAATAAACCCCGTGACAATTATGAAAAAGCCGCACTGACCGCTGCTTCGCGGGTGTTTTTTAATACGGACAATTTTATTACGCGAGAGTAATGACAGTTCGGCGAGGATTATTGACATGATCTTGGACAAACGGTTCGTCTCTGAGCAATTTCCACGCTCTTCGAAGTATCATCCTGAATGGGTCATTGCCAGCGTCAGCGGCGGAGCCAACCCATTGTGGATAACCGAGTGGCTGGCCGCAGCGCTGGACTTGCGGCCCGGCATGCGAGTACTGGACCTCGGATGCGGGCGAGCTATGTCGTCCATCTTCCTGCGCCGCGAATTTGGCGTGCAAGTGTGGGCCACCGACCTGTGGTTCAGCGAATCCGAAAACATCCAGCGAATCCGAGATGCCGGGGTTGAGGATGGTGTGTTTCCAATTCACGCCGATGCCCGTTCGTTGCCGTTCGCTGAAGAGTTTTTCGACGCCATTGTGTGTATTGATTCTTTCATTTACTTCGGGACGGATGACCTGTACCTGAACTACCTCGCGCGGTTTGTGAAACGAGGTGGTCAGGTGGGGATCGCGGGGGCGGGACTGATGCGGGAGATTGAGGGCGCGATTCCCGATCACCTACAGGCGTGGTGGGAACCGAGCATGTGGTGCCTGCATTCGGCGGCTTGGTGGCAAAGACATTGGGAGCGAACAGGGATTATGGACATCAACCTAGCCGATACCATGCCCGATGGCTGGCAACGCTGGCTGGACTGGCACAGGGTGATAGCCCCTGACAATGAAACAGAGATCAAGGCGCTCGAAGCTGATCGTGGTGACTACCTTGGCTACGTTCGCCTCGTAGGTCAACGCCAGCGCGACGCGACGCTGACCGCTGACATTGTGTCTGTGCCCGCGCAATACACGAAAAAGCCTTTGCTCCGAAGCGAGGAATCGTAAAGCTGATGATCCTTAGTCACATTGCAATAATATTATTTTCTACTTTTCACTCAGGAAACTTATGAACCCTCATCTTCCAAACGAATTGCAAGACACAACGCGCCGCCATTTCTTCGGGCAATGCGCTGTCGGACTCGGTTCTATCGCACTGAATTGCCTGCTTTCCCGCGACGGCTTGAGCGCAACACAGCAACGAGCAGTCGTTGATCCGACCAACCCGATGGCTCCGCGCAAAGCGCCGCTGCCAGCCAAAGCCAAGCGCGTGATTTATTTATTTATGGCGGGTGCGCCTTCACAACTGGAATTATTTTCTGACAAGCCAAAATTGCGCAAATTGTCCGGGCAACCACCGCCGCCAAGTCTGATGAAAGGCAAGCGTTTTGCTTTTCTCAAGGGCAACGAAACCCTGCTCGGCACGAAGCGCAAATTTGCTCGCTACGGGCAATCGGGGATGTCGCTTAGCGAATTGCTGCCGCATCATCGCAAGATCGTTGATGAAGTGACCTGGCTGCGCGGAATGTCTACCGATGTCTTCAATCACGGGCCGGCGAAGCTGTTTATGAACACGGGATTTCAAATTCCCGGTCGTCCTGCGTTTGGCGCGTGGGCAACATACGGGCTGGGCAGTGAAGCGACTGACTTGCCGGGTTTCGTCGTGCTGCAAAGCGGTCGTCGTGGCCCGCGTGGTGGCGCGACGTTGTGGAGCAGCGGATTTTTGCCAACTTCGTTTCAGGGCGTGCCGTTTCGTGGGCAAGGCGATCCGATTCTCAATCTGCGCAGCCCCGAAGGAATCGGACGCGAACAGGAGCGTGATTTTTACGACACGGTTGGCGCGTTGAATAAGGCGCGACTTGCGACGACGGGCGACCCCGAAATTACGACGCGGCTGAACGCTTACGAAATGGCGTATAAGATGCAAACGAGTGCGCCGGAATTGATGGATTTGGGCAAGGAATCTGCGGCTACGCTTGCGCTGTACGGCATGAAACCCGGTGAACCAAGCTTCGCGGCAAATGCGTTATTAGCGCGGCGCATGATCGAACGCGGCGTGCGTTTTGTGCAGCTCTATCACACCGATTGGGATCATCACGGTGAACGCGGGAATAACCTCGACGGCGACATCGAAGCGCGTGCCCGCGAAGTAGATCAAGCCTCCGCCGCGCTCGTGCTTGATCTGAAACAGCGCGGCTTGCTGGAAGATACGCTGGTCATTTGGGGGGGAGAATTCGGACGCACGCCGATGGGCGAAGTCCGCGAAACTACCGGACGCGATCACTACATTGATGCGTTTACAATGTGGGTGGCAGGTGGCGGCTTCAAGGCTGGTCATTTGCAGGGCGAGACAGATGAACTGGGCTTTACCGTCACCGAAGGCGGCATGCACGTTCACGATTTGCACGCAACGCTGCTCAATCAATTAGGCTTCGATCATCAACGCTTGACGTATCGTTTTCAAGGTCGTGATTTCCGCTTGACCGATGTACATGGTGAAGTGCAAAAGGATTTGTTGGCGTAACTGCCCTGTGGAATATGATAAACTTTCAGGTAAGGAGTTAAAGCTATGGAAATATCTCAGGATGTTTATAACGAAACAATTTCGCATTGGTCATCGGACGAACAATTGCGGCTTGCGACATTGATTCTTGAAGGCGTAACTAAAACGAAATCCAGCTCATTGCCCCAACCGCAACGTGTATCTATGTTGGACATTATCAATGAAATGCCAGGTAGTCGTTTGTTCAAGACTTCGGCTGAGGTTGATGCCTACCTGCGAGAGGAACGTGATTCATGGGATCGCTGACTTTACCTGCATCAGGGATGGTTTATATTGATACTGCACCCATTATTTATGGTATTGAAAAGAACCCTGATTTCAGTCATATTTTACTGCCGCTCTGGCAATCTGCACAAACAGGTCAAGTTACCATTACGACCAGCGCGTTGACATTGTTGGAAGTTCTCGTACTTCCTATCAAACAAAACGACACACTCCTAATTCAGGCTTACGAACAGGCGCTGACGGCGGCTGAAACTCAATTAATCCCCATCACAAATGATATTTTGCGACAAGCCGCCAATATCCGCGCTCAATTCAATCTCAAAACACCTGATGCAATTCACGCTGCTTCCGGGCTGGTTTCTGGCTGCGTTCAATTCATTACGAATGATAGTATTTTTCGACGCGTGACTGGATTAAACGTTGTGGTTTTGCACGAAATCATCTAATACAAAATTAGCTATGTAGTGAGTTTTTAAATGACAGCTTTACCGATACGACACCCATTTACCATCAACGAATATCATCGGATGCGCGATGCCCGTGTTTTTGCGGAAGATGATCGGATTGAATTACTTGACGGAGAAATTATCAAGATGGCTCCCATTGGCCCCAGACATGCTGCTTGTGTCAAAAGATTGGCAGAATATTTAGGTGAAAAGGTTCGGAAACTGGCAATTGTTGGTGTCCAGGACCCAATCCTGCTTGGCGAATTTTCTGAACCTCAACCGGATATTTCTTTATTAATCCGACGTGAAGATTTTTATGCCAAAGCGCATCCAACTCCCGCCGATATTTTAGTCGCCATCGAAGTCGCCGACACGACCGCTGAAAATGATCGTCACGTCAAAATTCCTTCCTACGCCCGCGCTGAAATTCAGGAAGTGTGGTTGATAGATTTGCCCGGCGACCGGATTGAAATTTACACGACCCCAAACAGTGGGATTTATCAGGAAGTCCGCATCGTACTACGTGGTCAAAAAATTATTTCTCCGGCGTTTCCAAATCTCAAACTCAAAGCAGATAATGTACTGGGCTAAGATTTTTGCGTTTCTGCAAATCAAAATAACAACTCCTGTAAAGTTGATTAGCCCCGATCAATTATGACCTTTTTCCGGCAAACAAGCCTCCCCCCTGCAACCAACCAATCTTCAGGCATTGCGATTTCCAGACGAGTCATCACCGCCTCAATCCTGATTCTCTTGCCTCTGATATTTTTCTATCCGGCAGTCATTGGCAAAGTGGTGCTGATGCCCGGTGATGGCTGGACACAAAACCTCGGCGTCAGAGTTCTGATCGGTCAAATGATGGCCCAGGGACAAATCCCTTTTTGGAATCCACTGATCTTCGCCGGAACGCCTTTGCTCGCCAGCGTCTATCCCGGAGCGTTGTATCCTCCCAATTGGCTTTTCGCTCTGTTTTCACCACTCGTCGCCATGAACATTGTCGTCATCACGACGTATCATCTGGCGTTGATTGGCAGCTATCTCTATGCCCGAAAAGTCGGCATGACCAGACTCGGCGCGATCATCACAGGAACGGGATTTACCTTTGGCGCGTTTATGATCTGCCATCTGGGACACACCTCGCGTATCGCTGCCGCCGCGTGGTTGCCTTGGGTTTTACTCGCAGTTGAGCATTTGTATTGGCGCGCTTCATGGCGCTGGGCAGGATTAGGCGCATTGTTCGTCGCGCTTCAGCTTTTTGCGGGTGAGCCACAGATGAATGCTTACACCGCGATGGTGGTTGGGGCTTATGGATTGTTCTCCCTCACCCTCCGTGAAGCACAGGAAAAACGATGGCGGTTTATGGCAATGGCTTTGGTAATGGGAGTCTGCGGAATGATGCTTTCTGCCATTCAACTTTTCCCTGAGCGTGAGCTTTTGCAACAAGGCGAGCGAGCGAAGATTACCCTTGATTATTTCTCTCAATTTTCAATTCCACCGCGCCAGATTCTGGGAATGATCTTTCCTTACTTCTTTGGCGGAGCAGCGACCCGCCCCTATCTGGTGTATTACTGGGGTGAATGGAACGTCGCGGAAACAGCTTCTTATACTGGCTTGCTCACTTTATTGTTAGGACTGATCGCCATCTTCAAACCACTCCACAATCGCTTGATTTGGTTCTGGCTTGGCACAGCGGTAGTGGCGATGCTTTTGGCTTTCGGTTCTTATCTCCCGTTCGGACTCAATAATCTGCTTTATCAGGTGCCTGTTTATAATTTATTTCGAGCACCCGGTAGGCACATCTTAGAATTCACGTTTGCGTTGGCAGTTTTAGCCGGATTCGGTACCACGAATTTGACGCGCCTGAGTCGTGAAGAAACGCGACGACCTTTTCTGATGGCTGCCGGGTTACTTACTTCAGTTTTCATCGTCACCACCATTATTTATCGTTACTTCAGCGAAGGCTTAAAAACTTCGATCCAACGTCCTGATTACGCAAGTTCTTTAGCAAATGCTGAATTCCTGCTGCCTCTGCTGTGCCTGATTTCCAGTCTTGTTGTCGTGTGGTTTTACTCACAAAAACGAACGCTACTCAGTGGCGGATGGTTGATTGTTGTCCTGCTTTTTGACCTTGCGACGTTCGGACAGATCTTTGAATGGGTAGTCATTCCTTATCATAAATATGAAACCAGAGTAACCGATCAACCATCTACCACATATCTTAAACAGCGCGACCCCGACCTGAATTCATTTCGCATCGCCAGCCAGACGCTGCGTCCATTCCTTGATAATTATGACATGCTGAACTACCCGAACGTTTCCATCGGGCGCGGGATTCAAAGCGTGAACGGATACGATGCGTTGCGCTTGCAACGCGCCGCTACGCTTGGTGGCGAGATGACCCTTGATGGCATTCCACAGGATTGGAGTGTTTACAATAACAATCATCAGGGTTTCAATTTGCTCAACGTGAAATATCTGATGCGGGAACGCCTGAGCTTATCTGAGGCCTGGCGTGGATTATTAATCGAGGGTGTTCTATTTAATTCAGCGACCATTGACCTGAAATTGACGAAAGGTCAGCACGAAGAAATCACACCGGGGGCGGTCATCGCTGACGAACTCGCCGTTATTTCTTCGCTTGGTAATTCAGCTCACATCACCGACGCGACACCTGTTGTCAAAGTCAAAATACACACCAAAGATGGAAAAATTATCGAACGTGAAATCCAGGCCGGACGCGATACAGCGGAGTGGGCGTATGATCGCGCCGATGTCACGGCAAATGCCAAACATCATCGCGCCCCAATAGCAGAAAGCTGGCCGCTGGGTGAGTTCCAGGGGCACAGGTTTCTGGCCCGATTGAAATTTGATCGGGCTGAAATTGAACGCATTGAGTTTGATTATTTATTACCTGAGGCAGAAATTCTGATTGCACGAGCGTCGCTCTTTGACGGACAGACGAACACTTCGACGCAGCTCGACAACATCAATTTACCTCCCGCACGTTGGAAAAAACTGGAATCTTTCGGGCAGGTTGAGATTTATGAAAATCTCAAAAAAATGCCTCGCGCCTGGTTAGCCCAAAAAATTGTCGTGCAACCCTCCATCGAAGTGCAACGCATTATTCGCTCAGGCACGTTCAGCGATGGTTCGCCTTTTGATCCAGGTGAAACTGTCTTGATGGAAACCGAAGACTTTGGCGGACGTGAAATAACACTTCCCTCAATTGGAGAGTTATCGAATCCGGTTGCTAACGTTACGAGTTATTCAGCACATCGCATCAAGCTTGAAACTGACAATCCGACCGCCTCATTTTTAGTCTTGAGCGAAATTTACTACCGCGGCTGGGATGCGCGAATAGACGGTCAAAAAGCACCTGTCTATCGAGTTGACCACGCCCTGCGCGGAGTCGCACTCTCGCCCGGAAAACATCAGATTGAGTTTGCCTATCGCGCACCGAGCTTTTGGAACGGCGCTATTTATGCGGCACTGGGGTTGTTGATTTTAGTCGTTGGCGGAGTTTTCAATCTGACCCGTCAACGCACCGAAATAAATCAGGGCAACTTGCTCACGCGCTTCAATAAAAATCTGCGTACAGAACTGTTAAGCTTCAAACTTCCTGCTGATCATGCTGCCCCTGTCACCTTCAATTTCGCCAAACTCAATCAAGCGTTCATCCCGGCAATGATCCTGCTCGGATGTTGTTCACTGTGGATGATTTACGTCAATAACCTCGCGTTTCTGCCAATCAGATCAGATGGCGTTGGGTACTATTTATATTTGCCGGCTGTTTTCATAGATCACGACCTTACACTCGAAACCACCATCAAGCGTCAATTCGGCGGTAAAGCCGAAGAATGGATGGGGGTGGCGCGTTATCCGGCAACAGGTCGCCTGCTCAATCGCTACCCCATTGGTGAAGCCGTCATGCTCTCGCCTTTTTTCATCGTCGGACATTTGATGGCGAAGCTTTTAGGTGTTACGGCTGATGGCTTCTCGTGGCCTTACCAATTGACTGCGGCCTTCGCTGGATTGTTTTATTTGATTGCGGGATTGAACCTGTTAAGAAATATTTTGTCGCAGTACTTTTCGCTGCCAACAACCTTCTTCACACTGCTCGCCATCACTTTCGGAACGAACCTTTTTCATTACGGCACTTGTGACAATATTTTCAGTCACATCTTTTCGTTCTTTCTTTTTTGCGCGCTGCTGTACTTGACAAATAAAATTTACCAGCAGCCAGATAAATTGGCTTTCATCCTACTTGGAATCGTAGGCGGCTTATTAACTATCGTCCGCCCGACGAATATTTTATTCCTGATCTCCGTTCCCCTGCTCAATGTTGATGGGATTGAGACCTTCAAAACGCGCTTGAAATTTATCACCGACCAATTATCCAAGGTTCTGAGCAGTGCAATGGCGTATCTGTTGATGATTGCTCCGCTGCTGCTGTATTGGAAATTCATCACTGGTCGCTGGCTGGTAAATTCATATCAGGGTCTTTCCTTCAACTGGACAAACCCGGAAATTATCAACGTTCTGCTGAGCGTCAGAAAAGGTTTATTTTTCTGGTCGCCATTACTCATCATTGCATTAATTGGTCTCTTTTTTGTCTCTCGATATTGGAAAGGAATTTTCTTACCCGCAATTATTTTACTCTTACTGCACACGTATGTTGTCTCAAGCTGGCCTGCCTGGTGGTATGGCGGATCATTTGGACATCGCGCTTTTACCGAAACCTTACCCATCTTTGCGATTGGATATGCCGCCCTACTTGAGACCACCCGCAAAAAACCGCTACTACATCGCAGTGTCTTAATCACATCGTGCCTCTTGATGCTGTTGTCCATCAAGTTTATGATTCAATATTGGAATGGGGTGATCCCCTACGACGAGTCTACTATTGGAATTTTAACATCAACCTTTTTTCAATTGGCGAAATAAGAATCAATGCCATTTATCTGATCGGTGATGAATTATATTTTTTGAGGAGAGTTACGAATGAAGAAAATTTTTGGATTATCAATTTTGTTGGTGGTCTTCACGCTGGTAAGTTGCGATGGAGGAAAAGAGACGGCGGTGAATCCTTCAACACCATCAACTGCCGCCACACCGCCACCTGATATTGTTTACGAAAAGGGATTTTATCCTTTGGAAAAAGATGATAAAGCCGGAGCCAGTTGGCGCTGGATGGGGACGGAAGGAATCGTCAAGGTGAAAAACACCAGGAAAGATATGACCTTGAAAGTAGCTGGAAATGTCCCCATGGATCGCTTTCCGCAACCGCCTTCCATCGCAGTTTCCATCAACGGCGAAGAACTGGAAAAATTCACTGCAAAGGCTGGCTTGATGGAAAAAATATATTCCATTCCGGCGGCGAAACTTGGCAGCGGAGATTTCGCTGAAGTCAAAATCACCACGACCAAAGCGTTTACTCCGAAAGATTCAATCAAGGGTGCAACCGATCCACGCGCACTTGGATTTTCATTAACGAATCTAACCTGGCAACCCAAGTAAGAACAAAAAATATAGGGCAAATAGTGATTTCAAATAACTCCTATTTGCCCTATATTTTCTTTTAATGCCTGCTTATTATTCCATCATACCCGTCAGCACCTTCACCGCATTTCCGCCAATTTTCACTTTACTGACATTTCCCTGCTCGCCTTCAACTTCGGCTTCGATGTAGCTCGGACGCCCCATATCTACACCTTGTTCGATGACGAATTTTTCTGGCGCAATTCCGTAATGGACTAACGCGGCGGCGCAGGGACCGGCGGCGCTGCCGGTCGCGGGGTCTTCGACAATACCAACGGATTCACCGCAAAACATCCGTGCACTGACGAATGCGTCAGGCGAATGTGTTTCGCGGGTAACGACGTAGACCGCATGATCGTTTACTTTTTTGAGGATTTCGCCAAGTGCTTGATAATTTAATTTGATGCGGCTGAGCGCAGCTTTGTCA
>JAYVRW010000006.1:0-9206 GCA_043775925.1 Blastocatellia bacterium
GCACACGCATGGGGAGCGCCTTATCCCGATGTTCGGCTCCCCGGCAGAGATCAGAAAAGTCGTCTACACGACCAATGCGATTGAGTCGCTCAACAGGTCACTGCAAACAATCATCAAAAACCGTGCCGCTTTTCCGAGTGCAGAAGCGGCTTATAAATTGTGGTCCCTGGCCTGGCAAAAGACCCAGAAAAAATGGACGAGGCACATCCAGGATTGGTTGCCCTCAATCAACTGGCCATCCTCTTTGAGGGTCGCTGATCTGACAAAAACGCACTTACACTTAATTTCTGACACCCTCGAGAGAAGGGCTAAGAAATCGAAGCCAGATAAGCCGTGAGCTTATGTTCCTTGATAACAAGAAAGTTATCATCATTGGTCTCAATCAGCCCCAGATTGTGGAAGCGCTGAATAAACAGATTGATCCGTGGTCGCGTCGTACCCACCATCTCTGATAATTCCTCCTGCGTAATCTTTAGTTCGAGGCGGATACTTCGTGGATCTTTTTTGCCAAGAGTGCGTTGCCCCGCTAAGACGGCTTGCCGTTCTTTCCGCCATTCGTCTCGCAGCACGATAGATTTGCAGACTTTAATGGCAATTTGCTCCTGATCAATGCTTTTCATATTTTCCCTCTTCAGGGTGTCAGCAACCTCCGGGGGAAGGCTGCTGACACTTATCCTGCTCTTTCGCTCAGCTTACTTCTCCGCTTTACGTGCCGAGTAACGCCCAAGCGTGTTCGAGAAGGCTCGCAGTTTAGCGGGAGCAGTACCTTTATTTTCCTGCAAGACATCTTTGGTCGTCATCTCTCCATACACTTCGCGCATATCATCTTTGTCTGGTTTAATGACCACGCCTTTGAGTTCGAGTCCGGCAAATAAGCCTTTACTCCGCGAGTAGGAGAGAATCTGAGCGTTGAGCTTCAGATCCGTCGAAGCGCCGGCTTCGCGCCCGACCGGCCCCGCTGCCACAGAAGCGTCACCACCCAGTGTGAAGCTGTCTGACAGCAAACTGTTCATTCCATCTTTGTTCATAAAGAGCATCACGAAATCGGTAAATTGGGCGCCGATTTGGAAACCGACACTCCCGCCTGCCAGATCAAAAAACGCGGGTGCGCTCCAACCATCAGCCGTACGACAACTGGCGACACCACGTCCGCCACGTCCGCCGACAATGAATCCGGCTTTGAGCACTTGCGGGAAAACCGCTACGCATTCAGCCTTGTCCATGATCTGACTGGGAATCGCGTGATCCGGCGTATCCATAATTTCGTTGAAAACCCTGGCGGCCTTTTCCGATTGTTTGGTTTGATCTTTAAGGCTTTTCTCCTGCCTGGTATCTGCCAGACAGACGAGACTGAAGGCCAGGCAAAATACTGCTACGAATGTAATACTTGATTTATTTTTCATATCTTCCTTCTTGAAACATGACGCCTTGTTATGGTTGTGGGTCGGTGAATGTGATTAGAAGTGAGGTCAGGAAGGGGGAGGAGTGGCACGAGCTAAGTGCTCCCTCAAGCTTAAAGCTCATGTCGCCTGAGCCTCACTTCTAATCACACCCATCCCTTTACGACGTATAACCTAAATCTAATGCTTCAGCTCACAGCGAGTGAGACATCAGATTTACCAGAAGCTGCCTCTACCACGACAGTCAGATATAACTTTGTGTGTTCCGCTGACACTAAGTGGGAAGGTACTTAGCTTCGCTGAGATGGGAATTTACGGCTGTTCAATATTAGACCATTTAGAAAATATTCCCCGGGAACTGTCAATTGAAGCAAACCTGTCCGCGACTGGAAGTATTTGAGCGTTTTGCTCACGCAAATATTTTATTCCTGAGAACTCTCTCCACTCACTCGTATGATTCACCTCAGTTTTCGCTTGAATATTGCTACGCCTGTAGCGCTGATCTCGGTGTCGCTACTTTAAACCTCGTACCAGGGAATGAAGCGGATTTCCAACATAACCTGCTGAGAGCAATTGATCGCACCTGGATTGAGCTTACGGCTACACCGTCACACCTGAACGTTATTTCTCTGCCCTTTGTGAAATCGTGCAGAGGCTAACGATAGGCACAAGCGCGGTTCCACTGCGAGAAGTCTTGATCAAAATCTATCCGATTGATCCGTCAATTCTCTGTGAATTTCCCGAAAAAGCGCAGCGATTTGAAAGTTTACGAACCGAACAAAGGCGCGTAATATTACTCATGGTTCACAAGCTCATTGAAAATTGGCCGGAGCGAAATATTGACTGCTTCCTTGATGAACAATCCTATGGAAAGTTCTATTTCAAAGAGGAAAAGTTTATTAATGAAGTTTTGGCAGATATGATCGAAACGCAAGAACTTATGTGAGAGTTTGAGATTAGAGGATAAGCTAAGGCGCTGAGACCATATTTTTCTAACCCACTTCTGGTAAGATTCTAACCGTTTTCCAAGAATTGGCGGCAAGAGTCTCTCCTTCTTCCATCATAGTCTCATCTTCTTTTTGAGAGTCTCGACTTCTTTTAGAATTCACATTACCGATCAACTCTCGCCCCCGCACCTTTCATCAATTTCTCAACTTCGCTCAAGCTCGCCATCGTTGTATCCCCCGGCGTCGTCATCGCCAAAGCCCCGTGCGCTGCACCGTAATCAACTGCCCGCTGTCCGCCCTGCTCCGTCAAAAATCCGTAGATCAAACCTGAAGCGAATGAATCGCCACCGCCCACGCGATCATAAATTTCTGCATTCTCGCGCAATGCCGCCTGAAATAATTTTCCTTCATACCAACAAACCGCGCTCCAATCATTGATCGAAGCAGTTTTCGCGTTGCGCAGTGTCGTTGCGACGACTTTAAAATTTGGAAATTGCGCGACCGCTTGCGCAATCATTTTGCCAAAATTTGTTGGATCAAGCGCGGACAAATGATCGTCTACGCCTTCGACTTCAAAGCCGAGCGCCGCCGTAAAATCTTCTTCATTGCCCAGCATGACATCAATCAGTTCAGCCAATCCACGATTGACTTCGATGGCTTTTTTCGAGCCTCCGATAGACTTCCAAAGCGACGGACGATAGTTCAAATCATACGAAATAATCGTGCCGTATTTCCTGGCGCATTCCATCGCTTCCTGCGCCACCAGCGGAGTCGTTTCAGACAGTGCGGCAAAAATTCCACCGCAATGAAACCAGCGGGCGCCTTCTTCGCCGAAGATTTTTTCCCAATCAATATCACCAGGTTTTAATTGCGAAACTGCCGTATGTCCACGATCAGAACAGCCCACTGCACCGCGCACGCCAAAGCCCTTTTCCGTGAAATTCAAACCATTGCGGACTTCCCTGCCAACGCCGTCATACTTGATCCATGCGACGTGCGATTGATTGACGCCCCCCTGATACAACAAGTCTTCGACGAGGCGTCCAACCGGATTATCCGCGAGCGCAGTGATGACTGCGGTATCCATTCCAAAACATCGTTTCAGCCCACGCGCTACGTTGTATTCGCCGCCGCCTTCCCACACTTGAAAATTCCGCGCTGTGTGAATTCGTCCATCGCCTGGATCAAGGCGCAACATCACTTCGCCGAGCGCGACGGCGTCCCACTTGCATTCTGATTTTGGTTTAATTTTTAAGGAGTTCATATTTATTTTTTGCCACGAATTCACGCAAATTTCTACGAATTCATTTTAAGCATTATTGCCACAAAAGGCTCAGAAGGCGCAAAAGAATCTCATACTTTTTTGTGCATTTTGTGCCTCTTGTGGTGAATAAAAAATAATTCATGTTCATTAGCAGCTAAATTTATTTTTGCAAAAAGTAATCGCTCAAACGATACGCTTCTGTTTCAGCCAGAATATTTTTCAATAGATTTTCAAGCTGTGATTGAATTTGCGGATGCGGCTGCTCAGCTTTTTGCAGCATCAAAACTTCGCCGCGTGGTAGCCAATCTACGCCCAGTTGTCCTGCCGCTTCATACCATTTCAATCCCTGTTTAATAACCTCTGCGCGTTGTGCGAGTGCGGCAGCCAGTTTATTTATTTTCACGCGACCGCCTTTGGCGTTAATCGCGTATTTAATCATACCGCCGAGCTTCGACAAAAATACTTCGACAGAAATTGGCGGCGGAGCTTGCCCGAAAATTACAACCCTGCTCGGTTCTACTGTTTCCAGTGCTTCCTGCCATTCGATAGTTCCTGCCGGAGAAGTCCAAACAATTAATGTTTCTGCTGGATGCAATTCCGTGCGATTAGCTCCAATAATTTGCTGATCGCCTTCGCTCCAAATAACGGCTTCGGGAAACTGAGAACGAAGCTCTTCCAACTTTTTTTGCGGCGTGAGATGTGCGCGGCAATCAATGATTTCATACTCAATATCGTTGGTGTTGATTTCAATTAATTCCGCTTCGAGCAGTTGCAAATCACGCAGCCCCAGCACGACTTCAGGGGCTTTTCCAAAACGATCAATGTTTAAATTGTACGCCAGATCAAATCGAACTTTCGGCAAATCGGAAGCGTTCCACCAATGCACGCGATGCCGATTTCCTTCTGCGTCTTCGACAATCAGTTCATAATTTTCACCACTTTTGCCGAGCTTTTTTTTGCGAGCAATTTTCAAATTTCGCGTCACCAATGTCAGCGGAAGATTGCCATTTCCAAACGGAGCCAAGCGCCGAATATGATTCACCAAACCCATTGAAATTTCATTGAGCTGCAATTCGCCATCAATTTCTAAAACCGCCTCGGCTTCAGCATCGGGCAACATTTCGCGGACGGTACGCGATAGCATCCGACGAAATTCGGCAATGTTTTGGCTACGCAGACTCAACCCCGCTGCCATCGCGTGCCCGCCAAATTTAATCAGCTTTTCACGACAAGCACGAATCGCGTCTGTAATATTTATTCCGATCACCGAACGCGCCGATCCAAATGCGACTTCCTGTTCTTCGCATAACATCACAACAGGCTTGTTGTATTTATCCGCCAAGCGATTCGCCACGATGCCTACGACGCCGCCTTTCCATTCGGGGTGCGCCAGCACAATTGCTGCAAAATCCAATAAATTCGGATCGTTTTCAAGCAGGCTTTCCGCGCTCGCCAGCACGAACGAAGATTCAAGTTTTCGCTGCGCATTCATCCCTTCTAATTGATTCGCTAACACGGCGGCGCGGGCGACATCCGAAGTCGCCAGCAGCTCTACGCTGTCGGCAGCATCGCCCAATCTTCCCTGCGCATTTAATCGCGGGCCGAGTCCGAATCCGATTTCGTTTTCATCAATTTCAGTCGGATTTAATTTCGCGTATTCGATTAATTTGTTCAGCCCGATTCTGGTCGAAGTTCGCATCACCGCGATGCCGCGTTGCAACAAATATCGTGTTTCTTTTTTCTGCTCTGCCACATCGGCAACAATTCCGAGCGCGACCAAATCAAGCAATTCGTCACAATTTTTCCCGCCACTCAGCGCCAGAATTAATTCGTAAGCAACGCCGACTCCCGGCAATTCTCGCAGCGGATGCTCTGGCGGCAAGCGCATCGGATTGATGACTGCGAACGCCTCCGGCAGAGTTTCTCCCAGCAAATGGTGATCGGTGATGATGACATCTACACCTGCATTTTGCGCAATATTGACAGCCTCATGCGACGTGATACCTGTATCGCAGGTGATGATAATTTTTATTCCGCGCTCCAACCATTCGTGCAATTTCGGGACGTGCATCCCGTGTCCTTCGCCGTCGCGCAGAGGAACATGATACGTCACGTTCGCGCCAAGTTTTTGCAGCGCGGTGAACAGCAGCGTAGTTGCCGTCTGCCCATCAACATCAAAATCTCCCCAGATCAAAATTAATTCTTTGCTGCTGATAGCGAGATTGATTCGCGTGACGGCTACGTCAATATCGGGAAGCTCGAACGGCGAAGTTGGCTGATAAAATTCGGGTTCAAGAAAAGCTCTGGCAGTATTGATTTCATTGATGCCGGAACGATATAAGCGTTCGGCGATGAGCGGATGGCCTCCGACGAATTGCCGAAAATCTTCGGGGATTGAAATTGGATTGGGGAATTGCCAACGCATGAAAAAAACGTCGCACGGGCTGCCAGCCCATAGCTAAAATCCAGCAACCTCGAATTCTGCCAGATCACTTGTCGTGTCAACTTCGGACGCAGGCTGGCAGCCCGCTATACATCAAAAAACAATCTCGTCCACGTCATCCAGATTCAGGTTTATTCCAACGGATACGTCATCATCTTCTTCTAAATCTTTAATGTTTCCAGCCAATTCTCCGCGCTCGCACAGTGAGCGGTACACGCAGAATTGGCATTGTTTTTCGTTCTCAGTTTTCGGAAATTCAAAGCAAGCATTGATCTCTGTTATCGTCGCCACCAATCGTTGTTCATTGGCTTCAAGCAACTCAGCATTCAATTGAAATTCAATGATTGAGCCGTCTTCCGCAAACCAATAAATCAGGCGAATTTTATCAGCCGGAATCGGTTTTCCGTGATGCAACCAATCTCCTGCCCGCCACAAAACATAAGGATACACCACAGTCTGCAAGCGTCGCGCCAACCATTCCCTTTTTTTAGGACGACCAGTTTTCCAATCAATAATGGTAAGGGTTTCGTCGTTCATCTGCGCGACTAAATCGTATTTTGCCATCACGCGACTAACACCCAACGGAGTCGTCAATTTCAATTCTGAATGACGCTGAGGTGGAAGATTTTCAGCTTGCCATTTGACGTAGTTATTCCACCATTTCCGCATCGGCTCATCGGTGATCGTAGCTTCGATGGACTGTGCCGGAACGCCCAAAGAATGCTGATGAATCAGGTGATGAAATTCCTGTCCCTGAATTGATTTTTCTTCAAATTCCAGTGCATTTTCGGTCTTCAACGCAGGCCATCGCAAATCTTTGATGTAGCGCAATTCAAAGCGGCGCGGACAATCTTCGTAATCCTGCAACGCGCTTTGCGAAAAAACAAAATCAACTGGCAAGTTCATCGGTCACGCCTCCTTTCATCGAATTTGCTAAGAAAACCAATGGTTTTGCGGCTCGCATCCCGCCTTTAAATCCGGTGTTCCAGGTCACAATCAATTCACTTTTAGCGCGTGTGATTCCGACGTACAGTAACCGCAGTCGCTCTGCACAGTATTCAATCCGCGCCTGCTTCGTCGCTTCGCCTTCGAGGTATTTTTCCTGTTTGATGAGAGATTTCAATTGCGCAAATGCTTCGGCAGCTAAATTCAAATTATCACGCGCAAAAAAGTTTTCACTCTGAAATTTATCGTAGGCATCGGCGGAGGGAAAATCGTAATTATTCACCGACATCAAATACACGCGATCCCATTCCAAACCCTTCGCTTTGTGATGCGTGATGACCACGGCTTGTCCTTTAAATCCGGTCGGATCGAACTGATCGTCTTCATCGCCAAGCCCGGCAAATTTGCGTTTATTGCGGACAATTTCATCCAATTCTATCGCACATTCCGGCAACCGAAATTCTACATTGGATTCGACAAAACCACCGAGATGAAGCGCGATGCTGTAGGCGTTTGCAATCTCTGCCGCCTCTTTAAAAAGCTCGCTGCTGATCGTCAAAATCAATTGGTCAATCGGTAGCAAAGCCGCTCCCTGCCAGCGTTGCACGGCAAGTCGAAACTTTGACAACAGCTCAAATTTTTCACTTGATTCGGTCGGCGAAACATTATCTAACAACCAATCCTGATCGCGTGGAGCCGTAAATTGTTCGACCTGTTTGATGCTCTTTAGTTGATGCGCAATCGCAACGGCGAGCGGCACTTCGTGTTCATCGCGCATCCACGCAGTGAAGGCATTGCTAAGCATCGCGGCGTTCGTTGGCTGCGCTAAAAATTCTACGATTTTGTGTAGAGTCCGAGCGACTTCTCGCGTTGAACTGGTAGTGCTTAACACCTCGACGTGCGGGATTTTCAACTCTTGTAATTTCTCGCCCAGCTTGCCTCCGGCTGCGTTGGTTGGAACCAGCAGCGCGGCAGTTTTTTCGGGATTCAGAGCGAGCCACGCACGTACAGATTTGGCTACATCTTCCCGTTCTTTGTCGGAAGTTCGCTCATCTTCGACTAAAAATTTTAAGTTGCCCAGAGTGTCAGCCGGATTGTCTTCAGCCGCTTGAATCAAGGGCTTCGATAACGGTTGTCGCTTTTTGATGGCTTCGTTCGGATGCTGCAACGACCATTCAATCAGACGATTCGCGGTGGCAATAATGGTTGGCGCGCTGCGCCCACTTTCTGGTAATTCGCAAGCGGTGACATTTTCCTCTTTCAAAAAATCCCGAAGAAAATCGGGGCTGGCAGTCGTGAATGTTTCGTAAATTGCCTGATTCGGATCGCCGACGCGCACCCAGTTTCCATTTTCTCCGGCAAGGCGACGCAAAATTTCTTCCTGCAATTTGCTGCTGTCCTGCGCCTCATCTTCTAAAATATAAGGCCAGCGATTTTGCAGTGTCGCCAAATAATCGGGTGAAGATTCCAGCACTTTTAGCGCGAGTCCGATCAAATCCTGAAAGTCTACGCCAGCGCGATAACGCAAGCCCCGTTCGTAGGCGTCATAGACATTCGTACACATTTCAGCCAATGGTAGCAGGCTCCCCGTCGCCATCAGCTCATCGCGGAGATGTTCCGGCTTCCAACGAAAATCTTTGGCTTTTTGAATCACCTCTGCCGTAATTCTGGTCGCCGTTTCGCGCCACTGAAATTTTGATCGCTCGTTGTTCAAATGTTCGGCGCTGAAATAATCTTCGACGCCAAAATCTTTGTGTGCGCTAAACCACGCCGCAGTCGCGTCCTTAATGATTTGCCGCGATTCAAATTCATCAAGGATTTGAAAATTGTCCGAGAGTCCGGCTAAGCCCGGACGTTCGCTGACAATATCGTTCGCCAGTCCGTGCAAAGTCCGCACGCGAAAAAGTGTGCCGAGCGAATTTTCACCGAGAAAGCTGCGCACCTGTTGTTCAAATTTTCCACGTGCCGCATTGACTAAGGTGACGACGAGGACTTGCTGCCCACGCTGCAAATTCGCTTCGCGGACAAGCTTGGCGGCGAGGTTTGAAAGCGTCCACGTTTTGCCGCTCCCAGGCACAGCAGACACGCCCATCTTGCCGGATTTGTATTCCAGAATTTTGGCTTGACCTGCTCTTGGATTGAAATTTGTGTCTGACATTTTTTAGATTAATAGACCACGGATAATGCGGATTATACTGGTTTACGCT
>JAYVRW010000007.1:0-2761 GCA_043775925.1 Blastocatellia bacterium
CGCCGCGCAATGGCATTGGCTCCGGCGTCGTCAATTTCGACTCCTAAAATGTCCGCTGATCTTAGTACGATAATTTGGAGGTGTTCGATTGGATAAAAATCTAAATGAAAATTAATTCCGAAGCGTCCCCGCAACGGAGCCGTAATCATCCCCGCTCGCGTCGTCGCTCCAATCAAGGTAAAACGCGGCAAATCCAACTTCACTGAACGCGCCGAAGGCCCTTGGCCGATAATTAAATCCAGCTCGAAGTCTTCCATCGCCGGGTAAAGAATTTCCTCAATCGCCGGATGTAGCCGATGAATTTCATCAATAAATAAAACATCACCTTCTTCAAGATTGGTGAGCATCGCCGCCAGGTCGCCAGGTTTTTCAATCACGGGCCCCGAAGTAACATGAATTTTTGCGCCCATTTCACGCGAGACAATCTGCGCCAGCGTAGTTTTTCCAAGACCCGGCGGGCCATTCAACAAAACGTGATCCAGCGATTCACCACGCGCGCAGGCGGCTTTGATGAAGATGTTCAGATTGTCTTTAACCTTCTTTTGCCCGATGTATTCACGCAGATATTGCGGACGCAGACTGAGTTCAATCTGCTGCTCTTCATTGGCTGCGCCGCCGCCGATTATGCGGGCGTCTTCATCGTCAGGGTTTGTCGCTTTATTTTTCGCCATTACAATTGCTGTCGCCAGTGATCGAGACCATTAATAACTACTTCGTCTAACCAGAGAATAAATCTTTCAATGACCGCTGGTTTAGATTCGGACGCAGTAAATTGAAAAATGTCGCGGCTAAGAGAGTCTGACAACTGCCCCCAATGTCCAGGGGTTGTCAGAAGTAAGAAAGCCGAAACCGCCA
Organism: Blastocatellia bacterium; assembly: GCA_043775925.1. Classification (GTDB taxonomy): domain Bacteria; phylum Acidobacteriota; class Blastocatellia; order RBC074; family RBC074; genus JAFDVL01. The sequence continues at coordinate 856 of JAYVRW010000007.1, forward strand.
TTATTCCAGTATACGGCTCGCCAACACCGTGAAATGAAATAACCAATTTATACTCTTGAGAGGTTTGTATTTTTAAAACACGAAAAGAAGCATAAGGAGAAGAATTAGGGAGATAGCCTATTTTTTTTGCGGTTTCCTTTACCGCGTTAAGATAATTAAGCCTTTCTGGCTTGCCAAATGTCTCATTTTCAAAGGCACGATATACAAAGGCATCATAGTCTTTGTTAATAGGGAGAAGGTGTTTTCTTAGGGAGTCAGCAATATCCATAAGTTTCGATTCAGCAAGCCGTTCTAATTTAGGAATTATATCTGTATTGGTAAATACTATGAGTTCCTGCTGCTTCAAGCGATTAGCCGCAGCCTTGATAATATTCTCGAAATGATCACCTTCAGAAAGAACATTATTTGACAAGCTTATCGCTTTATTCAAAGCCTTCTTTTGCGCGTGAGAAAAGAATCGCACTACCGGATTCAAATCGCTTCTATCTGCCACTTCAAGGGCATCAATATATTCATTTCTTTCATCCCGATGAATTACCAACGGAAACAATCCCGCCCTTAAAAAAATCAACGAAGCCAACGTCCGTGCCATCCGTCCATTACCATCCTGAAACGGATCAATCTGAGTGAAGCGATGATGCAACCACGCGGCTTCGACTTCAGGTGGAACACCTTTTTCTAAATGTTCTTGATGCAATGAAATCAGCCGATCCATTTCTGATGCGACTTGTTCGGGCGGACAATATTCGTGAACGCTATCATCAGATTTGGTTGGATTGTTCGGCAATTTTTTCCAATCACCGCGCAGCAATTCGACTTCCATCATTGTACCAAAATTGTCTTTAGCTGCTGTAGTGCGCTGATGCTGTGTTAAGGCTTGATGCAATTGCTTGATATAAGAAGTCGAAAGCTGTCGTTGCTGCCCGACAAAATCAAATAATCCAGTGACGACCTCTTCGTGGTCTCTCAAAATTGGCACGATCAATTCAGCAGGTCTATCTGTTGAGCCGTGCGGAATCAAACTGGCTTCGATGCCTTTTTCGATCAACGTCAACGTCACGCCGCGATCAATATAGTAAAGGTTTTCGATGATGCCAGTTTCAATTGCCCATTCGCGGCGCAGGCGTTCGTTAAATTGCTTGAGGGCTTTTGAATCTTTGATCGTTTCGTAATGCTCAACCCAAACGGCAGCCAATCCTCCGAGTTCACTGGACGCGAGTTTTGTCCAGTCACCGGGCAAGTCTTCAATTGGCTTCCATTTGTAATCTGCCATAAGTCTATCGCGCCAGTTTCCGCATGGAAAGTTTTGTCAGTTGTGAAAAATTCGCGTCGGGATTTTCCTGCATTGTAGAGCTTACTGCTTTTTCAGCAGCAGCACGTTGGAAGCCCAGGTTTACTAAGGCGGAAACGATGTCATCTGTGATGGAATTTTTGCTGCCTGTGCCTCCGGCAAGGCGGTACTGTTCTTCGAGTTCCGGCGAAGACAGCGCGGACAATTTATCTTTCAGCTCAAGGACTAAACGTTCAGCGGTTTTTTTGCCGACGCCGGGGATGTTAACGAGGCGGGCTAATTCGTTATTGCGAATCGCGGGGATTAATTCATCAGCGCTCATCCCGGACAAAATGGTGATCGCTAATTTCGGCCCGATGCCGGAGACGCTGGTTAATTGCAGAAATAATTTTTTCTCGCGTTCGGTGCGAAACCCGAAGAGTTGCAACGCATCTTCGCGCACGTGCGTATGAATACGGAGCGCAACAGCGGAGCCTTCTTCGCTCAAATCATAAAACGTCGAAAGCGGAATGGTGACTTCATATCCGACGCCGCTGACATCTACGATCACGGAATTCGGTTGCTTGCTGAGTAACAGCCCTGACAGATGAGCAATCAATGTGCGTTCTCCTTATT
>JAYVRW010000008.1:0-9169 GCA_043775925.1 Blastocatellia bacterium
TCGGCGTGCTGGCGCAACGACAAGGCGCGAAAGCCGTCATTGCCAGCCTCTGGCCGGTCGCAGATCGCAGCACGAAAAACCTGATGCAGGAGTTTTACAAGCTGCGCGAAGCCAAAGCTAAGGTCACGAAAGTGGAAGCGTTACGACAAGCACAAATCAAACTCTTGCGCGGCGAATTGCAAGTGACGGGGGAAACCCTGGCACCCCGCTCAATCATTCACGAGGAAGGCAAAACGGAGAACTTACCGAAATTCAAAATTGATCCGAAAGCGCCGTATGCCCATCCGTATTACTGGGCACCATTTATTTTGATTGGCAATTGGAAATAAGTCTGGGGAGTGCGCTCCCAGAGATATTATGCTCCCTTACAAATATTTTAATTTTCTGTGAGGGATTTCTTGTACTGATTCCGCTTTCATAAGCAGGAGGAAAATATGAACAGCTTTTTCATTCTCATCATAATGGGCCTCGCATTTAGCCTGCCTGCGTTGGCTCAGGACGAACCTTCACGCCAAATTATTCCAGAAGAATTTGTCAAAGCGCGTCCATCGAAAGCAACAGCGCCCTCAGCCAGACGTGCCAGTTATCACAGCACGACCGTAGCCAAAACCGTGGTGACTAAAAATGCAGATTACAAACAACTTGGGTTGACAATCTGGCGTTTGCGTCCGGCGAAAAAAACTGACGATGGTGCGAGAATTATTGTGCAGGAAGGCGAGGAATCCAACGAATGGACGCCGGAAAGAATTGCGGCGGACACTCCACTGAAAATGGGCGAACGCATTCGTTTCAGTTTTGAATCACCCAGCTCCGGCTATCTCTATGTCATTGATCGTGAGCAATACGCTGATGGCTCATTCGGTGATCCATACTTAGTTTTCCCGACGACGCGCACTCGCAGTGGCGATAACCAGGTCGCCCCCGGACACATCGTAGAAATTCCGGCGCAGGATGATCGCCCCAATTATTTCCGCCTCAAACAATCGCGTCAGGATCAAACCGGAGAATTATTAACGGTGATTGTAGCGGCTCAACCATTGACGGAAATCAAGATTGGCACCAGCGCATTGAAGCTGGCTCCTGAACTTGTTGCGCAATGGGAAAAGCAATGGGGCGCACAGAGCGAGAGATTTGAACTGAGTACTGGCATTGGCAAACCCTGGACGAAAGCGGAACAGGAAGCCGGAGCGAGCACCTCACGTCAGCTCTCGCAAGACGAACCCGGCCCGCAAACAATTTATCGTGTCGCGGTCAAAGCAGGCTCGCCCATGCTGGTCAAAGTCAAAATGCGGTATCGTTAAATTACTGATGAGGAGTCTTTGGCTTTTGGGCTTGAATGCTGAGGACGAATTATTAGGTTTTGGCGGCAGTCACACAGGAGATCATCTGTCGGTCCAGGTAAATATTTGCAAAACCTCGACCAAAACCCCACGGCCAAAAGCCAAAGACCACTTACATTAAATTTACTGACCGGGATTTTGATAATCCGTAATGATGAATTCCGCCAGCATTTTTTCAGCCTGTAGCTGTTGCCCGTACCGAATGGCCTCTGCACATTCAGTAAAACTGCCTAATTGAACTCGATACCAAAATCCTTTATTCGGAATTTCCACTTTGATGATCCGAGCTGTTTCGACTTTCCTTTTCAATTGGGCGACCTGTTTTTCCGCCTCTGCTCGCCACTGATAGGCTCCAATTTGCAAAGCAAAAGGGCTATGTGCACCTTCCGTGATTTCAGGCATATGGACATTAACTGCTATTGACGGCTTTGATGATGGAGCCGGTTGCAGTGGCATCTCCAATTTTGGCGATGCCGTTTCAGGTGTGGCATTCACTGTTGCGATGACTGGATTTGCCGGGGCTATGGCGGCGTGAAATTCCAGCGCAGGCGGCGCCGTTTCAAATTGATTTCCAAACGGGTTACGACACAAATTACTGGAGGGATTTTGTTCACAGAAACTCCGATATTGTGCCGGGATAAAAAATGAACAACTCAACAAACAAAGTAAACTCAGCGTTCCCATTGCGACGAAAGTGTTTTTGTTGGAAAGTCGTTTGGAGCGAGATGAGGAGGAGCGTGGGCGTCGTTTCTCAATTAAAAAAGGCGTCACAGGAAGTTGTAGCTTAGCCAGCCTACTGGAAGGATTAAGTGTACGGTTCATGAGGAAATAAGCGGGGGAAAACTTGGTGTAAAGTAATAATTTCTATCTAAATAAACGCAGTTGTGGGAGATTTGGTAGATTTCCGAGGTGAGTTGAGAGTAACAAAAAGAGGGTAAGAAAATCAATCTTTTTAATTTGCGTGCGTGATGTAAGCAGGTAGCGAGAAAATTTAGAGAAATTTTTATGACTCGTCAATATTAATTTTCCCCGCTTCCCTCACTTTGCGAATCACGAGGTCGTACTTAAAGCCAAGCCGCAATAGATAATCGAAGAGCTTCTTTGATTCCTCGCGCGTTGTCGGCCTCCCTTTCAAACGTAATCTTTTTTCCAGCGCTTTTTCAATCAGCTCATCTTCGGACTTCTCGGTATACACACTTTCCAGCGCCTGCGTAATGACCGTGGGCGAAAGTTTCTTTCGTTGCAGAGCTTGGCGTAACCTGGAAGCACCGACAGATTTTGTAATGAGTTTTGAATTCGCAAATTGGACAGCGAATTTTTCATCGTTCAAATATTCAAGTTCGCATAAACGAGCAATGACGCGCTCAACTATTTCTTCGGTTGCCCATTCTTTTTCCAATAATCGCGTCCGCATTTCGGCCATGCTGCGCGGCTTGGCGGATAGAATATTGAACGCTCGCTTAATCGTTTTTTCGTAGAGTTTGTCTTGCACTCCCTCATCCTAACCGAAGTTCAAGAGTGGATGAAGCAAGCAACGCTAACTTGCGAATTAATACTTATGATGATGAATTGGTGAATTGCCGGAAGGGGGCGATTCAAAAGGGGAGGAATCTACGTGAGCAAGACAACCCTTACTTTCTCGGGTTCGATTGATTTTTTGAACGAATTAAAACCAGACGATTCTGAATTTCTTTGTTCCACACTGCCATCAAAAATAATGTACAAATAATTGTTCCTACGACTGCCATAAACATACCTCATTTCCTTACCAACTAAATCTCAGGACAGGCTCAAATTATTCCCTAATTGTTTCTTTCCAGTTGCCTGTCAATGAAGATACGTTGGTTTTTACGAATCGGTTCTGTTAAGAGGCGGCAGTCGTAGAAAAAGTTGCCCGATTATTTTGGAATAATTGGCAAAATGATGGAAGACGAATATTGCGCATCGTGATAAATCGTCTGTTTCGCTGTCATCATCTTCATGCCTCCCATCGTTTTTTCTCCCGTATTCAAATTACGATTGAAGCGCGGAAAGTTACTGCTGGAAATGTAAACACGAATTTTATGTCCGGTTTTGAAGACATTACTCGTCGCCCATAAATCAATCGTATATTTGTAAACCTTGTTTGGCTCAATCGGTTCTGCGACCTTCGTCGAATTGCGATAACGCGCCCGAATAATCCCATCTCCCAAATATCGGGCGTAGCCGGATTCGTCTACATCAACAATCATCGCGGTGAAATCCGTATCCGCCGCCGAAGTCGAAGCATACAATTCAGCCGTAATAAATCCGGTAACTTCGGTGTCTCGCGTCAACACCGGGGTTGAAAAGACCAGCACATCACTCCGCGATTCATTCGCTTTTTGATCGGTTGGCCCTGGCGGCAAGCCTCCGCAGCAAAGCCTTCCGCCAATGGTTGGAACTGGATTTGATGGATCGTATTCATAAGCATCCGGCTTTTCAGATTTTGGAACCAATGTACTAATAGCACCATCTCCGCCCAATGAATTCGCGCCTTTGGATGAATGCAGAAAATATTTGGTATAGTTCGTCCGCGCCAACGGAAATTCTTTTTCGTCGCGCCAGACGTTATCGCCCATCACAAAAATCTTCACCGGAGCGTCCGTCGAAAACTCGTTCTGCTTGCCTTTCATCACGTAGTCGTACCATTTCACTACCGTGCCGTTCATATCCAACACAGCATCTTTGCCAAACGTGACATCTCCGATTTTTCCTTCCGGCGAAGTCGCCGCATGCGCCCACGGCCCCATTAACAGGCGCTGTCCTTTGCGTGCTTCTTCCGTCGGAGCTTGCTTTTGCATTTCAATAAAATTGCGAATTGAACCGCCGCTGAAGATGTCGTGCCAGCCGCCGGAATGCAACGCTTTGATATTCATTTTGCCGTAATGATCCGAAACTTTGATGGTTTTCCAATACGCATCATTCGTTTCGTGTTCGATCCAATCCCGCAGATACGGCGCAACCTCCGATATAGTTGGAGTTTCCAGCAGCTTATAACTTTCTACGGGCAAAGCATTCGCCCACAGTTTTGAGCGCGTCAACGCCGCAGTTTTTTTGCGCATCGTGTCTTCTGCCAAACCCGAAGTCCACGACTCCGAAAACCATTGCATCCACGCGCCGCCCTGATACGTCCAGCCTTCGTAATATTCCATCGCGGTAACGTACGGGAAAATCCCAACCAGGTGCGGAGGCGCAGTCGAAGCCGCGAGCATCTGCGTTGCGCCAACATACGATCCGCCGTGCATTCCGACGCGACCATCGGAATACGGCAAAGCCGCCGCCCATTCGACGGCATCGTAACCATCATTCGCTTCGTATTTGAACGGATAAAATTCGCCGCCCGAATCAAAGCGTCCGCGTGTATCCTGATGAATGGAAATATATCCGTGCGACGCTAGAAAAATCCCAGTCGCAGAATCGCGGCGATTGTAGGGTGTCCGAATCATCAGGACAGGAAATTTCCCTTCAGCTTTGGGACGGTAAATGTCAGTGGCGAGCATCACGCCATCGCGTGTTTTCATGCTGACGGTTTGAACCGTCACAGCGTAGCTTTCAGGTGCGGGCGCAGTCGCTTGTGCGAAGGTCAGAGTGGTAAAAAGAATGATGGAAACAAGTGCAAAAGCGATTCGAGTCATGTGGCAACCTCTGTTTTTTTGATTTGGTACAGCTTTGAGGTTGCCAGTATAACTGAAACTATTACGATTTGTTATGGGGGAATAGACCGCAGATCGGACGGATTTAGGGGGTCAACACGGATCAGACCAGCGAAAATCCGCTCAATCCGCGTGATCCGTGGCCTATTATGGTGGAATTACTCGTCGTATTGCAGGCTGAAAACCAGGACGTCATCTGCCGAAAATTCTTCCGGTAAATATCCGATTTGATACCGCCCATTTTCGGTGGTTTGGTTGCGTTCTTTCGTCCACATTTCGGCATCAATCACGACGTTTTTGTACTCGACTTGTGGTCTGACTCTTTTCTGGGCAACCAGTTTTTTCACTGGTATTGACTTCACATTGATCGGTGTCGGAGCTGCCATCAATTCCTTCAAACGAATGAATCTAAAAACTGCTAACCCGGTAATGATCGCGGCAACAAAAAGAGCAGCCATAGTCAGAAAAACTACCTGCCAATTCAGCGAAGTAAAAATCCAGGAATTTCGATAAAGCGTGTAACCAGTTCCCGCCAGGAACGGCGAAGCAATGCTGAAAATCGCTATCCGAAGCATATTTTTTCGCATGAAGCGCTTCAACTTTGAAGTTGGTCGGTGTTCGCTTTTTCCTAAATAAATCGGGAAAACAAATTGACTACTCGGTGACATCTTCTTTAACCTCGATACTAAAAACCAGACAATCCGGTGCGATCATTTCATCGGAAAAAACCGAAGCGATGACCGATTCATCAAGAAATTCGATGAACGGTTCGCTGACGAATTCTTCACAGGAAAATTCGACAGCGTTTGACTGCTCGGAAGCAAGCTGCCCGCGCTGCTCGAAGGCTTTAACGACTCCTTTGATTGAGGAAGGAGTCGTTGCTTCACGGCTCGCCAACAAAGACAAAGTGGGGGGGGGACTGGTAAACGAATCGCTACTCTGAAGTTTATAAATTGCCGCAATTACCAATAAAATCAGAGTGATTGCGACCGTTGCTAACGAAACAATTAAAATTGAGCGACTAGACTTTTCCGGGATCAAATCAGTGGTCGGCTCAAAATAAATCCACAGTGCCGTAGCAATCGAAACAATACTTATGACAGCAATAAGTGCCTGCGTTTTCCGGGAAAAAAATAAATCTTTCAAGTAAGATGTCTTGACTGTTCCGTCGTTCGGAACCATCACGACCGGAAAAGAATCCAATCCAAATGTTTGCTGCGGTGCCTGTAGCTTGTAATGAGGAAGCGCCATCTTTTAGACCTCCTGAAACTTAGGAATTCCAACTCATTTACTTTTGCGACAACTGCAAAATACCGCATTGCTGGTAACGAAAATGTTGTGTGGCGATTATTAAATCGTGTCGCAATCGGGGGGAGAGGAGATTGCCAGCTTGACACTACAAGAACGCACGTGTTATCCGATCAACTTCACAAAAATCTTAAATGAGGAACGCTATGAAAATTTATAAAACTGCCAACGGAGCTATCGTCGAACATCAAGAAGCCTATTACCAATTGTCGGATTTCAACTGGGATACGCTATTTTTGCAAAGTGATTTGTCCGCTTTTCTGAAACCGCTTTTATCCAGTGAGAAGATCATTGCCAAACTTGAGGGAACGCTTGCGCCCATCGGATCGCAAGAAGTCTGGGCTTCCGGTGTTACCTATTATCGCAGCAGAACCGCCAGAATGGAAGAGTCCAAAGACGCGGGCGGCGGCAGCTTTTATGATCGCGTCTATAGCGCCGAACGACCGGAATTATTTTTCAAAGCCAACCCGCATCGCGTCGCTGGCTCTGGCTCCAAAGTAAAAATTCGTAGCGATTCCAAATGGAACGTCCCCGAACCTGAACTGACGCTCGTCATCAATCGTGAAGGCGTTATCATTGGCTTCACCATCGGCAATGATATGAGTTCCCGTGACATCGAAGGCGAAAATCCGCTGTATTTGCCACAAGCCAAAGCCTACGATTTAAGCTGTGGGCTGGGGCCGTGTATTCTGGTCGGCAACGAAGATTTACCGACGACGACAAAAATCTCGATCCAGATTTTGCGCTCCAGCGAAGTCATGTTTCAGGACGAAACCGACCTCTCACAATTAAAGCGCAAACCCAAAGAATTAGCCCATTATCTTTACCTTGATAATACGTTTCCGAACGGAAGTTTTTTATTAACTGGAACCGGAATCGTCCCGCCAGATGAATTCACCTTGCTGTCAGGCGATGAAATTCGGATTACGATTGATGGGATTGGGACTTTAGAAAATTTCGTACAATAACTTTCATGAATCATGAGTGATAACGGGTAGGAGAAAGTATGGCGTCAACTTCAACTTTCGTAGAATATGTCTACGATCAGATCAGCGAAGCGGGGCAAGTTTCATACAAGAAAATGTTTGGCGAGTATACGATCTATTGCGACGGCAAAATTGTCGCGCTCGTTTGTGATAATCAGTTATTCGTGAAGCCAACAGCATCTGGACGCACCGCGTTAGGCGAGGTAGTCGAAGCACCTCCCTATCCGCAAGCCAAGCCGTGTTTTCTCATCAAAGAACAACTTGACGATCAACAGTTGATTACGAAAGTGATAAAATTAACGGTCAGCGAACTTCCTGAACCTAAACCAAAGAAAGTAAAAGTTAAGAAATGAAGATAAATTCAGATCACTTTCAAGCGATGAAATTCGGACTATGCTTGAGGGGATCGGGGCGTTGGTGAATTTTGTAAAATAAAGCATGTGCCACAAATTGAAGAATTGACTAATGACAGTAATTTATAATTCCGCATATCGTATTCATATTCGTAACAATGACAGGTCTAATCTTTGGTCTATTGGGCGGCGTAACAAGGCGCATACAATTTAAGTTTAAAGATTGACGTAGCTACATTCTGTAACTACACTACCTTTTATGAGGTTCGAGTGGGATGAGGATAAGCGCCAGACAAATCTTTCCAAACATGGTATTGATTTTGCCGATATGCCGCTTTTGTTCGACGGAGCAACAGTGCTTCTCGTGAATGACCGTTTTGATTATGGTGAACCACGTTTCACCACGCTTGGGTTACTCAACGGTATAGTGTTTCTGGTTGCCCACATTGAAACCGATCAAATAATCCGTCTGATCTCCGCTCGCAAAGCAACGAAATATGAAGAAGAATACTACTTCCAAGAAATCGCAAACTGATTGGGTACGACTGAAAACAATGAAAGACTGTGAGGTTGACCTTTCTGACAGTCCCGAATTAACGCCCGACCTTTTTGCCCGTGCTATTGTGCGGCGTGGATTACAAATCGTACCGCGCAAATCGCAATTGACGCTGCGACTTGATCAGGATGTGCTGGAATGGTTCAGGCAACAGGGGCAAGGCTACCAAACACAAATCAACGCCTTGTTACGGGCTTATATGAACGCGCACAAATAAAAGATTATGAAGAAACCAGATACTGAACCTACAGACGATTTGCGTCCTGAGTACGATCTTTCTAAGTTGACTGGACGTGTACAAGGGAAATATTTCGAACGCTATCAATCAGGTACGAACCTCGTTCGTTTGGAACCTGATGTTGCCCTGGCATTTTCTGATCCTAAATCTGTCAATGACGCATTAAGACTTTTGATTAAATTGGCACAAACTCAAGTAACTCAACCAAACTAGCACTTACATAAAATATGCACGGACAAAACATTCTCGGAAACTCTTTATCTTCGTTAGGTTCTTCCACCTTTCAATCCACCAATCCGGCGACGAGTGAAAAATTGCCGACGCTTTTTCACGAAGCTACGGAAGCGGAAATTAACACTGCCGTAGAATTGGCGGCGAAGGCCTTTGATCCGTACCGCAATCTGACCAAAGATCAGCGCGCTGATTGGCTGGATCGGATTGCGGACGAAATTCTGTCGCTCGGCGATGAACTGCTGAATACCGCGAGCGCTGAATCCGGCTTGCCGCTCGCACGTCTGACCGGTGAGCGTGGTCGCACGATAGGGCAGCTCAAATCGTTTTCTGCCTTGATCCGCGAAGGCTCGTGGGTTGAGGCGACGATTGATCGCGCTCAGCCAGATCGCCTGCCGCTGCCGAAAGTTGACTTGCGAAAAATGTTGATTCCCATCGGCCCCGCCGCCGTCTTCGGAGCCAGCAATTTTCCGCTCGCATTTT
>JAYVRW010000009.1:0-9097 GCA_043775925.1 Blastocatellia bacterium
AAAATATCGCTATTTCCGGCACCACCAGTATCGAAGTTCTTCGCAAACGCCTGATTGAAGACGTTGAAGAATCCTGCACGGAATTGCAAGGTCTTCGTCTCTTTGATCTTGATGTTCTTAAAGAGACTGACATCAAAATTGGATTTATTTGGTGTCCGCAGGTACAACGGGGAAACCGATGGACCTGAGGTTCCAGCCGCCGGGAAACCAATGCCAGCGAGATCAATAATGCTCTCACCAACTTTAGTCCCACCTTTACGCGGATTGCCCGTCACTGTTGGTGAAACAGCGCCAGAAGCGTTGCCACCACTAATGAAGGCATCTGAACCAAAATAAGCAATCGCTGTTTGCGAACTAATGATGTCACCAGTAAAGCGCAAACGAATTGGAGTACCACTACTTAATGTGGTGATACCTGACAATTGCCAACCATTGAGTAACCCACCCGTAAACTTATTCTTTAAGCCGCCACGTGCCAGCTCAGGAATATTGTAGTTGTAGGAGAGGTTAAAGACGTGAGTTCGATCATAATCCAACACACCGTAGGTACGACCACGAGCATCCAACGGATCAACGTCGCTACCATCACCAGCCAGGGTTCCTAATACTTTCGAGAAAGTATATGTTGCATAGAACTGGAGGCTCTTGCCTAATTGACGGCTCAGGGTCGCCTGAAGCGAATGATAGTTGGAGGTTCCAGTATATTCCTGATAACGGAGATTGCTTAAATCAGGATAGGTTCTGAATTTGTTAATAGCTCCGCCATCAAGTGATTCACGGACAAGAATGTTAGTTAAATCAGCCTTGACACCTGTCGTGACAGTAGGATTACAACTACCTGCAACCAATGGATTACATTTCGTCGTGTCTAAAAAAGTAGTAGTACTACCAGGATCGCCAGGAACCGTCCCCTTCAACAAAGCTCCAAGTGGAACATAGTTGATGCTGCGACGATTACCAAGATGACGAGCCAGCGTACTAACGTAAGCCACTTCAAGTACTGTCTGGAATGGGAGTCGTTTGGCGACACTCAAACTCATCGAGTACGTGGTTGGGAATTTCTTGGAATCAGGGTTCGGTGAAAGAATATCACCGCCACCACTTGCCAGTTTCAGAGGATTTGGCAACGACAAATTGTCGAAGGTCAATCCACCAATCTGGTCAAAAGTCTTGCCATCGGCTGACGTACCTGACCCTTGAATCGTAGTGCCTGAACCAAAACTGGTACCGATATTTCCGTTTGTGGCTGAACGAAGGGTTGCATCGTATTGAGCGTTACCTTGTACACGGTTGTAGAAGATTCCGGCTCCGCCACGAACGACCAGGCTACCATTGCCTTTAACGTCCCAAGCGAGGTTAAGGCGCGGCGCCCATTCAACTGGGGGCGGCGCTACGGCTCCTTTTGGAATTTGTCCACGAGAAGCTGCGACGATACCGTTCGGGCTGAAGGGATCACCGTTGATGTAATATCCAGCGCCAAGTTTGTAGGCTTTAGGATCGAATAAAACATCAAATCCTTTGCGTTCTTTGTTGATGGTCATGTGGCTTGCGCGCATCCCATACTCGAAAGTAAGGTTGGAGCGAATCTTCCATGAATCCTGCGCATAGCCTTCATAGTTGTAGAAACGATAGTTACCTGGACGGATTTTTACACTGTGACCAATACTTCCGAGTTGGCCAACCAGTAAATTTCCAAAGTCATTGTTCGTACCGTTGCTATTCCACTGATTGAATTCAATCTGACCTTCAGAGGTATCCTGAAAGTTCTGCTTCTTGTTGCCTTGTTCGACGACAGCGCCGAATTTCAAAGAATGACTACCAACAATTTTGGTTAAGTTGTCAGTCACTGAAAAGCTGTCGTTGTAGGCAAAGATCGGATTCGTACCAGGTGACCAGAGTGAACCCATCGCCCAACTGATTAATGAAAGCGGAGCGTTATCGCTCTGCCGACCGAATTGCTTATCAAAGGGAAGTTTAAGATTTTGTAAACCTAAAGTACTTAATTTGACCTTGCTCGCATCAGCGTAGTTATTATCAAGCTTGAGCTTGCTACCACTGATCACGACTTCATTCGTCATGGTCGGATTCAGCACACTGGTGATACCAACTGCCACTGAACGACCAAGGTTGGCACTTTGATTGTGGGTCGGCAATTCATAGCTTGACGGTCCCCACCAGATACCATACGCGCCATCCTGCAACTCTGTCTCATGAGTCAAACGAACGTACATGTTCGATTTCTCGTTGAGCTTATAATCGAAACGCATTTTAAGGTCTTTGCGGTTCAAGAATTGTGTTGGGTTAGCGACATAATTATAACGCCCAGTTGGATCGTTAAAATTTGGAGCAGGATAAAGATTAATTAGCGCCTGTCCATACGGATGGATATAAGGTTTTAAATTACCATTGGGAATCGCCGTTCCTGTACCAGCAAAATTGCCTGGAATCCTGATTTCACCAGCCTGATTCAAAATGCTCTTACCAATGACTTCACTGAAATCACCAGTGCGCTGTTTCAGGGTAGGAACAACGGCGGTTTTTGGATCAGCGCCAAAACTCTGTTTCTGGTCTTCGTAACCAACCCAGAAAAATAATTTATCCTTGCTTTCGTTGAATCCACCTAGTGGTCCAAAAACTTTTTTGGGCAAGTAGACAGGTCCACCGATATTTCCACCTGTATAGTAGAAACGACCGACTGGTTGAGCGCCAGCTAACGACTTCGGATCAGCGCTTTTAAGGTAATTGCGGAAACGATCATTTGCCGCTAACGCATCATGGCGAGTGTAGTTGTAAACTGAACCGTGGAAATCACGTCCGCCGCCTTTGGTGACAGCACTGATCTGAACACCGCTGTTGCCGTGTTCTGCCGCGAAGTTACTGGACTGAACCGTAACTTCCTGCACCATATCGTTGTTCATTGAAACGATAGAGCCACAGTTACAACCAATGTCAATCACACGTGAACCGTCTACGGAAACGTTATTATTATTGCCGCGCTGTCCGTTGACTGCGTAATCCGCAGCATTTCCAAAACTGGTAACAGCTCCGGCCTGGTCAGGAGCGACAACGCCGGGAAGGACGCGCAGAAGTTCAAGACTACTACGACCGATAATTGAAAGATTTTCAATTTGTGAAGCTTTGATTGTGTTGGATCGTTCACCGGTTTCGGTTTTGATTTCTTCAATCGCGCTGCCAACAATGTTGACGGTTTCATTGGCGCCACCAGCCTGCAAAGCAATATCTACCGCTTTGGTTTCGCTGGGGCTGAGAGTAACTCCGGTTTGGATACTCTTCTTAAAGTTTCCGGCTGTCACCGTAATGGTGTAAGTTCCGGGATCAAGAGCGGGGAAGCTAAAGCTGCCGTCACTATTTGATTTGCCTTTACGCTCTAAGCCGGTGCGATCAGATTTGGCCGCCACGTCCGCACCGGGAACGACTGCGCCAGATTGATCTTTTACGACTCCGCGTATGGTGCCGCTTGATGAGACCTGAGCGAATGCCGCAGGTTGAAGCAAGAGCATGAACATTAGCGCAACTGTCCCCGCTACTAACGGTGTCAAAAGACGACCGAGTCGCGCGAAAGTGCTCGAATGTGGGGTAGAAGTTTGAATACTTCTATGCATTTGGAATTCCTCCGAAAAAATTTGCACTTGTACCTTGGTTATTGGTGGATGATTGCTGTTAATAGAGTGAAACCAGCAACCTTGCCCATTTATTGGTGGATTCAATTTAATCAACAATAGCAAAAAATATTAATGAATACCTTGTAAAGTATTGGAGATAAAACTGAAAACGATCATCGGACAGCAAAGCTTTTATTATTTATTATATATGTTTGTAGGAACAAACTAGATTGACGGCACGAAATCTACAACTTTTGGTGGATGAAGTCAAGAAACCTACAACTTTTGGTGGAGAAAATTCAGGAATAACTACTTTCTTATTCGGCTCCAGCGGAGCCAGATATTTATAGCGACCGAACAGCCATTAGCCACAAGCTCCAGCGGAGCGACATCCACTGTTTCGCTCCGCTGGAGCTTGGAGGCAATAACGATGCTGGCACTATAAATATGCGGCTCCTCTGGAGCCAGATTTGAAATTTTCTGCATTACGCACAGTCTTCAGATATTTTCCAGTTATCAACGAAGCGCCTCTTCATTTCCAGAATTTGCGATCCTTCATTTTTTATGGTCAACTGACTCTTCGATTTCTCGAAGTCAACCACCTAGTCAGAAGGAAAAATTATGAGTGAATCAAAAGTTTCGCGGCGGGATTTATTGAAAAATGCTTCGCTGGTCGGAGCCTCGCTGAGTCTGACCTCGCCTGCCATTGCCGCTTTTCTCGAACCGCCTCCGCCCATCGGAGCTTCCATGGCTGGCGTCAAGTTTGAACCGCGTGGAGAAAAAGTACGCCTGGGAATCATCGGTGTTGGCAGTCGGGGTTTTGAAATGCTCAAGGAATGGTCAGCCGTCCCTGGCGTTCAGGTCACGGCAATTTGCGATATTGACCAGGCTCAGATTAAAAAATCTCTGAAGCAAATTGAAAAATCAGGGCAACCAGCGCCAGCGACTTACGGCAAGAATGACCGCGATTTTGAAAATTTGTGCAAGCGCGACGACATTGATTTTATCTATATCGCTACGCCGTGGGATTGGCATGTCCCGATGGCAGTCGCCGCGATGAAAAACGGTAAGCATTGCGGCACGGAAGTTCCAGCGGCTCCGACACTGGCTGGATGCTGGGAACTCGTGAACGTTTCCGAGCAAACCAGACGGCATTGCATGATCATGGAAAATTGCTGCTACGGCGCGAACGAGCTGATGATTTTGAATATGGTCAAAGCCGGAATGCTGGGCGAATTGCTGCACGGCGAAGCCGCCTACAATCACGATCTACGTTTCATCATCAATGAAAATCGCAGCGAAGGATTATGGCGTCGCATCCCACACATTAAAAAGAATGGTAATTTTTATCCAACTCACGGCCTTGGCCCCGTCTCAAATTATCTGGGTATTAATCGTGGCGACCAATATCAATATTTGGTCTCAATGAGTTCTCCAGCGCTTGGACTCAATGAATATCGGGAGAAAACCGTTCCCAAAGGTGACCCGAAATGGCAGGAAAAATATCTGTGCGGAGATATGAATACGAGCCTCATCAAAACTGCCAAAGGACGCACGATCATGCTGCAACACAACATCACGACGCCGCGCCCGTATGACCGCATCAATTTAATTCAAGGCACACGCGGAATTTTCAGGGATTACCCGTCGCGGATTTATATCGAGGGCGATCAAAAAGAAGAGCGCTACGTCGGAATCGAAAAATATAAGGAAAAATACGATCACGCCCTTTGGAAATCATTTGGAGAATTAGCCGAGAAAAATGGTGGTCACGGCGGGATGGATTACATTATGGTGTATCGAATCGCGCAGTGCCTCAAGCAGGGCTTAACGCCAGATATGGATGTTTATGATGCAGCGGCGTGGAGCGCCACCGGCCCCATCAGCGAACTATCCGTGGCGCAAGGCAGCGCGCCAGTAAAAATTCCCGATTTTACTCGTGGAAAATGGAAGGAAGTTCGGAAAGTGATGGAATAAAAAAAGTTCGCAGTTTTTAGTTCGCGGTTCGCAGTAAAGACAGTTCAGGGCAAGACTGCGAACTGTTTTTACTGCGAACTGCGAACTTCTAATTCAATCCCTTGATCGAAACCAGCATATTTTTAAGATTTTTCGTGGCGTCAATGACTGCCGTCGGCTCAAAACCACAATGCACCATGCAATCTTTACATTTCGGATTGCCACTCTTGTGTCCGTAATTTTCCCATTTGGTCGTTTCCAGCAATTCTGAAAAAGTCTCGGCGTAGCCTTCATTCAGCAAATAACAAGGTTTCTGCCAACCGAAGACGTTGTAATTCGGATTTCCCCACGGAGTGCAATCGTAATCAATTTCGCCTTTCAAAAACTTCAGGAAAAATGGTGAATTGGTAAACTTCCAACGCGCTCCACGTTTGGTACTCATCGGAGCCAGCGCTTCTTTAAATAAATTATTCGATTGTTCGCGTTTCAGAAAATGTTCCTGATCGGGCGCCCAGGCATAACTGTATCCCGGCGAAATTGTCATCCCGTCAACTCCGGCATCCGCCAGAAAATCAAACAATTCGTGCAGGTTTTCCGGCTTCTCTCCGTCAAACACTGTCGTATTTGTATTCACGCGAAAACCTTTCGCCTTGACTGCTTTGATGGCGTTGACGGCAACGTCAAAAATCCCTTGACGATCTACGGCGTGATCGTGCTGTTCACGCATTCCGTCGAGATGGATGCTGAACGTCAGGTACGGCGACGGCGTAAATTTATGCAGGTTTTTTTCCAGTAAAATCGCATTCGTGCAAAACACGACAAATTTCTTGCGAGCGATCATCCCTTTAACGATGGCTTCAATTTCAGGGTGCATCAAAGGCTCGCCGCCGGCGATGCTGACGACCGGAGCGCCACATTCTTCCATCGCTTTGAAGGCGTCCTCCGGCGACATATTTTTCTTGAGAATGTCTCCGGGGTATTGAATCTTTCCACAGCCAGGGCAAGCCAGATTGCACCGGAATAATGGCTCCAGCATCAATACTAATGGATAACGCTTCGTCCCCTTGATTTTTTGTTTGAAGATGTAGGCGCCAATCCTGGCAGCCTGTAAAATCGGTATTCCCATAAATTCTCAAAACTTTCAGTCAGAAAGACTCTATGCCAAAGGTAACTTTAACATAGAGTCTTTCTGACTGAAAGTTTTGAGAATTCAGTTTCGGGTTTTGAGTTTCGGGTTTCGAGGATTTCCGCCAGAGGGAATTTGGTAAAACTGGAAAAAACCGAAACTCGAAACCAGAGACGCGAAACTAATTTCTCGAAACTGTTTTATCTCGCCAATTCTCCCGTCAGTTTCGCGCCCCCCATTTTTGCCAGGATTTTGGTGTATTTCACAACTTTTCGTGATTCCTTATCAACCCATAGAACCATTTCTTCTCCGGCTTCCCCAGTGATTGACACGCGAAAAGTCTTAAACTCCCCCAGTCCAATCGTGATTGATTCAGACCCCACGACACTCAGTTTTTTCAAAATAGATTTCTGACCATCTTCATCAAAATTACGAAATAATTTGGTATAGCCTTCCGTCAGCGGCAAGGAAGCAATGACTGCTTGCATCCCCGCCCCATCAGCAAAAATCTCACCTTCAGTCACTCCGTTGATCGTGGAATAATTATCATTTATTTTTTGAGTTCCCGTCGCCTTTTGCTCTTTAAAGCTCAAGTCAAACTCGTAGGCTCCCTGCTTCATTGAGCGAGTGAGGACGTTCAAATTTTTCTTATCAAGCGTCGTCGTTTCAATAATATTTCCCTGCGGAGTTTCCATCACTTCACTCACCACCCATTGATCATTCCTCTCACGGATTTCCGTTTGAATCGTCACCGGAATGACTTGTTGCCCCATCTCAATTTTGGCGTTGTATTGATTCATCCCTGTGGAGAGTCCGGCTTTTCGAGTGACGACGCGAATGCCCACAGGTTCAGATTTGTTGACGATTGGAGCTGGAGCCACTGCCGTTACTGGCTCAGCTTTGGCGATTTCTTCATTTATTTCAGGTTTCGGCTCAAGAGGTTTCACGACCTGCACAATCTCGACCTTGACCTCTTCGGCAGTAGCGACAACTTCTGGCGTTTTTGCTTCGACCTCAACGCCCTCTGGTTTTGCGCTGAGAGCCACTTGATTTTCGACAGATGAAGCAATGGTTTTGCTGTAAAAATCCGTCAAACCTTGCAGCCGTGCAGCGATTTCAGGACGAATTTCAGTTTGCGCTTTTCCATTCAAATACTTCGCCAGAAACTGCTCGGCAGCCGCCATCACTGCTACCTGATTTTTGGCATTATTAATGCCGTGACCTTCATCTGCCGCAAACAAATACTGCACAGGAATTTTCAGCTCGGTCAACGCCTCAACAAAGACATCCGTTTCCTGCTTATTGACACGCCGATCATTGGCTCCCTGCACAATCATCAATGGAGCTTTAATGTTGGCGACGGAATTAGCGGGCGATTGTTTCGCCAATAGATTTTTGCCCGCTTCTGAAGTTGTCTCGCCGACTCGCACCGCGTAAAGACTGCGCCCGGAAAGCCAGTTCGATGGTAAAGAATCCACATAACTGACCAGATTCACCGGTCCCGAAATCGAAATTCCGGCGGCATAAACTTCGGGCGAAAATGCCACTCCGGCCAGCGCCGAATAACCGCCAAAGGTACTGCCCATAATCCCGACCCGCTTCGCATCAACGATGCCAGAAGCCACTAAGAATTTCACGCCATCGCTCAAATCAGATTGGATTTTTTCGCCCCATTGCTGATTTCCGGCATTGAAATATTTCTTGCCAAATCCTGACGAAGATCGAATGTTGGGTTGCAACACCACATAGCCGCGATTCGCCAGAAATTGAGCCGTCGCATCGTAGCCCCACGAAACCCGTGTCCAGACCCGGTTGTGCGGCAAAACTACTAACGGAAGATTTTTGGCAGCGACATTTTTAGGAACCGTCAGGTACGCCGAAACCTCTAAGCCGTCCGAAGTTTTGTACCGAAAAGATTGCGTACTCACAAGTTGCTGCCGATTCAATTTTGCGTGGCTCCGATACAGTGATTTGATCGTTTTCAAATTCCGGTCAAACATAAAAACTTCGCCGGGTTCGGTGTCGCTGTAGGCATTCACCAACCAGATTCTTTCATTTTTAGAAGCGGAAAGAATTGAGATTTCCTGTCCAGCTAATTCGCGCTTCAAAATCTTGAAATCGGCTTCAAAAACTTTGTCATTAAAATAAATTCTGGTGCGGTCTCCTTCGTAAATTGTCCCCAACAAATCCTGAGAGATTTCTGAGAAAAACGCGCCTTTATAATCTACGCGATTCAGCGGGTCGGAGCTGACAACCTCTTCTTTTCCGGTTTCAGGGTCAAACAACACCAGCCGCGTCAAATCAGTGTTTTCGCCACGATTCGTCTGGATAAATAATCGTTTATTATCCTTGTGAATCCTGATGGGAAGACAGGTTTCCTGGACGCTGCAAC
>JAYVRW010000010.1:0-9074 GCA_043775925.1 Blastocatellia bacterium
TTCGCTCGCACCTGCCGATAGAATTCGTAGCCGTCCATTTCAGGCATGCTGATGTCGGCGATAATGACTTCGGGTTTTACTTCGCAGGTCAAAAGTTCCAGAGCCTGATTGGCGCTTTCAACAGCAGCCACGCTAAAATTAGCGCGCTCCAGACTTCGGGTAAGGATCATCAATCCGGTTTTGTCGTCATCTACCAATAAAACATCAACTTGTCGTGTTTTTATCCCATCCATAACTTGTCTCAAATCCCTTCCTAAAGAGTACTAAGTACCACAAGAAAGGCTCTCCGCACAACAACTTCTTCAAGCAATTCTGTAGCTAACTCAAGGAGGTGAAAGAAATTGTACCTAAGTCGGTAAGTAATCATACCTCCCGATAATCAGGTAGGCAGCGCTGAGATAATCCTAATTCTTAATTGGAAGATTTGCTTCCCCCTGGCATTACTTATGTGGCATTTCCGCGACGATGCCGCAAGCCAGGACTCTGACGACAAAATCAAAGGCGCCATCGCTCAGGCAGCCTTTGTCATGTAGGAACCAGACGTTGCGTTCGCTTTGTGGATTGCTCACTTTGCTGCGCATACAACCCAGCAAGGGATGCGATTTCTTACTGCCGCCCGGAACTTTCATCGCGGCAATCGTCAGTAAAGTCTGATCCGCAAAGTTCGTCCCAAAATGCGCACGCAAGAAATTTATCTCAGGAACGGCATTGCGCGCCGCCGCCAGAACATTTCCGTTTTGCCCGCCGTTTGTTTCCGCCAGCCCAATGTAGTACACCATTTCCGGCTTAATACCCTGACTGCGAACGCTGACCGCAATGTCTCCGCCCTGCGATTCAATCGTACGCATAGCATTGGCAATACTGCCGCTGGGAAGCTGCTCGACGCGACGCCTGATTTCCGCCAGCATCGCGGGAGTAAACGGATAGCTTTGATCGCTGCTGATTTTACGGATGACTTGAATGGCAGCTTTTTCGAGAGGGTCGCCACCGCTGGATGGCATCACAGCCACAGTGCTGGACGCATTATCAGGTTTAGCAGAATCAGAGGTTATGGGGTTCGATAACACCAGATTCACTTGAGAATTCAGATCAACGGCGGGCTGCGGCTGTGGCTTTTTCTTAAGAGCTACAACCGCAATGGAAACTACCGCAATCAATAAAATCACCCCTGTCGCCAGTCCTGCCATTAGCATGGGCGAAATTTTTGGCAGTAATAAATTGACTGGATTATGGGCTGGAAGCGGCAGTGACGCTGGCGGAGCAGCGACCGCAGAATTCGCTGCTACAGCCATCACCGGATCGCTCAAGCTAATCCTGATTTTACAGTTTGGTCCCAAAGCCAAAACGTCTCCGTGCTTGAGTACCGCGCTACTCTGCACTGGCTGACCGTTCACAAAAGTTCCATTCGCAGAACCGTAATCCGTAACCTGTACGACGCCACTAAAAAAAGTCAGCAGCGTATGTCGCCGCGAAATCCCGGCATCATTGATGATTAAATCATTGCCCTCAGCGCGTCCAATCGAAAACTGGTTTGCGGCGACCGGAACCTGCTGTTCGCGCCCGTTTTCATCCAGATAAAATAAGTCCAATTGAGAAGGCATAATTGAATTGACTAATTTTCGTTTTCCTTCGGAGGCTCTGTATACGAAGTTAGCTGTCGCATCTTCAATCCAAAATTCCAGGGATTTTCTCCAATGATCGCAGCAGCAAAAAAGCGCGGCACATAGTTAATATTTTCCTTCTGAAACCATTGATCAAGTTTGGATTTATTTTTGACCAGAATCCAGAAATCACGGTCTTTGTTTTTGCTGTCAATCACATCGTGCAAATCGCGCCGGACGGAATCAGGGCTGCGATTATACCCGGCAATGGAAAGCCCGACGCCAATCGCGTCAGCACCAAATTCCGCCAAGCGGTCATTGATATACCGAGCTGCCGCCGGAGCCATTTTATCAATGTTGGTACGCTCTGAAGGATGCACACCATAGCCTGAAGCGGTCGGGCCGATGAACTGAAATAATCCCGCCGCTCCCGCAAAATTTTCGGTCGTAATATTGCGATACTCGGTTTCGATCACTGGCAAATAAACTCCAACCGCAGGCGGTGCGTTATTCGCTTTGAAGGCACGAATAATCTGCGGGACAAATGTTGTCCGCGCCCGATGAAACATAAAATTCAAATCCTCTGCCCACAAACGATTGCTGCCATTGCCAATGCGCCGCGTGTAGCCATCCACCCAGAATTTAATAATTTCTATTGCTTCATCAGGAAATTCCGCCGGACGATTGCCCACAATTAAGGCGACTTCCTTGGCTTTGGTGTAGATAAAATAAACCTGTTCCTGCTCGTTCATCTGTTTGTAAAGCTTCGTCGAGCCAATGTTGATCGTAGTGTTTTTGATCTCTGAAGCTTTGACCGTCGTCAACGCTGTCGGCGTAATCGAAGAATCTGCCGTCTCATCAATCTTAATTTCTTCAAATGCCGGCGTTGATTTTTGCTGAGTGGGTTCAGCGCTCATCGAAGCAGTTGGTATTACAGTTGATAGCGGAGTAGCGATTTCAACCGGAGGATTATAAGTATTTTCTACAACCACAGGTTTGGGCTTTTCGCCCCGCCAATACAGGGCAAAGGCCGTGACCGCCGTCAAAATAATGATGACTGCCGAAGCCGCTGCAACTAATGCTATCGGGGACAAGCCGGAAGACGAGGAAGTTGTTGCCGGAGTTGCTCCGGTAGCTGAAGCAGCTACCGGAGCAGTCATTCGCTCAACATTGAATTTAATTTTTGTCGTATCGCCAATCGTAATTTGATCGCCGTCCTGCAAAGCAATCCCCTGCGCACTCGCACGTTTGCCGTTGACAAACGTTCCATTCGTCGAACCTTCATCCATCACCCATGCTCTTTGCCCGTCACTATTGATGCTCGCGTGCAGACGCGACAAACCGCTATCATCCAAACGAATATCGGCAGCTTCGCCACGCCCAATAATCACCCGTGAGCCGTGCAGTGGAACTGCCGAAGTCTGACCATTCGACCAAATTATAAGAGTGACATCGTTCATGATAATTCTGAAAATGGCTTCGACGATAAACCGAAAACTGCCGGGTTTTCCCCGACAATTCCTGCCGCAAAAAACCGGATGACTCTTTCCGCTCCATCTGGTGGGATGATTCCCTTCTCCACCATTTTCCAAAAATCGCGTCGTTCCGTCGGATCAACGGCTTGAATTTTTTGCCGCAGTTCTCCCACGCTGCTCGCGGGTAAGCCATAACAGGCGATGGCGTAAATAAAATCCTGACTCTCGAATTTCGTGAGAATTTCGTTCAAATACGCGGCGGCAACCTCGGCAGAACGTTTTGGTTGCGCCAATGCAGACAGGTCTTCGCCCGGCTGCAAATAATCTTTGGCAATTCCCGGAGGCACTTGCCAGATGCCGACGCCGCCTGCATTACTGCGTCCGAATTTGCTCTGGCTCATCGCCATCACGTAGCCCATCAGCGGCTTCATGCCTTTGGCATTGCTGAAAGCGCGTTCGATTTCTAAACGGTATGCCATCGCTTCATGTGAGACATCAACCTGATAATCCCGCGTCCGCGCCGCAATCTTCGCGGTCATTTGCGGATTAAAAACATACGTGCTTTTGCCGGTAATCGAAGTCGCCAATAAGCGTGTTAATTGCTCTGTACCATCACTGGCGAGGCTGACAGTTTTCGTATTTGATTGCGTTGGAGGTGGCGTTTCTTTCACTGTCGAAGTAATTTCTTTGCTCGAAGCCGCAACTGGAGTCGTACTCACCAGCGGCGTGCTATAGCCCGAAACCTGCCGCAAATCATCATTGCTCGAACCTTTGCGCAGAATCAAAAATGCAGCCACAGCGCCGACTACGACAAAAACTGAAAAGCCTGCGGCGATTAAATGGAGGGCAGAAATTCCAGACGATGGAGGTGCAGACGCGGAGACCGAAGCAGTATTCACAGGAGGCGGTGCGGCGACTTCCTGAATCGGAGCTGGTGCATTGGCGGGTGGTGGCGCGGGCTTCACAGCTTCGGATTGATTCGACAAAACTCTGATTTTTGTTGCCGCTCCCAGCGAAATGACATCGCCGTTTTTCAACTGACTTTCAATGTGCACCTGCCGACCATTAATGTGAGTGCCGTTCGCACTGCCTAAATCGCTGAGCCAGTAAGCTTCGCCGCGTTGTTCGAGCATCGCGTGATAACGCGCGACGCTCGGATCATTGACACAAATTGCATTGTCGGTCGCACGTCCAATGGAAGCCGTCGCGCTGATGAGTAAATCGCGTGTGCTTTGTCCCTGACTGGTAATGATTAATTTTATTTCCGCCATACTGCATCAGCATAATCCAAATCGCGGCGAGGGTGAAACATTTTATCTGGAATTACTCTCGTTAATAATCCGCAGGCCATTTTTACTGTCACGTGCAACATTCAATTTTCGATCAACCGCCTCGGCAACCGGATCAATTCCGGTTTGCTTCAAGCGTTTACGGAATTCATTGCGCATCCACCAATAGCTGGAATTCCACGAATACAAAATATGTCCGTAAGGTTTACCTGTTACTGTATTAATACACTCATTGAAAGCCGGAACCGTTTGCAATTCAAGCATGATGCGATCAACCAGGTGTTGGTTAATTTCGGCTTGCGGGATGCCATGCAGTTCGGCTACAAGGTAATTTGCCGCGTCACACAAAAACCACGAACCGCCCCAGACATAATGTCCGTCGTGACCTTCAAGCAAACTTCCATCAGCCTTTGAAATCACGCGCATGCCGTATGGCGACATCACCTTCAGCGTCGTCCGCAGATGCCCCTGCACCTGTTCATCGGTTAATAATTTTCGCCCGAAAACTGCAAAGGTCAGCGCCTCGCCATACAATGTATCCTGTCCCAAAATTTCCTGCTTCTTTAAGCTGGTCGGCATGAATTTGAGCTTATTGTTGTACATGCTGCGATAGCCTGCAATCGCACGTTCGATGTCTTCGTCAGTTGTACCCAAATCCAATTCTTTGGCTGCCATCAATGCGCCACAATGAAAGCCCTGATTGCTCGCGGGCGCGTCATCATTGTCGTAGGGCAGTTTGTCCATATACGTTTTGAAGCCCGTCGGCGGATCAGCATTCGGAACCGCAGGCGGATAATAAATACCATTCTGTTCATGCTTGCGCAGGAATTCGTAGGACTTTTTCACCAGTTCATCATTCAGCTTGCCGCCTGCGCGTTTTGCCAGTGCCGACCAAATTAAATAGTACTGCGCGTTGTCTTCGTAGCCGATGCGCTTCTCGAAAATTCCGCGATAAGACTCCGCCAGTTTTTCAGGATCGTCCACGACAATCGAAGCGTAAAAAGAATCTGACACCCACTGCTTCCAACCATAGCCAATGCCCGAAATAAAAATGTATTTACTCTCATTGCGCATCAAATTGCGGCGCATCAGCAAGTACGAAGTGTTGCGCATCATCGCTTCAAGCGCAGAGCTGTTCCAGCCTTTGCCATTTGCCAAAGCAAGATGCGCGGCAAGTTGTGATTGATAATGAGTCGTGGCGCGTTCGGCAAAAACCCACGTTGTATATTTGCGCGTTTCGCCAGCGGCTAATG
Organism: Blastocatellia bacterium; assembly: GCA_043775925.1. Classification (GTDB taxonomy): domain Bacteria; phylum Acidobacteriota; class Blastocatellia; order RBC074; family RBC074; genus JAFDVL01. Next base: position 5,619 of record JAYVRW010000010.1, read on the forward strand.
ACTGCCATCCGTCCATTTGGTACGTGTATGCGCCCGGATCATCGTACTTAATTTTCAATTCGTAAGGGGCACGCCCGTCGCCATTCATCACCGCTAATTGCCTGCCTGTCGGATCAATCAAAATTAAACAGCGGTTTTCCCACTGTCCCGGCGAGTCACCAACCACGCCGTAGACGCGATCATTATTGCGGATCATCGCCACTGGAAAAGTCTGCCCTTTGGTTTCTTTATACTCAGGACTACCGCCGTATGTGTTGTAAAGAATTTTTTCTTTTTCGACTTGTGAGAACGAAGCGTAGTCACCTTCCTGCGCCGGAAAGAAAGCAAATTTTGTAGCGAATTTACTGGCTTTTGTCGCAGAAACTTCCAATGTACGCTGAATCAAATGCGGAGAGAGTTGCGTAAGAATCAAGCGAAAATTCAAATCGCCATACCTGGCAGAACTCAGAATTATAGTTTTGCCCTGTTTCGATTTTTGCTGAAATTGTAGCGGCTTGAAATCTTCGTCGGGTAGGCGCAATTCAACACCGGCGGGAGCAACATCAGGCGCGAGTCCGACCCTCTGTTTGCCAGAGCGATATTCGACTGTGATGGAATTTCCGCGCCTGGAAATCAGCGGCGTCAATTCCGGTTCATTCGCCTGCGCGATGGAAGTGATAAAGAACAGTTGGAGCAATAATAGCAAGGAAATTTTGTTCATCATACAACAGGTGCTCAGAGTTCACGCTTCAGTGTGATTGGTTTAATTTAGGCTCTGAACATTACTCCTGCGAACCTTTTAATTCAATCACCAACGCTGCGCCATCCGCTGTCACCGTCAGATCAAGATCGTACAATTCGTACCCGACAACCTTCGCGCGTAAATTGTACCTTCCCGGCTGCACAGGTTTTTCCAGTACGAATTGTCCCTCCGCATTCGTTCCACCCCACGTAATCAAGCTGGATGGAGCGACTTCCTGTCCGACGTGTAACAATCCGACTCTGACACCTGCCAATGGCTTTCCATCCTTTGATTTGACGGAACCGCGAATCGTCACCAGATTACTCACCTTCGTGGCGACATTAGAATTTTGCGGATTCACGGGATTCGGATTTGTAGCCACAGGAGGATTTTTCTTTTCGTTTTCCTTATCGGCAGCGGCTTTCGCTTCCATTTCGCGGTAGCGGGCAATCATCGCTGCGACCAAATGCGCAGGACGTAAATAGCCTACGGAGCCGTAGGTTTTCGCGCCGTCGCTGTCATTGACGACACGGGTTGGAATACCAATTAATTTTCCGGCGAGATTCACCGCCGCCCCGCCGCTATTGCCGTGAATGATCCTCGCATCGGTTTTGATCCAATCATCCAGCGAGTCTTTGCCTTCGACGACGCCGTAATTCACAGTGACCGTCGTACCGCCTTTTTCGGGAAACCCAATGATAAATAAATCGTCGAGCAATTCGAGTTTATTGGATTCGCCTAGCTCTACAAAATTGAAGGCCGGAGGCGGAGCATCTGGCTTCGCATTCGCGTCAGGAGCGATTTTCAATAACGCCAAATCACGGTCAGGATTCGTCAGGACAGAAACTAATTTCAATAAGCGCGGTGAAGCCGAAGCGTCTGCCGAAGCATTAGGCGGCAAGCTCAAATAAATTTCATCATAAAGTTTCGTTGAGCGGTCTCGCGCTACGACATGAAAATTCGTAATCACCAGCCCATCTTTATGAACAATCACGCCGGAGCCACGTGGACGCGGCTTTGGCTCGCTATCAAAGCCGTTCCGCACCATCACCAAGCCGATAGCCGGAATAACTTTTCGCACCTGCTCACGCGCTTCCGGCGAGACTACATTTTTGCGTGGAGTTTCGGCAGGCGCAGGATTTGCAGGCGCTGGCGTCTGAGCCTGTGCTGCGCCGATAAGGATTGCGAGGAAGGCAACCACGACTTTAGTCTGAGAGAATAACGTGCTGTTGAGCATAACCAGACCTTTGATTGTGGGGCTGACGTTCAGAGTACCGCCTTTAGGCGGAAATCTTTAAGGCATAAGACTCCGCCTAAAGGCGGTACGCTGAGCTATTTTTCAAATATGCTTCAAGCGTAGCTCGAAAACGGCGACATCGCCGGATTTCATTTTGCCTTGCTTGTCGGTGATGGCTACGACCGTGCCTTTTTCTTTGTCTTCAGGAGTCGCCGCAAAGCTCAGCCCACGACAACGCATGCCGGGGCTGGCATCAAAGCCCAGACCGCGACAGCGCGCGCCCGATTCGGCTGGTTGCACGATGCCGACCGCTTCACCCGGCGCAGCTTTTCCGCTTTTGTCTTTGCCTTTATCTTTGCTGGCTTTGGAATCAGTTTTCGGCTTGCCGCCTAACTCTGCTGCGACGCTTTCGGCAGTTTTTCCGAGTTCTCCGCCACTGTTCATCAACGCGGTTTCGTACTCGTCAATCTTCGAGGGAGACAAAATTACTTTGAAAATTTCAGTCCCTTTTTCGTTATCAAAAGCGATTACATCTTTCCCTTTTGGTAACGTGTATTCTTCGTCTGCATCAACACGTGTTTGCCAGAACACTTTGGTTTTTCCGCCCGGAGTCACGTTGACGAAATAAACATAACCACCAAAATTACTAATCAAACTGATCTTTAATTCGTCGCCACTTTTGAAGCTCGCCGCCGGATCAACGGCATTGCCTTTACGATCCAGCAATTTCACGACCAGCCCGTCGACAGCTTTTTCTTTGTAATTTTTGATGACCATCGCACGTTCGCGGGCTTCTTGTTTTTTCGCGGCACTGACTTTCTTTTGCGCCATTCCCAGAATCGAAGTCAGCGCGAAAATCAGACTGACCGCTACGATTACACGCGGCTTACAATTATTAATAAAAGAACTCATCTTATTGCTCCTTTGGTTTTTCATATTTGATTTTCGTGTCAATTATGAGGTCTTCGTTTTCGTTCGGATTATTATTCCAGAATTGCACGACATCGGTTCCTTTGATGTCTTTGCGACGATAATCTTGTTTGATGTCGCCACGTAATTTTTTCAGATCTTCGCTCGAAATCGGCACGACTCCTTTGGACGGATCAATTTCGCTCGGCAATCCTTTGATTTCATCGCGGCTGAAAATCAGCGTCAACGCCGAACCGGAATCCGTAATATCAAAATAACAGTTGCCAAATTTATCTGTGTTCTTCGCCGGACAATTTGATGGAATCACAATGGACTGATTTTTCTTCACGTCATTCTTGCCGTTATTGAATGACGGTAACGGGAAAACCATCGAAAGATCGTCTTCCTGAATGATGTACAAATATCCATTCTGATTGGTCTCAACGACGAGCTGCGCTTTGTCTCCGAGCTTAAAAACGTGGTCGGGATGAAGGTCTTTCGCTTTGCCGTCTTCGCCCTGCGTCCGCAAATACCAGCGGAGCGAAAGCAATGGAGCCTGCACAATCACTGGTCGTGGCTTCCGTTTTTT
>JAYVRW010000011.1:0-2729 GCA_043775925.1 Blastocatellia bacterium
CGTCCTGAAGGGACGCCAGGGTTCTTCGCGCCCGTTCAGGGCGCGGGAGATTCGGTTTGCTGTTCCAGACGTTTCACACCTGGCTACCATCTTGCTGCCGCGCTGCGGCACGTTGGAGTTTTTAAACAGCTTCTAACTCGTACTTCTGTTAGAATTCGCAACTTCTAAAAAGAAAACGGACACCCGATAGATGTCCGAAATCTGTTCTAAATGTTGGTGCCGAGGGCGGGAATCGAACCCGCACGGAGACAAGCTCCAACGGATTTTAAGTCCGTTGCGTCTACCAGTTCCGCCACCCCGGCACAGGCTGGAAAGTTTAAGCCTTCGCCACGAAGGTTGCAAGTGACTCTATGAAAATTTTATCAGTTTTTGGTACCCGCCCCGAAGCGATCAAGATGGCTCCCGTCCTCGCTGAGCTGAATAAATTCCCCGCTCAAATCACCTCCGTAGTCTGTGTCACCGCACAGCACCGCGAAATGCTGGATCAAGTGCTGGAACTTTTTGAGATAACACCTGACTACGATCTCAGCATCATGCAGCCCAATCAATCGCTGGCTGAAATCACGGCGCGGGCATTAACGAAGTTGGACGAGGTACTGCAACAAGAAAAACCTGATTGGGTGCTGGTGCAGGGCGATACGACGACGGCGATGGTCGGAGCGTTGGCGGCGTTTTATCACCAAATAAAAGTTGGACATGTCGAAGCGGGGCTGCGTTCGTTTGATAAATATCAGCCATTTCCTGAAGAGATTAACCGAAAAATTGCCACGAGTATCAGCGATTTACATTTCGCTCCCACAGCAGTTTCAAAACAAAACTTGGTCTGCGAAGGCATCAACGAATCACAAATTATGGTCACTGGAAATACCGTGATTGATACTTTATTACAGGTTGCCGAAAAGCCTTATGATTGGGATTCTTCGCCGCTCTCGGCAATTCCGCGTGATAAGAATATTATTCTGGTGACGGCGCACCGGCGCGAAAATCACGGAGCGCCACTGCACAACATTTGTGCAGCTCTGCACACGCTCGCCGAACGCTTTGAAGATGTACAGATTGTCTATCCTGTCCACCTGAATCCGAAGGTCCAATCCATCGTTCGCACTGCGCTCGGCAATATTCAGAACATCACATTGCTGGAGCCGCTGGAATATCTGCCACTCGTCCATCTAATGAAGCAATCATTTTTCGTCATCACCGATTCCGGCGGAATTCAGGAAGAAGCGCCGGGACTCGGCAAGCCCGTCCTCGTCTTGCGCGAAGTCACCGAACGCCCCGAAGGCGTCACCGCCGGAACTGTCAAATTAGTCGGGACAAATACCGAAACGATCACGCAGGAAGCTACGATTTTATTAACGAATGCAGCGGCATATCAAAAAATTTCGCAAGCCGTGAACCCGTATGGTGACGGTCAGGCGAGTGTGCGGATTGTCGAGCGATTGATGGCGTAACGGCTTTATTTGGGTCGGTTGGGAAGGCGAAGATTTAGCGCCAGCAGCGCCTGATGGAGGAAGCCATCAGGTACCAGCTACTAACCTTTGTTCTGAAAGGAAACTTGCTTAGTTTTGCCGCCTATAAAAATCATATCGGCATCTCTCCTGTGCCATCAGGAGATGAGAAATTCAACGAAAAGCTACCGATGTATCGAGACGGGAAAGCTACGGTCAGATTTCCGTTGGAGCAGTCAATTCCTTATGATTTGGTTCGCCAGATTGTGAAGTGGCGGGTAGAGAAAATGATGGCAAAGTTAGCGGTAAAAGCGAAGAAGGGATAAAAATACGTATACCTGAAACCCGAAACCTGACACCTGTTTTTTTCTTGCCGGAAATAGAAAAACTGGTAAGATTCGGCCTCAGCAAAATTTCTTAGCCCCGTAACATTTGACCCCATTTGATTGTAGATGTAGAGAAGGAGTTGTTAGTTTTTTATGAATACAAAAACTTATGCTTTGTCGCCACAGGGGATAAAACAGAAAAGCATCGAAGTATTATTAGAGGCGTACTCACTTGTTTATTTGCGCTGGCGCTAGGGTTAGGCCTGCCCTTGCTCTGAGCTACAACTACTTCTTTTTGTTGTGCCTTTCATGTTATTGACGTTTGGGATTGGAATGCGGCGCGGCTATAAAATCCTACAGGACAGATGGTCATCATTTCAAATAATTCTTGATCCAGAATTCATTACAAGAAAGCAACTAGGAATTTCGGACATTGCAATTGGACGTGAACAGGTAGAGCGTATTCAGGAAACTCGTGCAGGTATATTCGTCCGAACTACACAAAAGGATAGATTTATTCACCTGCCAACCGGGTTGGATGATTATGACGATGCCAAGATGGGGCTACAACAATGGCGGGATATTGAGCAGGTATCGCCTATAAAAAACTACCACTCCATGTTAGCGTTTATCCAGGTATTCTTACTAGCAGTCAGTTTCGGTGTTCTCTTTCTTTCCAAAAATGTGGGGCTGGTTGTACTAGCTGGAATATCAATCATCTTTTTTATAGTTTGGGGGCAAATTAACTGGCGGCGAAACCCCCAGATAGATGGTCGAGTAAAATCCGGCAGCAGGCAAATTGTACTGTTTACATTAGTAATAGAGTTGTTGCGATGAAGGAAGAAGGATAAGTTGGAAGGATGAAATTAGCCATCAAGGAGTTAAAAACAGAGCGACAATGGCGAGCGGCAACGGGGATGGATGAAAGACGGTTCGAGCGGTTACTGAAATACGC
>JAYVRW010000012.1:0-9055 GCA_043775925.1 Blastocatellia bacterium
GCGTGACCTTTCGTCAACCTATGCAAACGATTGACCTGACTGATTTTGCGGCAGCACCTTATTTCCTTTAATCTCTATTCTAGTTAGCTTCTTCCCGCACGTGACGCAGTATATCAAGCAATCTGACGAAGAATGGTTGCAGCGTGAGTTCAATGATTTGTCTGATGTTGTGAAGATAAATTCGCTGGTGTGTGAATTACCACTGAGTGAAATTTATCAGGGAATTGCTTTTGTAAAACCTGATAATACGTTGCGGACTACACTACGTCCGATTGAATGAAGGCTCACAGTGATATAACGCGGAGCGGACTGGAGCGCGAGCGTCCCCGCTTGCAAACGTCGCGGGAGCGGCGTGAAAGTTTGGGGCAGAAAAGATTTTCAGAACAAGCATGGCGCTACCTTGGAGCAAGCGGGACGCTTGCGCTCCAGTCGGTCGCCTTCCGCGTGTTTCTGTAGTTTATTTCAAAATCGGAAGCGCACGATTAATAATCGTAGTTGTCTCAATTCCCGCAGGTAAAGTTCCCAAAACACTTCGTTGATTTCCACCGAGCCGTGAAGCGCAGAAGGCATCCGTCACCGCGCTGTTTCCATGCTCAAGTAAAATCGTAGCTTGCAGTGCAATGCCTAAATCCTCGACCAATCTTCGCGCTCGAAACTCAATTTGATTTTCGTCAGCAAATTCGCGTTCAATATTCGCTACAAAATTATCGTAGCGGTTGTCAGTGCCTTTCGCTTTTCTCAACTCGTGATACAAGGCTTCGACGGTTTCAGGTTCTTTCCGCATCGCGCGTAAAACATCCAGACATTGTACGTTGCCAGAACCTTCCCAAATTGAATTGAGCGGCGCATCACGGTACAGCCGCGCCAGTGGAGCTTCCTCGACATAGCCATTGCCACCCAGGCATTCCAGGGCTTCGGCGACGACCACGACTGCGCGTTTGGTGATCCAGAATTTTCCAATGGCCGTGGCGATGCGGCTGAAATATTTTTCCATTTCATTATTTTTGGATTCATCAAAACTACGCGCCAGTCGAAACGTCAAAGCGGTTGCGGCTTCGGCTTCGAGGCACAAATCCGCCAGCACATTTTTCATCAACGGTTGATTGATGAGACGTTCACCAAAAGCATAGCGATAGTTGGCATGATGTGTCGCTTCGGAGACAGCGCGGCGCATCGAAGCCGAAGAGCCAATCGCGCAATCCAATCTGGTGTGCCGCACCATCTCGATAATGTTGGCGACACCGCGCCCTTCTTCGCCGATGAGCTGCGCGAAGGCTCCGTGAAATTCGACTTCGCTGGAGGCGTTCGATTTATTGCCGAGTTTGTCTTTGAGCCGTTGGATGTGAAAAGCATTGCGCGTCCCATCAGGTTTCCAGCGCGGCATTAAAAAACACGACAAACCTTTATCCGTTTGCGCCAGCACTAAAAACGCATCGCACATTGGAGCTGAGCAAAACCATTTATGTCCGTTGATTTCGTAGGCTTCACTAGGACCGCGTTTGCTGATGGCTGTTGCTCGTGTAGTGTTGGGGCGGACATCGCTGCCGCCCTGCCGTTCGGTCATCGCCATGCCAAGCAATGCGCCACGTTTTTCAGACGCTGGAACAAAACGTGAATCGTAATCGTTCGACAACGCACGCGGTTCCCACTCCGCCGCAATTTCCGGTTGAATCCGCAACGTCGGGATTGCGGAATACGTCATCGAAATTGGACAGCCGTGACCTTCATCAATTTGATGGCGCAGGAAAGTTAAAGCCGCTCGCGCTACGTGTCCGCCGGATTTTTCAGATGTCCACGCGAGCGAATGATTTTGATTTTCGACTGCAATCTTCATCAATTCGTGATAGGTGGGATGAAATTCTACTTCGTCAATGCGATTGCCAAAGCGGTCATGCGTATGCAATTCAGGCGTGAAACGATTCGCCAGTTCGCCAAGTTTGATTGTCTCTCCCCGCCCCAATAATGCGCCGAATTCGTGAGCATTCTCGGAAACCCAGCCTGCGCCTTCGCGGTTTATGGCTTCGCGCAGCGGCGTGTCAAATTCAAATAAATTGTAATTTACCAGCGCTGGTGGTTGATTCAAAACTTCGTCAGTTTTCATAACGTATAGCGGGCTGCCAGCCCGCGTTCGAGGCGTCTGGCGCGAGGTCATTCGGGAAAATTGAGAATTCAAAATTTCAGCTTGCGGGCTGGCAGCCCGCGCTACGAAATCACCGCCGACACTCGCACAGCAACGTGCTTGTGCCACGGAGTTCCCGCGACCGGATCGCAATCTTCAACGGCGGTCAATTCGTTGATCGTCGCCCCGGATAATCGCCGTTTGCCGTCAGAATTCGGATGCTCCATCCCGTAACCGTGCGGCAAAGTGACGACGCCGCGACGAATGGAATCGTTGAGTTCGACTCGTGTCACGACTGCGCCGCGCTTTGATTCACAACGCGCCAAGCTTCCATCGCTTAGCCCCAGCGCCGCCGCATCTTCAGGGTGAATTCTCAGCGCACCATCAGGATCGTCCCTACGCCACGCGGGATCACGGTAGATTGTATTCGCATTATACGAACGTCGCTCGCCAGCCATTAAAACGTAAGGGAAATCATTCGCATTGTTTTCAACTGTTGGTTTCAATTCACGCAAAGCCGCGAGCATTTCCGGGATTTCCAGATGAATCAAGCCATCTTTGTGACGAATGAAATTCCACGTTTCGTCGTACTCGCTCACGCTGAAAATAATGCCGGAATTTTCAGTGATGATCGCATCAAATAATGCTTCACCGAGCGCGAAGCCTTCGCCGACATGTCCGGCACGACGCACGGCGTCAGGTTGTTTCGCGGCGAATTGATGCGCCGTCGCCCATAAATACGCGGCAGCCGCAGCACCATTCGGCAAAGTTGTCCCCAACGTTTCGTATAAAATGATCGCCGAAAAATCTGCCAATTCGGGTTGCGACTTCATCAGCTTTTGGAACGCTCCTGCAAATATCAGGCGTCCCTGCTGCGCCGCTGCTGTCAGTTCATCAAAATCAACTGACAACGCTCCCATCGCACGAATCAGCCGCGTATACATTTCCGGCTCGCTTAATGTTCCTGGCAGCGGATCAAACAACGGCTGGCGTAAATGAAATCCATTGATCGGAAATTCTCCATTGAAAAATGTCGCTTCCCATTTTTCGTATTGCGACGAAGCGGGCAAAACATAATGCGCCATTCGCGCCGTTTCGGTCATCGCGACATCAATGACGACCAGCAAATCCAGCTTGGAAAAGGCTTCACGATAAGCGTTGGTATCTGGCATCGTGACCATCGGATTCGCGCTGTCTACCAGCAATCCGCGTGTCCGTTGCGGATGCTCGTTGACAATTTCGGCAGGCAAAATATTTGGCGGCAGTAAGTTTGTAATGAACGGAAAGCCAGTCACGGCGGAACGTTTTTGCTGTTCGCCTTCTGCCGAATGCCCCATCAGCGGAACGAGCGAAGTATGAAAAGAATTCGCGCCAGGCTTGCCGAAATTTCCAGTGACTAAATACAATAACGCCCGTAAATATTGGTTGAGCGTACTATTGAGCGTATGTTCGAGGCCGAGGTCAGTGCGTACCGCGCAGGTCTTTGCATTCGTAATCCAGTTCGCTGTGAGTTCAATATCAGCCAAAGAAATCCCCGTGCGCTCGGCATACTCTTCAACCGGAACATCAAGCAACGCATTTCGCACGGCTTCAAAACCAATCGTTCGTTGAGCTAAAAATTCCTGATCTTCTTCGCCTTCGCGCACAATCACCGCGAGGATTGCCGCCAGCAAAAACGCATCCGTTCCCGGCTTCACTTGCAGATACAAATCCGCCATCTCCGCCGTCTCTGTGCGGCGCGGGTCAATCACGATCATTTTGCGATTCGGGTCTTTGTGAATTTCTTTGAGGACGACACGCGCATTGCGAATGCCGTGCGATTGCCAGGGATTGGTGCCGATGAAAACTACGACTTCGGCGTTCTCTACATCTTCCGTTGGGTGACAATTCTGGCGTCCGTATAAACGACCATCCACCCAGAATCCGCCCGTCTTTTCCTGCGCCAGGGCGCTGTAATAATTGCGTGTACCCATCGCGGTACGCATCGCTTTTCCGTATGGCCCGGCGAGGTGATTGCCCTGACCGCCGCCGCCAAAATACGCCAGACTTTCACCGCCAAACGTGTCGCGCAATTCGACCAGCTTCGCGGCAATTTCAGTAATCGCGGTGTCCCATGAAATTTCTTCAAATGTTCCATCGGTGCGGCGACGCAACGGAGAAGTTAGCCGGTCAGAATGATTCTGGTAAAAGTTCAGCCGCTGGGCTTTCTGGCATAAATAACCGTGCGAAAGAGGATGCTTTTTGTCCCCGCGAACGCGCGTCATTTGACCTCCGTTGACTTCGACTTCGATGCCGCAATTGAGACTGCACAGAATGCAGGCGGTTGGTTGCCATTGGTTGAGTTTATTATCCATAAATTTTACCGGCGCTGGTTAATGTTGCTTGTTGACCTTACTTTCCCAAAGTCCAGAACAACTGTCAATTCAAGTTGTAGCGCAAACTCTCCGACATTAGTTTTTATACACGTGGTGGTTTTTAGCTCTGAAAGAGCGAAATTCAATAGCCCAGCGCAACGCGCTGGGAAAAGGTGACTCCATCATAAGCCCTGCAAGGGTGAAATAATAATTATGACGCCCATTCAGGGCTTACATTTTACTCCGATTCAGCCCAGCGCGTTGCGCTGGGCTATTGAATTTCGCCACTTTGTGACTTGACCGATCAACACCGAACTTGTGTAGAAACGGATGTTTTCCAGTTTGCCTATCGTGCGTGGTAAACTTCACACATTGCCGTTACTGCTGGCAAGATCGTCCGTATTACACAATGCAAACTGGAAAGTTTGCGCTACTTTTTCTGAGGATTTCAAAATGAAAGATCGAATGTATGCCTTGCTGATTGGGTTAAGCTTCACCCTCAGCTTGCAGGCTGCGGAAACAAAACGCGCTGTCGTGGTCTACGATGACAAAGCGACGGAGGTGAAAGCTTCACTCGCCCCCACCAACAAGCCTGAAGATTTATGGATTAGTCTGGCGGATTTGAAAGCGTCCACCGGCTTTGAAAATAAGCCACAGGGCGTGTGTCGAGCCGAGCAATGTTTTCCACTTCCCAAAAAACGACGAGCAGAATTTCTGAAGCCTGAAGGCAAAACTTCGTGGTTCAATCTGACGGAGTTTGCGCGTTTAGTGAAACAGCCCGTTGCTCGTGATGCTGCGCTTTCGACGTGGTATTTCGGACTGCGTTCTGAAGTGCAAAATACCTTCACGGCAAATTTCATGGCGCCGGAATTTACCTTGCCGGACAAAGACGGTAAGCTGCATTCACTGAAAGATTATCGCGGCAAAAAAGTATTAATTGTCACGTGGGCTTCGTGGTGAGGATGCCGTGGAGATCTGTCAGGATGGCAGAAACATTACGCCGCATTAAAAGATCAGAATTTTGAAATCATCTCAGTAGCGCAGGATACCGGAGGCGTCAAAGACGCCGGAAAATGGATCGAAGCAGGAAAAACGGAATACACCGTCTTGATTGATAAAGAACATTTAGTCACCAAACTTTATAACATGGTGAATGTCCCGACAGCCGTTTGGATCAATGAAAAAGGGCGTATCGTGCGTCCTAACGAAGTCGGCTATTCCAGTAACGCTGGCATTAGCATCACGAAAGTTGACACGACAAACTACATCAACGGGCTTTATGATTGGGTTAAGCTCGGGGAGAAAAGCGTGTTCGCCATGTCCGAAACAGAATTGCGCGAACGCCTGACGCCGCAAAATCCTGATTGGGCGATGGCAGCGGCGGAGTTCAGCTTGGCGCAATATTTATATCAGGCAGGGAAGGGGCAGGAAGCAATTCCGCACTACAAGGAAGCCCAACGGTTGAACCCTGAAAACTGGAATTTCAAACGTCAGGCGTGGATGCTTTCGAGCGCGGATAAGGAATACGGTACAAGTTTTAGCAAAGAAGTGCAGAAGCTGAATGGGAAGCCGTATTATGTGCCGCTGAAGTTGCCGGAGATTAAAAAATAGTGCATCACGTAGATGGCTTGAGGTGTAATTTTTTAAGCAAGTTGTGCCCTGAGCCATCTACGAAAAACCAGCAGTACCGCGCTTGGCCCTGCGTTTTACTTTGTTCTGACGTGTGTCAAGGTTGTCATACTTCATTACCTCAATTCCCCTATAAACATAGAGTACATAATTCCGATGTAAAAATTGGATTAGTCGTACAATTCATAATGCCGACCATCGCCGAAATTCTAAAGCAAGCCTCTCTTCAGCTCCGACAAGCTGAAGTTCCCAACGATTTATTGGATGCGCAATCGCTCCTCGCTTTTGCCATCAATCAGGATCGTACCTACCTCATCATTCATTTCAACGATCAACTTTCGAAATCAGTTATGGCTGAATATCAATCGTTGATTGCTCGTCGTGCGACGGGTGAGCCGTTGCAGTACATTACGGGGCGACAGGAATTTTATGGCTTGGAATTTGAAGTCACTCCGGCGGTCTTAATCCCTCGCCCTGAAACTGAATTGATTGTTGAAGAAACGTTGCGCCTCGCCAAAAACATTGCGCAGCCTGTGATTATTGATGCGGGTACGGGGTCAGGCTGCATTGCCATTACGTTAGCGCGTGAAATTGATGACGCGAAAATTATTGCGACAGATATTTCAGCCGATGCGCTGGAAGTTGCCAACAGAAATGCCACCAAACACGGCGTCCAGGGTCAGGTAAAATTTATCAACTGCGATTTGCTCAGCGGCATCCCCGAAAATACCAAAGCCGATTTTATTCTCTCCAACCCGCCCTACATCGCGCCATCTGAAATGGCTACGCTGCAACGCGAAGTCCGCGACTGGGAACCGCATACAGCTTTAACTGATTACGCCGATGGCCTGAATTTTTATCATCGTTTGTTAGTCGAAGCGCCAGATTTTTTGCAGCCGAATCGATATTTAATTTTCGAGATGGGGTATCAACAGGCAGAAAAAATAAAAGCCCTTGTGAATCACGAGAGCTGGGTAAATTTGCGAACTATCTCTGACTTGCAAGGAATTGAACGAGTGATGATCCTTACCCGACAATAGCTAAATATTATGGCTTCGCCGCCGCATCTTCTTTCTTCTCCGCCGTCGCAGGCGCATCTGGCTTAAAGATTTTTTCTTCGATTTGCACACCATACGCAGCTTCCACAATCGTACGCTCTTCGACCTTCACGCCGTTTTCGTAGACGACAGTTTTATAAGGAACGACGACTAAATTCTGGACGATTTTGAAGTCTTGAAACAGTAAACGATATTTCGTCGGGCTGCCATCTACGCCTTTTGTTTCGTACTCTAATTGCAAAACTTTTCCCGTGCGGCGACTGACTTCAAAGCGTGTTTTTGAGCCGTCGGCTGAAGTCAAATCAATCACATCCATTTCCAACGAAGCTAATTTTTTGGTTTCGATGTATTCAATCTTTCCTTCGTCTTCTTTGTAGCGCAACAGAGCTTCGTAGCCGTGCGTGTAGGAAGTTCTAAACGCACTGTTAAGTTCAGGACTCAACTCAGCTTTTTCTCCGTTGTTGGTCGCCCAGGATTTTTCTCCGTCAAACCCCATCGTGAATTTTGTTTCCGGTAAGTCGAGTTCAAGAATGACTAAATCTTCTTTGGATTTCGGCTTGCGAATAAATTTCGTAACCGTACGACCTTCGCGGATCGTGGCTCCGTTGATGAGCTTGAGATTATTTTTGATGATCCCATTTTTTTGGACGGTAAAAAGAGCTTGCCGTCCGCCGTAATTCTGAATGGCGAATTCGACCAGCTTATCTACTAGAGGAGTTTTATCCGCCGAGACGTGGAAAACTGGAAATGCGAAAGCGAGTGCGACAGTTGCCAACAGAAGCGTAGAAGATTTTCGGAGGTAGTTCAGCATCGGTATTAATTTACGCCTAAGATTCATAATTGCTTTTACCTTTCTGTTGACATCAACAGGGATAAATTCTAATTTCATCAGTGATGAGGTCAATAGTACATTATAGCCAGTCCCGCACGCAAAGATTGTAATTCCAGACCGGGCTGGTTTCACAATTAATCGTCATTGAGCAAGCGCTATCCACATCCAGACAATTTGATGCAATAATTCACCAAACAGTTGATATTAGAGAGGGAGTCCCACATGAAAATAGGTATCTTAGTTGGCATGGAAACTACTTTTCCGCCAGCCTTAATCGAAAAAATTAATAGCCTGAATGCCGGAGTCACGGCTGAATACGTCAACACCGGAGGCGTCCGCGCTGAAGACCTCAGCGAATATCGCCTCATCTTTGATCGTATCTCGCACGAAATTCCTTATTATCGCGCCCTGCTGAAACACGCTGTCCTGAATGGCACGACCGTCGTCAATAATCCGTTCTGGTGGTCAGCCGATGACAAATTTTTTAATTATTCTTTAGCGCTGCGACTAGGAGTTGCGACGCCACGTACCATCCTGCTCCCGCAAAAAGCTTACATCAAAGGTGTCACCAACGCCTCGTTGCGTAATCTTCAATTTCCGCTGGATTGGGAAGGCATCACGGAATATGTCGGTTGGCCTGCGATCCTCAAACCCTTCGATGGCGGCGGCTGGAAAAACGTCTACAAAGTCCATAACATGGAAGAGCTAATGCAGGCGTACGACGAAACGGATACGCTTTGCATGACGTTGCAGGAATGTATTGATTTTACTGATTACGTGCGCTGTTACTGCGTTGGTCGCCGCGAAGTGCTGGTGATGATTTACGATCCTGAACATCGCCGCTACGTGCCCCGCGAAGAGAAAGAATTATCCACCGATCTTGAAAAACGCATTGTCCGCGATACTTTATTGCTGAATGAGGCGTTAGGGTATGATTTCAATACCGTAGAATTTGCGGTGCGAGATAATATTCCCTACGCGATTGATTTTATGAATCCAGCGCCCGATGCGGATATTAATTCTGTCACCGAAGTCAATTTTAACTGGGTCGTCGAAGCTGTCG
>JAYVRW010000013.1:0-2722 GCA_043775925.1 Blastocatellia bacterium
AGCGCGGCGTCGTAACTGAGCTTCTTCTCAATCATTTCCATGAAAGCGTTTTTCTCCAGCGGAGCCACATTGATTTTGATTCCGAGCTTGGCCAAATCTTCCTGAATAATCGCCGCCATCGCCTTTCGCACGGCTACGCTTTCGTCTACGATCAACGTGAATTCGACGGCGTTCCCACCTTTATCGAACAACGCATTATCACGTTGCGCGAAGCCTGCTTCCGTTAATGAATCCTTCGCTTTTTGCAGATTGAATTCGTAGCTCGCAACGTCATTGCTGCCCCAGATTTTATTCGCAGGCGAAGCGATTCCGTTCAGTGGCGTACCCAGTCCACGCAACACATTATCAATGATTGTTTTGCGATCCAGCGCGTAGGCAATCGCTTGCTTAAAACGGATGTCATTGAACCACGCTCGTTTCGTCGCGGGAACCGCTGCGTCATTCACATTGAACCACAAGAAATCCGAAGTCATCGAAGCGCCATAATCTTTGACGATCATGCCAGTTGGAGTTTGTTGTTTCAGCACAGCAAAATTGGCGGGCGCGATGTTATCCATCAATTCGACTTCACTCTGTTGAAATTTCAGCAGCGTAGTGTTCGGGTCTTTGATGGCTTCAATAACGAGTTCGTCGAGGTAGGGAAGTTGAATGCCGCTTTTATCTTTTTTGTAATAGTGCGGATTGCGCGTCAAAATCGTGCGTTGATCGGGGACGAATTCTTTCAGGGTATATGCGCCTGTGACGGCTAAATCATTGGGTGAAACTGTAATGTCCCAGGTTTTGGGATTGAAGTTGTCTCCTAATTTGTGACGCGGTAAAACTCCGAAGGTTGAAAGGAGCGATTCAAACGCGGCGGCGGCGCGTGGCAACTGAAACTGAATCGTCCGATCATCAATTTTCGTCGCCTGAATTGGCTTGCCACCGATCATGTAATTTTCACGAAACAACGATCCAGATTTTTCATCGGTAGCTACTTTCAAGGTGAAAATAACGTCATCAGCCGTGAGCGGAGCGCCGTCTGAAAACTTTAATCCTTCGCGCAATTTGACGATGACGGTTTTGCCTTCGTCGCTGGCCTGCCAGCTCTCAGCCAATCCTGCCACATATTTTTGCGTGTCGTGATCGAATTCGACCAAGTGCGACGACATTAAATAACTCGCTACTGTGGCAGAAACCAAATCGCCTGCATGCAGGAAGTTAAAGGTCTTCGGCGTCGCCCGATCCGCGACGATGAGGCGACCTCCGCTGGTTCCGGTTTGGCGTCCTTGCGTGATCTCAACCTGTGTTGTCGTGCCTGGGCGGCAGGACATGACAGTCAAAGCAAGGGTTAAGAGAAGTATTGATTTTATTGATTGTAAGCGCATTTATGTCAACCAGAATGGGGCTTTGAAGTCAGACGCGGATTAGAGCATATTGAGACGGGAATAGTAAAGAAGAAGTTCGCAGGAGGAAGTCGCAGTTTGCAGCAGAAAAGTTCGCAGCCTGTAGTTCGCAGTTCGCAGCTTTGCGAACTGCCCTAACTGCGAACCGCGAACTGTCAACTGCGAACTTTTCTTACTGCGAGCTGCGAACTACCGTCTGCGAACTTTCTTCTTTTTGTTTACGTCGCCTGCTACTTTGTAGATAATGCCCGCGATGAAGAATCGTTTGTTCGCCTCCATCGTCAAATTATTATTAAAACGCCTGCTGAGCGCGGTTCCTACGCTGCTGCTTGTCTCTCTCATCAGTTTTACGCTCATTAATTCTGCGCCCGGCGATGCGCTGGGCGAACTCACCCAAGACCCGCGCATTAGTCAGGAAACAGTGCAGCGCTTGCGCCAACAGTACGGGCTTGATCGTCCGATGATGTCACGATACGGGAGCTGGATCGCGGATGCGGTGCGCGGTGATTTAGGCACTTCAATTGGTGAGCGATTAGCGGTGACAAAGTTAATTGGCATGCGCTTTGGCAATACGCTGAAGCTCTCATTACTAGCACTTTTATTGGCTTTTTCGATTGCTTTACCGCTTGGAGCTTTGTCCGCGAAACGACCGGGATCGTGGTTGGATCGTGTGTTAAGCGCGGTGAGTTTAGTCAGCCTTTCGACTCCGCGCATTGTGTTTGCGATTGTTGCTTTATTGTTTGCCGCCCGAACGGGATGGTTTCCGATTGGCAATGTTCGTTCGTTGAATATTGCAGATGATGGTTCGATGAAATCGTGGCTGGACGGGCTTCATCATTTAATTTTACCTGCCGTTGTGATGAGCCTACCGCTCGCGGCAGTGTATTTGCGGCAGACACGCGCCGGATTAATAGAAGTGTTGCAGGCGGATTTTATTCGGACGGCGCGCGCCAAAGGTTTGAGCGAATGGCAGGTCATTGGCAAACACGCGGCACGTGTGGCGGCGGCTCCAATGATTACGTTGTTTGGTTATGCGGTGGCTACGGTGTTGAGCGGTTCGGTCATTGTCGAAGCGGTGATGTCCTATCCGGGGCTTGGGCAACTTGCGGTAAACGCGACAAAAACGCGCGATATACCTGTCTTAATGGGCGTCGTGATATTGACGGCAGTGATGATGATGATCGGAAATGTAGTGGCAGAAATTTTGCATCTGATTGCTGATCCACGTTTGCGGGAGGCGTAAACAGAATGGTTCGGGAATAGTTTGACGAATTGCCATGAGTTTATGGTCTTTGAAAGTTAGAGTGGTTTATGGAGTGTACGGAAGAGCCGGCCCCACC
>JAYVRW010000014.1:0-2720 GCA_043775925.1 Blastocatellia bacterium
CATGGAGAAAATGACAGCGCTCGCTCGTCATGAAATTCTGGTAATTACGGACAGTGATGCTTCCGTGGCTCCTGATTATTTGCAGGACATGGCGAACTGTTTTTCCGATCCTGCCATCGGAGCCGTCACCAATCTTTATCGTGGCGTTTCCGGTTCAGACCTCTGGTCAAAACTGGAAGCATTAGGAATGAGTACCGAGTTTATGGCGGGTGTAGTCGTGGCTGAACGCTTGGAAGGAATGCATTTCACGCTCGGACCTTCAATGGCGATTCGTGTCGAAACACTCAATAAAATCGGAGGCTTTGCGCGGATGGCGGATTATCTGGCAGATGATTTTGTGCTGGGACAATGGACAGTCGAAGCAGGGCAAAAAGTGGCTTTGTCTTCACACATCATCAATCATCACGCGACGGCGATGGGTTTTCTGAAAAGTTTCAATCACCGTGTTCGCTGGAATCGCAGCTCACGTTTTTCGCGCCCATCAGGGTACATCGGACAAGGATTTACTTACGGTTTCGCGTGGGCGATGTTGTTATTTTTAGTAGCTCCATTTTGGTGGAATGGGTTGTCACTGATAGTGATGGCGTTGATCAGATTTGGATTGGCGTATGAATTAGGCTTCAAGTTGATGAACGATTCTCAGGTAATCAAACAGGCGACGCTGATTCCATTACAGGATTTACTCAGTGTAGCCTCGTGGGTCGGAGGTTTCACTGGACGCGAAATTATCTGGCGCAATGAGAGGTATAAATTAGTCGCTGGTGGACGATTTGAACTAATCAGTCAACGAACAGAATAATGAGAGCATTATTCTGTTGTATCCGAAATTGCTTCGCGTACCAAATTTAGAAATTCTCTAGTGTCGAGATAATAATTTGGGTAAGCACTTTGGAGTGAGGCTAGTGAATCAACCGAAACTAAAACTGCCTGAACAGTTGGGTCGTTGACATATTGTTCCTCAACGCGCAAATATTCTGCCGCCGCATTTGATAGTTCTTTCTCGTTATAACTTTTTACTTCAAGCGTTCTTCGATGAGAATCAAGCACGAGTAGATAGGCTTCGGAATCTTTCATTCCTCCTTGTCCCTGTATCATCGGAACTACCGTGCTGATACCCATTAAAACTGCTTCCACCTGAAGTGCGCGAAAAAGTTTTTTTACTTCTATAATTAATTTCTTTTTTTCGGTTGGCGTGTTGGGCACAACCGGACAGCCTTCACGTAGCGCGATGAGGCTTCCCATTAAAGCAAAAAATCGTTTCCACCGTTCATCGCCAAGCCCTGATTTTAAAGCCTGATCGGTGAAAGTTGAGACAGTTTCGACGGCTGTTGCCCAGGCATGTTGAAGCTGTGAGCGTAGTTGGATTTCAATCCTTAATCCATCGTAAGCCTGTTTTTCAATGGAATTACTTCGATACTTTGAAACTAAATGATAGCTACGATAACCATCTGATTTTGGAGTTGAAATGTAATCGTAGCTTTCGATGAATTCAGTTCTGGTTAATAATTGTCCTTTGGTCGGAGGATTTTTTCTGATGGTATCTTCGTAGATTTTGACTAATTTTTTGACATCTTCGATGCCCGGCATGATGGCACGGCATCCACCTATATCCTGCATCTGTGTAAGCTTCATATTTCGGTTACGTTTTAGCTTCACGATGATAGATGAGAGGCGTTTCAAGCGGCGGGCTGTAACCACAGTTAGGCTAACCTTCTTAGCCTTTTTTGATAAATTTATAGTTGCCAGATGGAGCGGATAACTATGTGAGGAACGCCAATTGTTGATTACATTCAGAACTTCGATTCGTTCAAGTGGTGAAATATTATTCTCAACCAGAGTTTTCCCGGCCTTATCAATTTGCCTTCTGCTGTATTGCAATTTTATCCATTTCCCAGCCATATAAATAAGTGTAACGAGTTGCCAGAGCGCGTCAAGTCCAGTTGATATTTTTATTACCGATTACTGTAAACAGATTTCCCCCCTGCCTGTGCCAGTGGTTTTATATTTTCTGGCAATTGACCTTTTACCTTCTGAAACTGATCGTCATGAGTTACCAAAAATACTCTTCTTGCTCCTTGCCATAAACGAAGTAATTCATTTTGATCAATAAACACAGGTGGGCAATCGGGATAATGCGATCCAAATTCCAGCACTGTCGTTCTCCCCTCCACTAATAAAACCTGTCGTTGCAGATAAAATCCGACGCTCGCGTGCGTCTGAAATTCTCCGTTGAAAGCTACAATATCATCAGGCTTGATTCGGTTCTGAATTTCTTTGGTTAAGGGGTACGTCGAAAGCGCCGGATTGAATTTTCCAAAGGCATCATGCGCAAAAAATAAAAAGGCTGCAACTGTTAACGCCGTAGTGACTGAAGCCATGTTGTGCTGCTTTTTCCAGCGCAAAATAAAAGCGAACAGAAATCCGCACCCGAGTGTGATGGCGGCTCCCGCAGCAGGGAATCGCAATGCTGCAAATGCTGCCGTCGTCAAATCTGAGGCATGTCCGAGCGAGAGCCGATAATTTTCAGGATTACTGGTGAGAAACTGTGAAATGTCGCCGCTGGGCATTACATTTCTTGAAAGCCATAAGGCGTAGCCCAGACCGAGAGCGACGATTAATCCAAGCGCCATCAAAAATCCTTGCCCCCAAATTACCAGCTTATTTTTTTCTTCTTCGCCACGCGATAAAGCATCTCCAAGTAGCAATGCTAACGCTGGAAA
>JAYVRW010000015.1:0-35261 GCA_043775925.1 Blastocatellia bacterium
GGCGCTTTCTCGCCATGTAAAAACGCCCTTACTGCGTGCGGGCTTCTGCATTGAAGAACAATTATGACCAACGAAGAAGTTCTACAAATCTTTTCAAACAGCGGAGCCTTACTCACCGGACATTTTTTACTATCGTCTGGCTTGCACAGTTCGCGTTATTTGCAATGCGCTTTAGTGATGCAACATCCTGCGACTGCCGAAAAGCTCTGCACGGTCTTAGCCGCCAAAGCCAAAGCCGATGAACGCATTGGACAAATTGATTTGGTCATCGCCCCCGCGCTCGGCGGCGTCGTCGTAGCGCACGAAGTCGCCCGCGCCCTCGGCACTCGTGCGTTGTTCACCGAACGGCAGGAGACGATGACACTGCGACGCGGATTTCAAATTGCTCCCGGCGAAAAATGTTTTGTCGTGGAAGATGTCGTCACCACTGGCGGCTCTACCCGCGAAGTTATGGAAGTCGTGAAAGCCCTCGGCGGCGTAGTCGTAGGCGCAGGTTCATTAATTGATCGTAGCAACGGCGCAGTAGATTTAGGCGTCCCGCGTCACGCACTGGCTACACTGGAAGTGCCGAGTTACAAGGCTGAAGAATGTCCGATGTGTAAAGAAGGAACGACAGCGATAAAACCTGGGAGTAGGAAATAGTTTTTTGGTCTTTGGTCTTTGGATTTGTTGCCACGACCTGAGTTCAAAGACCAAAGTCCCAAGCCCAAATCGGTGTTCTATTCCTTAATCGCTTCCCAACTCAACCCAAATCTCATTAAATATTTCCGTAACCGATCCGCATCGTTCGCAGTTTTTTTCTGCTCACGTGAAGAATGAAACAGCTTGCGTCCAGCTTCTGACAACGAACGCGCTTCACGACAAATTTCGATCACCTGCAAAAGCTGCATCCGATCAAATAAATCAAGAGTTTCTAGCATTTCTGGGGTCATGAATTTTTCCAAGCCTTGACCAAAATCTGCTTGGGATTTTTGCCACGCGGTGCGGAGCCGTTCGATTTCTTCATCAACTACATCTCTTAAAATTCTGCCGCTTTCCGCAAACGTAGCCATCCGAATAATCGCGCCATTCAAATCACGAAAATTCCCCTTCCAACTCGCTTCGCTTGATGTAGCGAATTTCACGAAATGATTCAACGCTTCACGGCTGAACGTCACACGCGTACCGTTGCGCTCCGCAAATTGATCCAGTTCACATTGCAAATTCGGTTCGATGTCTTCTTTGCGTTCGCGCAAACTGGGCAGCGTAAACGTCCATAAATTAATCCGCGCCAACAGATCATCTCTGAATTTTCCAGTGCTGACGCGCTCCGCCAAATCTCGGTTCGTTCCGGCAATTAATTGAAATTCGCTTTTGACTTCTTTGTCGCTGCCGAGCGGTAAAAAAACTTTGTCTTCCAAAGCACGCAGCAACATCGCCTGTTCATCCAATCCAAGTTCACCAATTTCATCCAGAAATAAAACGCCGTTATTCGCAGCGCGAAGATGACCATCACGCGGATTAATCGCGCCGGTGAACGCGCCTTTGACATGCCCGAACAACGCCGACATCGCACTGTCTCCGCGAATCGTCGCGCAATTCACTTCGACGAAATTTCCGTTCATTTGATGCCGTGCTTTTTTTAAGGCGAAGATGCGTTTGGCTAAACGTGACTTCCCTGCTCCGGTCGGCCCCATTAATAACAACGGATCACGTGAAGCAATCGCTACCTGTTCGATGCGGGCAATTAATTTATTGAATTGTTTGTTGCGCGTTTCGATGCCTGATTTCAAAAACGAAGTCGCTTCTTTTTGCTCCTGCTGAAAGCGCGAAGTCAACAAGCCGTACTTCGATAAATCCAGATCAATAATGTTGTACGTGCCCTGATCGCTGGTTCGGCCTCGACGATATTTCAGCGGCGAAGTCTGAATCAATTGTCCCGGCAAATACCGCGATTCGGTCAATAAAAACAGGCAAATCTGAACGGTATGCGTTCCCGTGGAAAGATGTACTAAGTAATTTTCTTTGTCCGGTTTGAAAGGATAGTTGCGAAAAAAATCGTGTAATTGCCCGTACACTTCAACAAAATCCCACGCATCATCAAATTGAACCAGATGCGTTTTAATTTCGGTTTCAGGAGAAACGTCGCGGATGTCAGCGACAACTTGTTTGGCTAATTCGTGATGCGTCGGCTGGATTAATAATTCAAAGCGATGAATGAGTAAATCTTCATGCGAACAGAGCGCAATCGTCGGACGCCATTTTTCCCAGCGTCCGACGCCTTTGCCAGAATCTTTTTGAATTCCAAGCATTCCGAAAACTACTGTTCGTTTTTGTGGCATGAGAATAAGGCAGAAGCCCGACTGTTAAGGAGGGCATCAGCGCTAAGGAGATAATTTCCAATGTACGGTTGCCCTCCTTAACAGTCGGGCTTCTGCCCCAACGGATACCAATTATTTTTCCTTATCTTCCCCGTAATTTTCTGACAAGCGTCCGAGCATCCCTTTAATATCTGCTGCTCCTTTAATCGCTACATACACGGTGACAGTCGAATACCAGATGACGCATGCCATTGTCAGTCCCCACCAAAACCAATGATTTGTCATAATAAACCTCCTAAATATTTTGCGCCTTCGGCTTGATCAAAGACCCAATCACCATCGCCAAAGCCGCGCCGCCAAAAGCGGCAATACCTGAATAATGTGGACCAATTTGATCAGCTAGAGCATTGGCGGCAGGTATATCTATTTTTTGCATAATCAAATAAGCAATTGGAATTGCTGCACCCACAAAAATCGCTGCCGCCGCTCCCCAACTATTTGCACGTTTCCAATAACATCCAGCAATTAAAATCACGGACATACTTGCTAAATAAATGGCTCCTGTTATAGATAAATAGCTCCATAAATCACCTTTTGGCTTATACCACAGTCCATAAAACAAAAGAAAAACCCCTATTAATGCAATAATAAACCGATTAATCATGAGTCCCTTTTTCTCTGACCATTTCCCTTTGTGAAACGGTGCCATTATATCGTTATAAATAACGCTTCCCCACGACAACATATAAGAAGAATCTGTTGACATATCCGCTGCTAACATGGCTGCAATCAATATCCCCATTAATCCTGAAGGCACCGCAATTGCCAAATATTTCGGCATCGCTTCCAATGAAGCCGTGTCATCCGCAATTGGCCCAAAATAAGCTAATGCTGCAATCCCCCAGATACTAGGAATCAAAAAGCGGCAAACAAAAAAGAAACTTGTCCGTGAATAGATTTTTCGTCCTGTGTCAGTATCTTTCGCAGCCAGCACACGAGCAATCGTAGTCTGCCACGTCAAGACTGCTGCCGTATTCGTTAATGCCTGTGCCAGAACATATGCCCACCCCAATCGTGGGTTCGCAAACGGATTGAATCCGCCCGCGCCATAACTTTTTTCGACCGTAGTCACAAGATTTTCCCAGCCAACATTCATCAAAATCAAAATTGTGACGGCAATTAATCCAATGCTCATGACAATAAATTGCAGGAAGTCCGTCACCAACACCGACAGCATTCCGCCGAGAATGGTGTACACCGCGACGCCAATCAAAAGTGCCGTCATCATCACTTCCAGATAGCCAACATTCATCCCCGAAACCAGCACGAGAAATTGACCGCCCACGCGCAGGAAGACTCCCATATTTAAAAGCCCGCCCAGCACAATGACGACGCCTGAAGCCCAGCGAATATTGGGACCGAATTTCTTGTCAATTAGTTCCGGCAAAGTCATCACGCCGGAATCGCGCAACGGCTTAATGCAAAACCCGGTGACGCCAACAATCAACATCGCAAGCGCCATCAAAATCCCCGGCGTGGCTCCCGTAAAACCTTTCTGAAAACCACCTTGTGCCGCATACATACACGTCACAATGCCGAATTCCGTAGCAGCCAAAGATGCGATGCCGAGAAATAAATCCATCTCACGTCCGGCGACGAGAAAGTCCTCGACTTTGCCGACATACTTACGCACCCATAATCCGGCGACCATCGTTATCAACAAATACACACCGACAATGCTTCCATCCAGAAGCCAGTTGAAATTAGTCATGCAGGGTTCCTTTCAAATTCAGCCTTAGAATATAATCTAATTTCTTATCTTTTAAAATCATTTTTTAGCGGAGAACTTTTCTCGTGCAAAGCCGCCTTCTCAGCTAATCCTCTTTCTTCTCAACATTTTATCGCTTACTCGAACCGGGCAAAACATTTCTGGCACGGCTCTCGCATTAGGTAAAGCGTCGGAATGAATAAGCCGGGAATTACAAGGAATTCACCTGTAAAAAATTGTCCTGGCAAATATTGTCCGAAGAGGAGATTCACACGTTATGGCAAACAAGAATTTGTTTACTTCAGTCTTCGGTAAGTTACTGCCGAAAACGGATACTGTCAACGAAGCTCGCGGTCAGGCTTATGCCTTCACCCCCAAACATACGCTCGCGCAATACGCGGCGACCGGATGTTTGAATTCGACTTTTTACGCGGATGCCGAAGAACAGTTGACCAAAGTCATTGAGCTTTGCCAAACACTGGAGCCTGAATTCATTGCACAAACTGCGATTTACGCCCGTCAGCGCGGCTTCATGAAAGATATGCCAGCGTTGCTGTGCGCGATCCTCGCAGTGCGTGATGTGAAGTTACTCGAAGCCATTTTCCCGCGTGTCATTGATAACGGAAAAATGCTGCGCAATTTCGTACAGATTTTACGCTCTGGTGTCGTTGGTCGTAAATCGCTGGGTTCTGCGCCAAAACGCCTGATCCGTGAATGGTTTGCTTCACGCGACGACGAAGCCGTATTTAAAGCCTCCATCGGCGCGGCGCCTTCGTTTGCTGACATCGTAAAAATGATTCACCCGACGCCCAATAGCAAAAGCCGTGAAGCGTTATTCGGGTACTTCATCGGACGCGACATCAACGCCGACGCATTGCCTCCGCTGGTGAAAAGTTACGAAAGCTTCAAAAACGGAAACCGGGCTGAGATACCAAATGTTCCGTTTCAAATGCTGACTTCACTGGAGTTGAGCAAAACCGAATGGACACAAATTGCGCGGACTGCTCCGTGGCAAATGACGCGGATGAATTTGAATACGTTCGAGCGTCACAATGTTTTCGATCAGGACGGCCTGCCGGAATTGATTGCGAATCGTTTACGTGACGAATCCGCCATCAAAAAAGCGCGTGTGTTCCCTTATCAATTGATGACGGCATACACCAATGCCGATCAAAAAGTTCCTGGCATTGTTCGCAATGCGTTGCAGGATGCGATGGAAATTGCCATTGGCAATGTGCCGTCCATCAAAGGAAAAGTTTTCGTTTGTCCTGACGTTTCAGGATCAATGCAATCGCCAGTGACTGGTTATCGAAAGAGCGCAACCAGCAAGGTTCGTTGCATTGACGTCGCGGCTCTGGTAGCCGCTGCGATCCTGCGCAAAAATCCGAACGCGGAAGTCATTCCGTTCTCGGATGAAGTCGTGAAAGCGTCCTTGAATCCGCGTGACAGTGTGATGACGAACGCGCAGAAATTGGCGAACCTGCCTTCGGGTGGAACCAATTGCAGCGCACCGTTGGCGGCACTAAACAAACGAAAAGCTACGGGTGATTTAGTGATCTACGTTTCGGATAACGAATCGTGGATGGATTCCAAACGCTATGGCGCGACGGAAACAATGAAAGAATGGAAGCAGTTCAAAGTGCGCAATGCCAATGCCAAAATGGTGTGCATTGACATTCAACCGTATGGAACTACGCAGGCGAAAGAAAGCGCCGACATCATGAACATTGGCGGATTCTCGGATCAAGTCTTTGACGTGATTGCGGCATTCGCCAACGGAAAAATCGGCGACGATCACTGGATTGGCGTGATTGAGAACATTGCACTTTAGTTTCGAGTTTTGGGTTTCGAGTTTCGCGGGAAATACGTGCAACTCGAAACCCGAAACTAATCCTGGCGAATGCTGGTTGGGAGTACATTGGTTTAGCGGGTTCGATCCCCGCCTCCTCCACCAAATTATGGGGGAGATTCTCTCACCGATTTTGTCGCCATACATTTTAATTTTGAGTTTCGAGTTTCGAGCAAATACTCATCACTCATAACTCATCACTTTTAAATTTATTTACGACGAATGCAGATGGAACTACATCACCTGTCAAGTGCGAGGTCGCGGGTGCGAATCCCGCCTGCTCCAACAAACTTATGGGGCAGTAGCTCAGTAGTAGAGCGCGAACGTTGTTTCATCGTTTCTTGTCGTCGTTCACTATGATGCAGAAGCCCGCACGCAGTAAGGGCGTTCGTGGCGACTAGAATTAACGCCCTTACTGCGTGCGGGCTTCCGCATTCAAACCCGGAGGTAATTATGACTACGAAATTTAACTTTAACGAAGAGTCCTTTCAATCAACCGAGCCGCAAGCGCAGGCGTGGATTCCCTTCCGAAACCAACGTCAAACGCGGCAGACGCATTGTTCACGGCGACAAAGAATTAATAGAAAAGCTCGGTCGCAATGATTTATGTCCGTGCGGCTCCAATCGTAGATTTCAAGAACTGTTGCTTGTTGACAGGACATTATGACGGGTCGCTCCGCGATCACTATTTTTAGGGAATGAAAAATATCGGCGAATGCCTGAGAAACTACATCGGACTCTGACGAGTGAAAACTCTTGCAGGTGCAAGTCCTGCCTGTCCCGTGACCACGGGCTGTGGCGAAAGTAGCAACCGCATCAGAATGACGTTTCTCAAATTCTTGTCGCCGTATTAATTGAAACCATCTAAAATCAAGCATCAGGAGTCCGCGCTTGTGTTCTTTGAAGATTAAATCGGGTAATGCTCCGAAGGGAGCGTCTGATTGTAGGCAGCTCGTTCACGGCCTGTTAATAATGTCTAAGAGTGCGCCGCGTCCCAGCGGGACGAGTGCGCAAATGCTGTTTTCAACCGTCCCGCCGGGACGCGCGTTTTCGTCGTTTTCGTCGCAGGCCGTGAACGACCTGCCTAAGCTCAAACGACCCGCCAGGTCGGGCGATCAATGATTACGTTTGCCAAATTTAATTTTCAAAGGACATCAGCGCGAACGCTTGACGCCTGTTCACGCCATACGCTCGCGTCGCCGAAACGGAAGAGGCGCACCAAAAACGATTGTGTTGGGTGGTCACGGATAGAGGTTGAGGCAGAACCTATAGCGGACTGAATTTCAGGCGGGGACAAACAAGCAAGGGAATCGCGTTTTCCAAACTATCTGTCCGTCGCAAGACGGTTGTAGGTTCGAGTCCGACCGCGAGTAATATCCAAAAACTGAGAAACAAAGAATTATGCAATTTACTTTTTTTCCTTATTTCCCATCATCTAATTTTGACCTAGAAATTGGTCGTATCCATTTATTCAATTTTTGGAAGTACAAGGATAAATACATTGAAGATGATGCTATCAAAGTGATTTTAGAAAAGATTTGTACCATGTATCGAAAGTCCGACTTAGAACTTGCAAACAACTTAACGGTTTGTATTTGGGATGGTGATTATACGTTTAAAAAATTAACTATAGAGGAAATAGACGTTATTCATAAATATGCTTTGTCTTTACTCTTTTGTAGTGTTGTCAAAAACAGCGAGCAAGGTTGCTGCTCAAGCGAACACTTCCACTTCAAAGGACTGGAGTTTGATTATAATGTCGAGAGTCATATCAACTACTCTGCGGGCAGCTTCTTTGGGTACTCAAAGTATGTCGGGGATATGAATGTAAAGAAATTTGTCGCTCCTGAATATGTCGAGGTTCCAATCTACTACAATTACGATGAACAATTATTTGAATCGCTAATTAAGCTTATAAATTCAGGCGATCCTCAAGAAGTGATAATTTTTCAAGCGTTAAATTGGGTCAGGAATTCCTGCATGAACTTTGATCATTTTAACAACGAAAGCAGAGCCGTAATGATTGCTACTACCTTTGAAATTTTCTTTGACCTACCGGATCACCTCAAGGCAGTTGAGTTTGCTGAACGGCTTGAAAAGTGTTTAAGAACTGAGGAGATGATGACGAAAGACGAAGAGGGTAATGATGTTAAGGGGATGCCAAGTGTATTGAAGAAAACAGTACAAAAGAAAAAAGAAAAAGAAAAAGAAATTTCTTTTTCAGTATATGGAAAATGGGCAATTGATTTTTATGAATTACGAAACGAAATTGTACATGAAGGGAAAATTACTACAGCCAATTGGGTTACCTCTAAAGGCAAGCGACATATAGATATTGCATTACTCATGATGCAATTTTGTCTTTATCGCGTATTAGCACAAAAAGGATTTCTGATTTACTCATCAGAATTTAGGATCATAGGCTTAGACGCAAATTTTCTAAAAAAGCAAAAAGAAGCAGAACTTGCCGCCGATATTGAGAGACGGCTTTGAGAAAATAACTATGGCAAACACATCATACAACTTAATCGAATCACTAAACGGCGTTCCCATCAAAGCGTGGACGAAAGGCGTCAAGTTGGAAGACGAAGCAAAACGCCAGCTCATCAACGTCTCGAAATTGCCGATTGTCTACAAATGGGTAGCTGCGATGCCTGATGTTCATTGGGGAATTGGAGCTACTGTCGGTAGTGTCATTCCAATGAAAGGCGCGGTCATCCCTGCTGCGGTAGGCGTCGACATTGGTTGCGGGATGATGGCAGTGCAAACTTCCCTGACCGCCAATGATTTGCCGGACAACCTCCGCAAAATTCGTAAGGCGATTGAACAAGCGATTCCGCACGGGCGTACCGATCACGGTGGACGGCGCGATAAAGGCGGATGGGGAGAAATCCCGAAACGTCAGAAAGGCGTCTGGGCGCAGTTGGAAATTGGCTACAAAGAAATTTGCGAAAAATTTCCGAAGCTGGATCGTGGCAATACGATCAACCATCTGGGTACGCTTGGAACCGGAAATCATTTTATCGAAGTCTGCCTCGATGAAAGCGATAAAGTCTGGTTTATGTTGCACAGCGGATCGCGCGGCGTAGGCAATCGCATCGGGACTTTCTTCATTGAAATGGCGAAAAACGATATGCGAAATCATCTTGCAAATTTGCCTGACAAAGACCTCGCGTACTTCAATGAAGGCACGGAGCATTTCGATGACTACGTTCACGCTGTTAGTTGGGCGCAGGATTTTGCGATGTACAACCGCAAGCTGATGATGGAGCAATTGATTGACGCCATCGCCGACAGCGGCGAAGTGAAGCCGTTCAAAGCCGAATTGCAGGTCGTGAATTGCCATCACAACTACGTCGCCCGCGAAACGCATTACGGCGAAGAAGTGCTGGTGACGCGCAAAGGCGCAGTGCGTGCGGCACTCGGCGATTACGGGATTATTCCCGGTTCAATGGGCGCACGTTCGTACATCGTGCGCGGGCTGGGAAATCCAGAAAGCTTCAATTCGTGCAGCCACGGCGCAGGTCGTGCGATGTCGCGCAACGAAGCGAAGCGCAGATTCACTACAGCGGATCACGCGAAAGCTACGGAAGGCATTGAATGCCGCAAGGATGAAGACGTGATTGATGAAACCCCTGCCGCATATAAAGACATCGAAGCGGTGATGAATGCGCAAAAAGATTTGGTAGAAATTGCGCATACGTTGAAGCAGGTCGTGTGCGTGAAGGGTTAGTAAAAATTGAGTACGATTAAAAAGCATGGAAATAAAAATTTAGATATAAAAAAATGCGTCAAACAAAAATACATGGTAATAAATGCACAAATCAAACTAGACATGAGATTGTTGCAGAACATCGACAAGATTTTGAAGATCCGTTTTGGGGATATTCAAAATTGCTGCAAGGGCAGATATTGCGCTGCTGTGGTTGTGATAATTTATCGTTTCGATTATTGGAACACGCTTTTGAGTTCGAAGAGGACAAAAAAATTGAAGAGCAAATTCATCCTATTCGAGAATATAAAAAACGTAAGAAAAAATTCTTTACAATATCTATTCCTACGAAAATAGAAAATCTTTACAAACAAACGATTGAAGCTCAAGACAATGCATTACATCTCTTATCAGCAATTGGACTAAGATGTCTTCTCGAAGCTATTGTCGTAGATCGTTTTAGCCCAACAGAATACTCTGCCTCTATACAATCAAAAATAGATGCTTTAAAAAAACATTTCAGCCAAAAAGTAGTTGATCTTTTGCATGAACTACGATTTATGGGCAATAAAGCTGCTCACGAAATTGAAGAGCCAAACGGGCTAGACATTCATCGGGCTTTGTACGTTATTGAAGATATAATGACTTTCTTTTACGGTGTCGAGGATAGTGTCTGGAAGTATAACACTATGAAAAATATAGAAGAAACGCGGGCTAAAAAATCAAGAACGAAAAAAACTAAACCTTAATTAGCTACAATAATTGATATATCTATCGCCCATTTCACGGGTTATTTTTATCGTCGAACCCGCTTTCAGGGTTACGCTGCGCTTCACCCTGAGCTTTATGCTGGTCGCCCACTTGGTGGGCTGAAAAACATTTACGAGCTGACACAATTGAAGCAGGAGTGACACAACGTTTGGAGGCAACTTTGCATTAGACAAATGCTGATTTATAGTCAGGCGGATCGCAAAAAATTCTTGAGCCTGCCAAGCAGGCGGGCAGCATAAAGCTCAGGGTGAAGTGAGGCGAAGACCGAACGGAACCCTGAGAACAGCATCAATAAATCCATCAAGCCCGCGAATGTGGGCGATAGCTACCGAAAAAATTATGGCTTCGTATGTCAACCTGATTTACCACATTGTATTTTCCACGAAAGATCGCAAGCCGATTATTACTACTGATTATCAAGAGCGATTATACGAATACATCGGCGGCATCATTCGCAAACAGGGCGGTATCGCGCTGGCTATCAATGGCGTAGAAGATCACGTTCACGTTTTAGCCAAACTGCGTCAGGACAAGGCATTGTCAGATGTCATCCGCGATTTTAAAGCGAACGCTTCAGGCTGGATGCACGATGTATTTCCAGAGTTAAAAGATTTTGCGTGGCAAAACGGCTACGGTGCATTTACGGTCAGTGCTTCACAAATTGAAGCGGTGCGACGTTATATCGCAGAACAGAAAATTCATCATCAGGAACGTTCGTTTCAGGATGAATTTATTGGGTTGTTAGTGAAGAACGAAGTTAAATTTGATGAGCGATATTTGTGGAAATAAAGATACAGCAAAAAAAGAGGCAGAGAAATTTCTCTGCCTCTTTCGCGCAACGCCGCGCGGTTGCGTCCAGTAAAATCTAACAATTTATGGGTAGCAAACCCCGCAAGGCGTCGCTGAAGCAAAAGGTAAACGATTGTTATTAATTGCATCCAGCGCGTTCTTGAGAATTTCCTCGTCCTGGCGCAGCGGATTTCCGGTGAAGGTCAGACTGCCGCCTGGGGCATTCAATTCAGTGTTGGCGGCGGTTCTGATTGAGCCGATTGTCGGAAAGCCCAAGCCGAGGCTGCGAGCATCTACAATCGTTCCGTCACTCAGAGAACCATAATGCACATCCAACGATGTGGCGGATAATTGAACGGACAACATATACGCCATATTGACGGCGTTGCCGCTTAATAGCCAGCTCCGAAATTGTGGATAGGAACTGGGATTAAAATCGCTGCCATCGGGGCTTTTCAAATTCAGCGCACCCAGAAAGACAAAAGCGTCAGCAAAATTATCATTGCTCTTCAAGATCGCCTGACCATTTTTATTTGACCAGAATCCGAGCGTGTAACCGCCGTGCGCAGGCATAAAACAGACATTACCAAAAATCAGTCCTGTGACATCGCTTCCGGCGGTGCCGCTGTAACATTGTTCGCCCAGGCTGTCGGCGGCTGGCGCGGTTTGCACCCAATACGATCCGACCACATCGGTAGGACAAATGCCAGGCAGAATTTCACAAACTTTATAATTCGCTCCAGCCGGGACTCCAACGCTCCATTTGCCATCGGCGTCTGTTGACACTGTTGCCGTTAATACGCCTTCAAGCCAGATATTGATTTTGACGCCTGCCAGACCTGCTTCGCCATTGTCCTGTAAACCATTGGCGTTCGCGTCATAAAATTTCAGACCAGAGAGCGTGACTGTCGAACTGCAATTTACTGTGCAAGCGGTATTTTTAACCTTAAAATTATCGGTCTTGGAGTCCTTTGATTCAAAATTAATCCTGACCCCATCAGAAGCAATCACAGTGGTAATGGTTTGCCGAATCAAATGGACTTTGTATTCGCCACCATTGTTTGGCGTGTTATTAAAAGGGATCAATTGCACTGGCATGGTACCGTTGGTAGGATTCAATGCACCATTCGCATGAGGGCAGGAACCTGTCGCACCGACAACAACGCCACCAACAACTTTTAACTGACGGCACGATGCGGGATCGGTTGAAAGCAATGTCCCACCACTAGGATCGGTGACCTGAAAATAATAGGTTCCATCCGGTAATCCTTTCCCATTTAAGTTTTGCGGTCCACCATTCAGGTAAACATCTTCTTTCAGAGCGTAAAGATTCTGGTTCACTACGGCGCCATCCCCCATTGAGGTATAGACCGCACCAAAAAAATTATTTCCACTTTGCGCAAATACACTCGCAGTAAGCGTGAGAAACGAAAGACTGATCGTCAAAATCACGAATAGCAGCGAGGTGTTTTTTCTATTCATATTATAGGCCTTTCTATGCAGTGCGAAACCGACGCTCGCACAGGTTGTGAGAATACGAGGAGGCTGAGCATCTCATGCCATAATGAAGATACGAATCTCCTACAAACTAAGTGAGCAACTTTTTCTCAAAAGTGAAAAAATAAGGCATGTCATTTAATCAGATTGCCGATTAAATACACCCTTACCTCAATTTTGAGGGGAAAAAGAAGAAACGGACGTTGTTATCAGTAATGATTCCAGTGAGAGAGTTACCAATAACAGATTGGAAGAATTATTCAGTGAAAACTAAATCTACAGCAAAATTATTATTCTGCCTAGCGAAAACCCTTCGAGAACAAAAAATACCCTCTTAGTCAGTTTTTAAGTAAGTAGGTTTGCGAAGAAAATCAAAAGACAGCTATCGCAATCCCACCGTTGCCAGAATCAACAATAATGCTCGCTGATAGCCGAGGTCTCTGCCGGTTGGTTCGTACCATTCGGTCAGGCGATGCGCGTCTCCGCCTTTGCCTCCGGCTCCGATGGTGATCGCCTGAATGCCGAGGCTGATGGGAATATTTGCATCTGTTGAAGCGCAATTCAGCCAGGGCTGAACACCTATGGCTTTGGTCGCTTCAATCGCCGTTTGTACCAATGGTGTATGCTCGGAGGTTTCTCCTGACGGGCGATGACCGATCAAATGTACGTCCAGCTTCAAGCTGTGATGAGCGGCGGCGCGCATTGAATTTTCCTGGCGCATTGATTGGTTGACGGAAGAGAGCAGAAAGTCTTCGACCCGCGCTAATTCGTATTCATCGGTGGAGCGAATGTCTACGTCAAAACTGGCGCGTTCGGGGATGACATTGACTGAAGTGCCTCCCTCAAGGCGACCAACATTATAAGTAGTGCGTGGGTTCTGCGGCACTGGAAATTCGGCGAGTCGGGCAATGGCGCGTCCGATGGCGTGCGCAGGATTCACTGTTCCGAAATCTGTCCAACTGTGACCGCCGGGGCCTTCAAAAGCAATGCGATAACGACGCGAACCTAATGCCTGATGCGTGATGAAATCATTACCGGGGCCGTCGAAAGAGATGAATTGAGAAATCCTGCCGCTGAGCGTTCCGGTATAAAATAAATGTTTCGCTCCGCGCAAATCGCCTTCGCCTTCTTCGCCTACTGTCGCCACAAAAGCAATGGATCCGCGTGTCTTGAAATTTCCAACATTCAGCAACCGGATCATGGCAATCATCGCGGCTAAGCCAGCAGCATTGTCTCCAATTCCCGGAGCCAGAATTTTGTTAGAAAATTTTCGGACTTTGAAATCTGTCTCGGCAGAAAAAACCGTGTCCAGATGCGCTGAAATGACGAGGAGCTGCCCTTCGATGTCGCCGTGATAAAAACCGATGACATTGCCTTCGTTGTCGGTGTGAACATCGGATAATCCAAGCTCACGAAAACGAGCAGCGAGGTATTGCCCACGCAGCTCTTCCTGAAATGGCGGAGCAGGAATTTCGCAAATCCGAATTTGCTCATCGGTAAAATCAGTCGCTGAAATCTTAATCAGATTAAAAGCTTGTAAAACCGCATCATTACGCATCAAAGAGCTAACCGAATCAGGCCGGTGCTGTTCATTCGCAATGGGGAGGATGGATGCAGCCATAATATTTTGGGGGAAACAAATATTGTTGTTAATAGTTAGCCTGAAGGATAAAGCGACAATCCATTCCTCCTGACAATTACTGACTCCGCAACATAAAGCTACGGCTAAAATGATTCGTCAAATCTTTTATCTCGACTTCGATAATTCCGTTGGAATCGCAGGTGTAAGTTTCTTCAATGAGATTAGATAAACCAGTGGCGCGTGCGACTGGAATGGAAGACAAATCAGCTTCGTCACGCACGGCAGGATCGAAGGGGAA
Source organism: Blastocatellia bacterium (assembly GCA_043775925.1). Taxonomy (GTDB): domain Bacteria; phylum Acidobacteriota; class Blastocatellia; order RBC074; family RBC074; genus JAFDVL01. The sequence continues at coordinate 14,567 of JAYVRW010000015.1, forward strand.
ATAAATTTCATCCCAGCGCGTAATATCGCCTTGCGGCTGGGAATGTTCATCCAATCCTCCGCATTCAAGATAGCGAAAATGTCCGATGTTATGGGCAGGAATGTAACGACGTTGCAGAATTAACTTTTCCTCATCTTTGCCCGGTAAAACAGTATCCTTAGCAAATAAATTATCAAATGCAATCTGGCGACCGGATTCGAATTCACGCCAGACGCCGAAGTGCCGCGTGAAGCGTTCGCGCAACGTATGTCCGGCTTCGGTGTCAGCCGCGACTGCTAAACCAATGGCCACGGAAGCATGCGGATAAAGCGAACGCTTGACCAGTTTGCCATAGCGTTCGCGCAACAATCGCGCAATTGGAGGAAAATCGCTGGAACCGCCGACCAGATAAACTGCCGCCAGAGACTTCAAATCAATTTCGGCATCGCCCAAAGCTTTTTCAATGGCGCGTCCCATCGCCTCCAAAGTGCTTTCAATCAATGGACGACAGGCTTCATAATAATCACTGGCTAAAACGACGACCTCATCAGCGCCCGGAATTCCCCGCCCCAAATCAAGAACGATTTTTTTCGTATTCGGTCGCAAACTTTCTTTTTTCTCGCGGCATTCTTCCAATAACGGAACCAGTTGAGAATCGGAAAGATTGGTAGTTCCCGCCTGTTTCAGCGCGATGTCCAACAACAAAACATCGAAGTTATCACCACCCAATTTTCCGATGCCTTCATTGCTTAAAACTTCGTGCGAACGATTGGTTAAACTAATCACTGCCGAATCAAAAGTCCCGCCGCCTAAATCATAAACTAATAAATGTTCGCGTTTGATTTTCGCTTCGGCTCCCAGAATATGATGGGCATATTCGATGCCTGCGGCTGACGGTTCATTCATCATTCCACGTACCACAAAACCAGCGCGGCGAAAGGCTTCCAGCGTGATGAAGCGTTGATTACTGTTGGCATTTGCCGGAACTGAAATCATCGCTTCGAGCTTTTCTTTTTTCTTCAACGTCAGGTTGGAGTGATGGCGTAAATCGTGATGCAGTTGCTCCAGAAACGAAGTCACCCATTCAAAGACGCTCATCTCGTGCGTCCCAACGCGCAGACGGCTGTTGGTTCCCAGGTTTGCCAATTCGCGCTTGAACGAACGACGTACCGCCCATTCTGGATTGCCCTGCTTACTCAGCGCTTCAAAGCCAAACGTGCATTCGTTGCCGTGTGTGGCGAGCACTGAAGGGTACCATTCGCAGGGGTCTCCAGCTTCGTTGGTAAAAGTTACAATCGGGTAGTTGCCGCGATTCACCGCTGTGACAACCGTTCTCGTAGTGCCAAAATCAATTCCTAATAACATAAATCCTGATTGGTAAAATTAACTTATTGTGCCGCTAGCCGTCTCTCAAATCTTCAAAAAATTTCACGCCGGAGCCATTAACTATCGCCAACAAATTATGAGATGAATACGACTCGTGTTAAATTGAACCACATAATGCTGAGTTAATCGAATTAATTTACTCTCAATAATTTGTCGGACGCTTTCATTCTCAAGACGGACAGCCGATCACAAGCGTTGCAGAAAGATCGCCAATGAGCAAATTTTTAAGCATTAACCCCATCAACGGTCGTCAAGATATTTGTCAAAATTGCCGATCAAAAGATTACCCTGTAAGGAGTACAGCATGACATCCGGTTTACCAATTCGTCAGGATGGCGCACTTGATTTAGTTTCTCTCGGCGCCCTCATTCATCGTTTAGATCCTGGCATTATTCCTTTTCGCAAAGCTACCAAATGCGCTATCCACGTCAGTGGAGGCGAATTCAATGTTGCCGCTAATTTAGCGGATTGCTTTGGATTAAATACCGCCATAGTGTCGGCGATGGTTGATTATCCGATTGGAGAGTTAATCGCTGAACGTGTGAAAGCAATGGGCGTCAAGTCCTTTTATAAACGCTTCGCACACAACGGCGTCACTGGCCCGAATATGGCTACGGTGCTGAGCGATCAGGGGCATGGCGTCCGTGCGCCAGTCGTATTTTATAATCGTTCCAACGAAGCGGCGGCGCAGTTGAAACCTGGCGATTTTGACTGGAATCAAATTTTCTCCGGCGGCGCACGCTGGTTCCACAGCGGAGGAATTTTCGCAGCACTTTCCGCGACGACCTCAGAATTAATCATCGAAGGAATGCAAGCCGCCAAAGCACAGGGCGCGATGGTTTCACTGGACTTGAATTACCGCGCCAAGCTCTGGAACATTTTCGGCGGCGGAGATCGTGCCGTAGCCACGCTGCGCCGCATCGTTGACAATGTAGACGTGCTGATCGGCAACGAAGAAGATTTGCAATTAGGCTTGGGAATTCCCGGCCCCGAAGTTCATTCATCTTCCAAGCTTGATCCCAGCACATTTTTTGCGATGATTGATCGCGTCACCGCGCAGCACCCCAATATTAAAGCGGTAGCTACGACCTTGCGCGAAGTCCATTCCACCAATCGTCATAGCTGGGGCGCAGTCACATGGATCAATGGTCAAACGCTGGTATCTCCAACCTGCGAATTGGACGTAGTGGATCGCGTCGGCGGCGGCGACGGCTTTGCCGCAGGCTTTATTTATGGCTTGCTGACAGGCGAAGCGCCGGAAGATGCCTTACGCTTAGGATGGGCGCACGGAGCGTTATTAACGACGTTCCCCGGCGATACCACCATGGCTACGGTGGATCAGGTTCGCGCTTTTGCCAAAGGCGGATCAGCGCGCATTCAAAGATAGAAGTAGCGCAAACTTTCAGTTTGCGTTGTGTCGTGAGGCTTACATTTTCACCGAAAATCTTAAGCTTTCCACGTAGCGCAAACTAGAAAATTTACGCTACATTTGGCACAAAATAAGGAGTACTCATGAGAAACTTAAAGCTGGTCATCACTACATTACTATTGGCTCTTCTGACAGTTTCTGCCATCGGGCAATCAGGGCGCAAACAGAAAAAAGCACCTGACCTTCCTCCGGTTCAGGGCGTTCCGGTTCCCTCTAAAACTCCCGAACCTCCCAAGTCTGATTTACCTGAACAATCTCCTGACGACGACAAAGAAAAGGAAAAAAAGAAAGCCTCTCTGCGTGGCATTATTCTTGGCACGGATTGGGCGGACATGAACGCTGGAATGGGTGTCGCCGATTACGTGCGGAGCGCCTGCCGCAGCGAACTCCTGCGTGCCATGCGTGATTTAGAAGTTCGTGACACTGGCAACATGAGCCGCTCCGACGCGATTAAAATGGCAAAAGACGAAGACCGTTTTTATGTCGTCACCTTAGAATTTCAGACGTTCGGTTCGCAATACGAAGTCCGTTTCATGATCTACGAACCGAAGACTGCAAAAAATAAAGGCGGCGGTTCTGTGTCCATTTATCCTGATCGTTCTGGTCGCATTAGCGCATATTCATACCAACGCACCGGCGCCGATCTGGCGCGACAGATTTTAGGCCGCTTGGATTTGCACGCTGGGTCGCAAATTCCGATTCCGAAAGCTCCGTAGTCATTTATGAAAGTATGACGTTATGAAAAACACAACGTTTATCGTTACTGCATTTTTGTTGGCTCTTCTCGTAGTTCCTGTTTTCGCGCAGGCGAAAGACAAGCAGCAAAAACCGTTGAATGTTCCAGCCCAAACTCCCAAAAACGATCAGGAAAAAATCACGCTGCGTGGCATTGTTCTCGGCACTGATTGGACGGATATGACCGCTACGATGGGAGTCGCCGAAGATATTCGCACTGCTTGCCACTTTGAACTGATACATGCTGTAAAGGAATTAGAAATTCGTGACACGCAGGATTTGAGTCGCTCTGACGCCATAAAAATGGCGAAGAAGGAAGAAGATTTTTTTGTTGTCACTTTGGAATTGCAAACGCTCGGCTCGCGCTACGATGTCCGCTTCACCGTCTATGAACCTAAAACAGCGAAAACGATTGGAACTGGCTCTGCTTTTTTGTATAAAGATACAAATGGGCAAGTAGCTCATGCTTCCCACCAACGCGCCGGACAATCACTCGCTCGGCAGATTTTAGATCGCATTGGATTGCGTGCGTTGATTCCAAAAAATTAAATCACCCATGATCCTCGAAACTGAACGGCTGTACCTCCGCGAATTAACGCTCAATGATTTTGATGCGATGTTCGCAATCTGGGGTGACGCAGAAACAATGCTTTATTATCCGAAGCCCTATGACCAAGCAATGATTGAAGCGGCGATGGAACGACAATTCAAAAGCTATGAAAAAAATGGGTATGGATTATGGGCGATGGTTTTGAAGGATGAAGAAAAATTAATTGGCGATTGCGGAATCCTCACCCAGGAAGTTGACGGAAACATCGAATTAGAAATCGGCTATCACGTCAACAAAAATTATTGGGGAAAAGGCTACGCGCCTGAAGTTGCTCGTGCCTGTTTTGCCTACGCTTTCAATCACCTCAATCGGACGCGGATGATTTCGATGATCCGCCCTGAAAACCTACCTTCGCGCCGCGTCGCAGAAAAAAACGGCTTACAAATCGAAAAAGAAATCTTCTGGCGTGGCTTTCAGCATCTGATCTATTTTTGTAACGCCATCTGAATCACTTCCCAAAACCCAATTCGTCAGGCAGTCAGGAATCTTTCAGCGCATTTTTGCGTTATAATGATTTCCTTCCTAAATTTTTAAGGTGAATATCTTTTTACGAAACAAAGGAACATTGATATGAGAAGAATTCTGATCTTAATCTGCTTCGTAACGTTAACCGCTTTGGGATGCAGCGCGACTGCCACCGAGCCAATTCAAAAGTCAGCAGAAAAGGGTAAAAATAAAAAAATGGACAACACAAAAGAAATTGCGACGGTAGCGGGTGGGTGTTTCTGGTGCATCGAAGCACCATTTGATGAATTGCGCGGCGTCGAAAAAGCGGTCTCTGGATATTCCGGCGGTCACAAAAAAAATCCAACCTATCAAGAGGTTTCTTCAGGCTCTACCGGACACGCCGAAGTCGTTCAAATCACCTTCGATCCAAAAGTGACTTCATTTCGGGAAATCCTGGAAGTTTTGTTTATCCTGCACGATCCGACGACGTTGAATCGTCAGGGCAACGATGTCGGTACACAATACCGTTCAGCGATTTATTATCACTCGCCGGAACAAAAAGCCGTCGCAGAAAAATTCATTGCGGAATTGACGGCAGCGAAGGTCTACGCCAGCCCCATCGTGACCGAAGTCACCAAAGCCTCAGAGTTTTATTCGGCGGAGCAATACCATCAGGAATACTACGTCAACAATCCAAACGCCGGATATTGCAGTTACGTGATTGCTCCGAAAATTAAGAAGTTTCGGAAGGTCTTTGCTGACAAATTGAAAGTCAATCAGCAAGCGAAAAGTCACTAAGACGGAGAGAACGATGATTACCAAAATCGAACTCACAAATTTCAAAAGTCACGCGCACACGGTCATCGAACCAGGGCGCGTGACTGCGCTGGTTGGGCCAAATGGGTGTGGGAAATCTTCGATATTACAGGCTCTTCAACTCCTTTGTGATTCTATATCACTTAGGGATAGAAATGGTGAGATACCATTGAGCCAGTTGATGCGGGCTAATCAAACAACATTTAGCACTAAGATAGATGGATGTTCAGAGATATGTTCGGAGGATGCGACCGTTTACCCGGATGAATGGTCCCCGCATGAAGGTACATCCAAAAAAAACTGGCGGATAGCATTAGAGACTTCATCGTCCACTACGCTCCTTGAAGGTACTCAGGTACCTGAATGGGGTTTAGTTTTAAGATGGCAATGCGGTATCGAAGAGGGCGTTTCTGCTGATTCGTCTTCTTCGTTTGTTAAGCCGGGACACGGTTTACCATCTTTTTTTAGCAAAGTACTTCAACCAACTATCTATTTCAAAGCTACGGCTAACAATTTAGCGACACCCTCTTATCCCGAGGAAATCCCCCCTCGAATATCTTCTGATGGAAAAGGCTTAGCTTCTACAATTGCTAACCTTATGACTACAGAAACAGACTGGCATCAGGCTATTGTTGCATCTTTGAGTAAGCTTGTGCCACAAGTCAAAAATGTACGTGTCAAACCAACAAAAGTTTACCGCCTAGAACAACGAGTAATTTCAATTGATGAAAAAAAATTCCCGGTTGATGAACAGCGTGAGGTAATTGGGCATGAAATCATTTTTGATATACAAACGGCAAGAGGTCTTCCAGCCAATTCTATGAGCGACGGAACACTACTCGTACTAGGCCTACTAACATTACTTTGGTCATCACCGAGCGCACACCTGATTTTACTTGATGATATTGAATCTGGTCTTCACCCTCTTGCTCAACGTCAACTAATGCAAGTCCTCAAAGATTTTGCCGAAAAACATGATCGTCAAATCATCCTTACCAGCCATTCGCCGTATATCATTGATGAGCTTGATGCCAAAGATGTGTGGGTGATGGCTACGGACAAAGAAGGCATCAGTCACGCTAAACGTCTGAGCGATCATCCTGACGCCGAGCGTGCGCTTTCCGTGCTGACGACGGGAGAGTTTGCGAGCGCCTACGATGAAGAGTGGGTAGTTAATGAGAATAAACCTGTGGAGTTGGTGAATGGCTGATTTTTTGATTGTCGCCGAGGCCGGAAGTGATGCTGCGATTGCACGCGAGCTGGCTGATCGAGTCTTCTATGAAACAGGCCCGCAATGGATGAGAGATCATGAACAAAGTTCTTTTGATAAAAATATCCTTCCCGGATTAAGAACGTGGCGAGGGTTAGAAGCTGGAACAGAATTTAGCCGCTGGGATAAGCTCAAAGAACTCAGCAAAAATTTCCCAAAATTAAAATTTCTAGTTGGCAGAAGAAAAAAATATGACTATGGTCCAGCCCGAAAAGCCATCCAGCTCGCAGTACTTTTAAGTAGTGAAAATATTCCTGACGCAATCGTCTTAATTCGTGACCTCGACAGTCAGAAGGAACGCAGACAAAGCTTACTCGAAGCCAGAGAAGATGAACGAGCAAGTGTCAGTATTACGGTTGTACTGGCAACGCCTAATCAGAAATATGAAGCGTGGGTCTTGAATGGTTTTCATCCTTTTGATGAACGTGAGGAACGCGAACTTGAAAGACTGCGACAGGAACTGGGCTTCGACATTTGCCATCAAGCTGAGCGGCTTCGATTTTCTTCCGGTACAGCTCGCCGTGAGCGCGATCCAAAAAGAGTTATGACCTCCCTCACGAATGATGATTACGACCGCGAGTCAAAATGTTGGCAAGAAACGCAACTGGAAACTCTGCGCCACCGTGGAAAGGAAACTTACTTGCATCATTATCTTGAAGAAGTGCAGGAAAGGCTCTTGCCACTCTTATTACGATAAATAACCTAATTGATCCAGATACTATTAACCCAGCGAAGGTAACGTGAATCTCTTACGCTGAAAAATTTAAAATATGTTTTGTATGAAATGCGGCACTGAGCTACCTGAGACTTCGACGTTCTGCCCGAAGTGTGGATACAAAAACGTAGACCCGGAACGCATCATCCGTAGCCATCGCAACAGTAATATTCTGTTTGCTGCGACGATTGCGGCGGTAGCGCTGGGATTAATCACACTCTTCTTTTTACTGCGCAACCATCAGGCTGAAATTGCAAAATTATCTACCAAAAATGAAGGAATCCTTTCACCTTCGCCCAGTACTTCAGTTGCGCCATCGCCGTCACCTTCAATTTCTCCCAGCCCCAGCCCGTCGCCATTGACAGATATACGCACGATCAATTTCAAAAAGATGAGCTATAAATTAGGTGACACCTCCGTCAAAGGCACTGATAACAACGTACAAACAGCGTATGGTGATCTTGATGGCGATGGCAAAGATGAAGCAATTGTGAACATTACTTATACGACAGGTGGCGAAGGAGCATTTTCTAAAGGTCTGGTCTACGCCATTAAAGACGGTAAGCTCCAACGCCTGACCGAATACGAAGGCGGAGATAAAGCCAAAGGCGGCATCATCAAATCAAATATTACTGACGGAAAACTTGATGTCGAACGCTGCTTCGTAGACGAAATCGACAACAGTCTGAACATTGAAACGACGACGTATCAGTTGCAGGGAAACCAACTGACTCCGGTTGATAAGAAACGCAGAAAAACCAACGCTTGTTCATAAAAATTATGCTGGCAGAAACTCCTGAAGCCCCTTATTACGCTGTTATTTTTACTTCGCTCCGTACCGAAGGCGATCAGGGATACGGTGAAATGGCACAACAAATGGAAGAACTTAGTGCGACGATGCCGGGATTTTTAGGGATCGAATCTGCACGGGACGGACTTGGAATTACAGTTTCATACTGGGAAAGCCCCGAAGCAATTCGGCATTGGCATCAACAGTCGCAACACCAATTCGCTCAACAAAAGGGCTACGACACGTGGTATCAATCGTTCAAAATCCGCATCTGCAAAGTTGAACGAGACTATGGATTTGAAAGGAGCGGCGAATGAATGATGCTCTCAATTTGAATCCACCATTGGTCTTGAAATCAATTGAAGAAGCCACCAACGCAATTGGTTTTACGATGGCTTCCGATCACTTAACTGGTTCGCTGCTCCGAACTCTGGCGGCGACTAAACCTGCTGGAAACATTCTTGAACTTGGAACTGGAACAGGGTTAGCAACTGCATGGATATTGGACGGAATGGATGCTGCGTCCAAATTATCAACAGTGGACAACGATGATTCTCTGGTGGCGATAGCTCGGCAATTTTTAGAAAATGATTCGCGTGTAGAAATTTATCTGTCTGATGGTGGAAGCTTTATTCAAGCTTTAGCCACGAGCGACCAAAAATTCGATTTAATTTTTGCTGATACGTGGGCAGGAAAATATACTCATTTTGACGAAGCCTTATCATTGCTCAAGACAGGCGGGCTGTACGTGATTGACGACCTCCTGCCTCAACCAAACTGGCCTGAAGATCATCCACCGAAAGTAGCGAATTTAATCAAAACGCTGGAACAAAAACAGGATTTACAAGTCACAAAACTCAACTGGTCAACCGGATTAATAATCGCTACCAAAATTAACTGATCAAATCATGAGCGAAGATTTATCAAATTATCACCAACCGATAAGTGATTTTATTAAGGTCCCGATGACTCAGGAGGAATGGGATCAATACCGCTTGTCTCATGAGCAAATCGAATTCTTTCACGAGTTTGGTTATTTGTCTGGAATCCAAATCTTGAACGATTCTCAAATCAAAAAGCTTTGTGACGAATTGGCTGAAATTACTAACCCCAAACATCCAGGTCATCATTTATTCTACGAATTCCATTCCAACGAATCGGAAGACCTGACTAAAGTATTATTTCATGCGCTTGGCGCGTGGCGGCTCACGCCCGGATTTCACGACCTGCTCTGGCATCCACAATTTGTGATGGCAGCTTCGCAGTTGCTCGGCGGCGATGTTCGCTTTTGGCACGATCAATTATTTTGTAAACCAGCCCATCATGGTGGAGTGGTTGCCTGGCATCAGGATTATTCGTACTGGACGCGTACTCAGCCACTAGCACATTTGACCTGCTGGATTGGACTTGATGACGCTACTCAAGATAACGGCTGCCTGCATTATATTCCCAACTCGCATCTTTGGTCAGATTTGCCAAAAGTAGAACTCGCCGGAAATATGGACGCCATTCAATCAATTCTGACTGATGAGCAAAAAAAAGCTTTCAAACCTGTGGCAATAGAGCTAAAAAAAGGGCAAGGAACATTTCACCATCCCCGAATGATTCACGGCTCTTATTCCAACCTGACAGAGCGACAACGGCGAGCCACAGTCATTAATGTTTTTAAAGATGGAGTTTGCTCAGCCTCAGATCAACCGTTACTTGATGGAGTCCCAGTCATTCCTATGGGAAGAAAAATGGGTGGACAGTTTTTCCCAAAACTCTTTCCTCTTTAAATTGTTAAAGCTAACTTCGCTTATTTAAAGATTTTTCTTACATTTTTCTATTGAGATTTATGATATTTCTATTGTAAAATAGTTCCGTCTATATTAAAGCGGTTACCGGCCTTAGTTTACTATAATTAATTTTCGTTGATTTTGCCCTATTAAGGTAAGTTATCGCTTTTACATGGACAGCTTTTTTGAACTCACTTTCCTAGTTCTGACCCAGTGAGTTGTACCTATCAAGGGTGTCAGATTTGAGGATTCAATCAATGGCGAATATTCCTGCCGGAGTTTATTCACCCGCAGGAGTGTGTATGGGTTGTTTGCTAAGGTATACCTAGCTGCCCCAAAGGAGTAATTATGATCCTCACGTTCAAGAGACTATCGCTTCTCACATTAGTCTTTCTTGGCATGACTGCTTTTCATAGCGTAAAAGCAGACCCTATTAAACTTTTCACAACTGGTGTGACGGATGCTGGCACACTTGCTGGTGCTGGTACGATTGACACTCACTATAAGCTTGTCGTTGGTACAGGTACACAGGGTGCTTTTGTGCTTGGTAATGATACCACGGCTTCTCCAGGATCTGGCTGGGCGGGTAACACGGCTGGCTCCAAATGGCTTGTTCCTACCGCTGGATTGGTAGATGTCATTGGTAATGGTACAACTTACACCTATCGAACCACGTTTACTATTGACCCAACAGCAGGATACGACTTATCTACCGCTTCAATTAATGGAACAGTTTTCGCAGATGATCGGGTCAAGATTTTTATCAACGGTGTTGATACCGGCTTTGATCTGCCTACTGGTGGAGGCTCTGGATATGTACCTGCTGCTTTGAGTTCGTTTTTAATCAAAACCGGATTTAAGTTTGGCGAAAATACAATTGATTTTGTGGTACTTAATACTCCATTCGTGCCAACGCCTTCTGGTTTACAAGTGACAACTTTAACTGGTTCTATCTTCAAAACAGTGACACCACCTGCTTCAGTTCCTGAACCAACAACCTTACTCCTGATCGGAACAGGTCTGGCTGGAATTGCAGCGAGAACACGTAGAAAGAAATCGTAATTTCACGATTTACTCTTAGATCAAACGCGGAAGATAAAAGTAATTTGTCTTCCGCGTTTTTTATTGGCTAAAAAATTGGGTGTGAGTATTAATCTCTAATTTTATTTAAAATGTCTGGCTAGTTTTTGATAGGTGTCTTCAAGGCTTTCAGGCAGGACGCGAGTTTCTCCAACTGTTATCATAAAATTAGCATCACCAATCCAGCGCGGTAAGAGATGCAGGTGAAGATGTCCGGCGATCCCGGCTCCAGCCGCACTTCCCTGATTTATCCCCAAATTGAAACCATCAGGACGATATTCTTCAGCAATTGCCCGTTGAGCCTCCTTTGCCAAATCCATCATTTCATCAGAGACGGCCTTTTCCAAACTGGATAAATCAGCGGTATGCTCAAATGGAACAATCATTAAATGAGCTGTTGTGTAGGGGAAAAGATTAAGGATGATAAAATTAAATTGACCGCGCCAAAGCACAAAGGAAGCTGAATCGGAGCCGCTTTGATGGATCTGACAAAAGACGCAGCCCAGTGGCTTCTTCATGGAAGCGACATAGTGGCTGCGCCAGGGACTCCAGAGAAAATCCATTTTCTTATTCAGCGAAAGTGTTATTCATCACCAGCGTTGATTAATTCCTTTAATTCTTTGCCAGGCTTAAAATAGGGGACACTTTTGGCCGGAATATCAACCGGTTCCCCTGTTTTCGGGTTACGTCCGCGACGAGCGCCACGTTGGCGAACCCGAAAAGAGCCAAAGCCGCGCAATTCTATTTTTTCGCCACGATTGAGCGATTGAATAATGTTCTTAAAAACTTCGTCTACAATAACTTCAGAATCTTTTTTGGTTAGCTCAGCGGCTCGTGCCACTTCTTCTACTAATTCAGCTTTCGTCATCGCTCGTACCTCTATCTTTTCGCAAAATATTTATTACTGCCACTGGTATTTAAATTTAATTGAAGTATCCATTTCGCCAACCTTCCCTACCCATTCACCAGGTTTTGACAGGAGATTTCCGACCTTTGTCAGCCCTACCAGATCAAGCAAGGATAATCCTTCACGCGGCACTGGCGGAGTAACGACAGTCGGCTCACCTTTCATCCCAATCAACCCAGCCGTATACTTCAAAGCATCCCGATAATCTCCAATCTGATCTACTAATCCGTTTTCAACAGCAGTTGCCCCAGTGTAGATACGCCCATCAGCCAAAGCGCGCAATTTTGTCTCGTCAAGTTTAAGCCCTTCGGCTCCTCGCCCGTTGCGGCCTTCCAAAACCACTTTTACAAATTGGTTATAAAGCTCATTAATCACACCCTGAAAGTATTGCCTTTCACGTTCTGTCATTTCGCGTGTCAGGTTGCCGGTATCTTTAAATTCACCACTCTTAAATACTATAGATTTAACTTTTGCCCATTCCGCTAAATCTTTCAGGTTCATCCATTCTGCAATAACGCCGATACTTCCGGTAACAGTACTGGCATTGGCAAAAATCCGTTCAGCCGGAGCTGAAATATAATACCCGCCGGAAGCCGCAACCGTCCCCATTGAAACGACAATTTTCTTTTTCTTTTCGTCTCTGACACGTTTGACTTCGCGGTAAATTTCTTCAGAAGCAGTGACGCCTCCGCCCGGGCTATCAACTTTTAAAATGATTGCTTTAACACGAGAATCATCACCATATTGGCGGAGGTGACGATTCACCGTTTTCGCCATTTCAGGTCCGATCACACCTTCAACTGGAATCACTGCGATTTTATCGCCTCCAAACCCAAACCCACCCTCATCGGAGAGCGTCAGCGCACCGAGAACGAGCAAGAAACTAAAGGCTCCCAGAGCAAGCACACCAAAAATAATGATCCAACTCAGATTTTTTCTGGTCATCGCTGAAAAGTGAAGAGGCTGATAGTTTGAAATTTGCACTCAAACTATCAGCCCATTAGATAGAAACTACTCTTTCGTCTCACCGCCGTCTTCAGCCGCAGTTGGCTCAGCCGGACGATTGAAGTCAAAAAGATCACCCAGACTTGCCATTCCGCTATCACTGGTCGTGTAGCTGCGAACGTCAATAATGGGTTCATCCTTACCAACTGCACGAACGGAAAGCCCGATTTTCTTGGCTTCAGGATCCATTTTGAGAATCTTGAATTGCAGACTCTGTCCAACCTGGACTGCATCTTCAGGCTTCTCGACATGGTTTTCTGAAAGCTCGGAAACGTGGCAGAGACCTTCGATACCGTCGTCTAATTCAACGAATGCACCAAAGTTGGCAAAGCGTGAAATCTTACCTGAGACAACATCGCCCAGCTTCTTCTCTTCAAAGAAACGATCCCACGAATTTGGCTCAAGGTCTTTGATCGAGAGTGACAAGCGACGGCTTTCAGTATCAATCGCCGTGATAATCGCTTCGACTTCCTGATTTTTCTTGAGAGCTTCCGAAGGATGCTTGATCCGCTTCGTCCAGGAAATATCAGAGACGTGAACTAACCCATCAATTCCCTCTTCAATTTCGACGAAGGCTCCGAAGTCAGTCAGATTACGAACCTTACCAGTGACGCGAGTTCCAACCGCATAACGTTCCTGAAGGGTATCCCACGGATTGATTTCAATCTGCTTGATACCAAGGCTGATGCGGCGATTATTCGTGTCAATTTCAAGGACAACGGCTTCGATGTCTTGTCCGGTATTCAGCATTTTGGATGGATGCTTGACACGCTTCGACCAGCTCATTTCAGAGACATGAACCAGGCCTTCGACACCATTTTCAAGTTCTACAAAAGCACCGTAATCAGTGAGTGAAACAACTTTACCGGAGACACGTGTACCGATAGCGTAACGTTCGGTGACAGTCGCCCATGGATCAGGAATAAGCTGTTTGTAGCCTAAGCTGACACGCTCACGGTCACGATCAAACTTGAGAATCTTGACCTGAATCTTATCGCCGACCTTGAACAATTCAGAAGGATTCTGAATCCGTCCCCACGACATATCAGTGATATGCAGCAAGCCGTCCAGACCGCCGAGATCAATAAAGATACCGTATTCAGTAATATTTTTAACTTCGCCTTCGACGATAATTCCCTCTTCAAGATGTTTGAGAGTCTCGTCTTTCTTGCCTGCGATTTGTGCATCCAGCAGGGCTTTGCGCGAAAGAACAATATTGCTGCGCTTTTTATTAACTTTTAGGACAAGGAATTCCATGTCCTTGTTGCGATAAATATCAAGATTGCGAACCGGGCGAACATCTACCTGGCTACCAGGCAAAAAGGCCTGAATACCACCGATGTCTACCCGTAAGCCGCCTTTGATGCGATCAGTGACGCGACCAATGATCGTCACGTTGTCACGATGCGCGTTTTCGATCAGATCCCACGTTTGCATCCGAACGGCATCAGCGCGCGAAAGCTCGACATATCCGTCGTGATTTTCCAACTGCTTGACCAGCACATCAACTTCGTCGCCGACTTTGATGGAAACTTCGTCGCCGTCTTTAAATTCACTGATGCGAACAATGCCTTCTGATTTGAAACCCACGTTAATGATGACGTCCTGACCAGTAATTTTCACTACGGTTCCCTTGACGACTTCACCTTCGCTGACTTCCAGTTGGCTTTGTTTTTCGTGTTGATCAAGTATCGCGCCAAAATCTACATCACCGTAATCATCGGCATCAGGAGCATCGGGCGTCATAGTTTGGGTTGGTTCTAAAGCTTCAGCTTGACCGCTGGAAGCTATTTGGTTATTGGTTTCGGTTGACATTAAAAAAGGATTCCTCCAAAAAGATTGAGGCGCCTGCCTCAAATCACAAATTTGCAAACAAACTTTCGTCGAGCTTGATGATTAGCCTGAGTGGATTTATCTCGTGAATAAATAACCATCTAGTCTAACGCTAACTCCGACCCTAATTCCGTTTCGAGTGACTGTAATCGCCTGACGACTCGTTGAATCATCCAATCGGGCGTTGAAGCTCCGGCACTGACTCCGACGCGATTAACTCCGCGTAAATCAGCCGGATTTATCTCACTCTCGGTTTCAATTAAAGTCGCTCGTGGACATAAACTTTTGGCGGCTTCTACCAACTTATTGCTGTTGGCACTATGCTTACCACCGATCACATAAATATAATCAACCTCAGCAGCCAGCCGTCGAACGGCTGATTGGTTTTCTTCCGTGGCGTCACAGATAGTTTCTGCAACCTTGAGATCTGCGGCTTTTTGCCTAATGACTTCAATAATTGCCTGATATTTCTGTGGACTGATCGTCGTCTGCGCCAACACTCCGGCTTTTTCCATGAAGGGTAATTCCTGCGCTTCTTCCGCCGTTTTCACGACGTGCGCCTGATTATTAATGTAGCCAAGAATACCGAATATTTCAGGATGATGACGATCACCGACAATCACAACTTCGTAGCCCGCTTCAAATAACTCAATAGCTTTGCGCTGGGAATAATGGACATACGGACAAGTACCATCCATAATTCGCATTCCGCTGGCTTTCAGGTCTTCATAAACCTGTGGAGCGGCTCCGTGTGCACGGATGATGGCAATGCCTTCATTGGGATGATTATCTTCACTCGCCAGTCTGATGCCGTCGGATTCCAGCCGCTCAATTTCCTGAGCATTATGAATAATCGGCCCAAGCGTGACGACGGGCAATCCATTTGATTTTTCAAGCGCACGATAAGCCAGGTCAACAGCACGTTTGACGCCCATACAAAACCCCAGACTTTCGGCTAAAACAATTTCCATTTGTAATGACAAAGCAGCGAATCCAAATCGCAACACATATCTTACCCCCGAAGGCGTCTAAATTGCCAGTCAATTAGCCCCGAATCCTAAAGATAAAATGGAAAGTCAGTAAACAGAGCAACAATGGAGGCTCGAACTGACAGGGAGGCAGGTAAAACAGTTACTTCGTGAAACATCAACTCATTACATCCTACAACAGTCAGGTTCAATATCAGAAAAATTGAATGTAATTGTTCTCAGATGCCTTGTCAAGCTATAAGATCAGCAAATCGTTACGCTTAGGGCAACGCTCTCAGATGTCAAGATAAGTACAAAATCTTCAGGTGAGAGGGTCACGAGATGACGATTTTTCGTGCCCTCTCTACTTCAAACGCGTTCAATTGCGAGGGGACTGCGCTTTTCTGGTTTCAGCATACCAATTCCTAAATTCATCCCAACTCTCTCGTTGAGCCGGTTCCCCTAAATCAATCACTTTATAACTTGGAGTGGTGTCGGTCTCATGGATAATCTTGTATTTCTCAGTCGTAGTGGCAAATGGTCCTAGAGAATCGGCTCGTAGAAAGGCCTGGTACCTGACCCCGGAGTCTTTCCAATATCCCCACGTCTGCGGATTCAAATCGGCAGCTACCCCTTGATGCCCTGTCATCAGAAAGACTTTCGCCGGATTCGTCGAACAAATCACCACATCGGCAGGGAGCTTTTCTTTCGCCCAGGCGCAGACTTCATCCAGGTATCGTCCAGAATTTACCCAAATCAGTGATTCAGGCTCAGTACGAAAAATCTGGATGTATCGAACATGCTCTAAAACAAAAAAGAAGGTAAAACAAGCAAAGGCGATTCTTGCCAAAGAATACAAATCATCTTCTCGCTTAAACTTATGATTGATTAATTTCCCAATCAGTTTTAAACCATCCACGAAATAAGCAATTAAAAAAGGCGCTAACGGTAAAACAAAACGGAATGTCAACCAGGGCCAGATCACTATAAAAAAGAGCGACAAAACAACAGTAATTTCGGCACTCGTGATGCGCTCAAAACACCGGGAAACAAATCCGATGATGATAACAAGTGACAGTATGAAAGAAATCAACATCGCCTGTGTCGCAAACGGCACTTTCCTGAAGATTCCTTCAATGCCGCCGCCCAAGCCAAATATTTCTTCACCACTACGTGCCTCCTTTCGTAAAGTCGCAGGCAGGAGCAGACCGAGAACATCGCGTCCCATGATACTACGAATATTTCCTACCACTCTTTCAAGGTAATCTGAAGGTCCGGCGATGCCGGACGACTTCTCACCGGCAATCCTAAAGGTTAAGTGATCCAGATAACCATCAACGATGTGCCCCCCATGGTTTCCTCGCAAGCTATTATTGGGATAAGCAAAAGATTTGTATGCCATCCAGGGAGCAATTGTCAGACCAACACCGATGACAAAAGCAGCCGCAAATTTCCAATACTTCGAATAAATCAGTTGAAAGAGAATTCCAATGATTAAAGCGATCCCTAAAGACCGGACAAAAAAAGTCGCCGAAGCTAACAAAATAACGCTCAAGATAACATTGGCATTCACTGTTTTGTTTTTGATAGCCGTTTCCAGTCGCACCACTGCCCATAATTGAACGCAGGTGAAGACACATTCAGACATCACGCTTGAAGAGACTATGAACACATAAGCAGGCATTAAAACAATCATGAGGGCACTAAGAAAACTCACTAATGGCGGGTAATGCTTGATTTGCCGACAGTAGCGATACACACCCAGTCCAATGAAATTCATGGCAATGACGGAAATTCCTTTGAGCATCCATAATTCTTCAGGTTTCAACTGGAATATTTTCAAAGCCACGGCAATCAAAAAAGGAAAACCGGGAGGATAGGCCGGTTGAATTCCCTGAATCGGCGAACTAATAAGCTGATAACTGCCATGCTCGGCAATAGATTTTGCCAATACGATATACCACGCATCGTCTATGAATTGCCCCACCACTCGATCCATTCTTAGAAAATAGATGGCATTCACAACCATTACAGAAATAAATCCCAGCGCAATTGTCAGATTTCGACTAGAGACTTTGTGCTGTGTTGGCAAATGTTCACTGACAATTGGAGTCTCTTCGACACAGGATTCTTCGTGATTCATTTTTTATTTACCGAGATGAGGGCTGATGAAAGATTCGAGTATGGTATCTGGTTTATTGAGTGAGGGGCAGTTTTGCATTTTGAATAGCAGGTAGTTGCGGTGGAAGAATTTCAATGACACTTCCCCCCTTATTGCCATCTTTCTGAAACAAAACCTTATGATTAATTCCTTGCTGTTTTAATCGTTCGTCCGCTCCCGGTTTCACCGTCTCAATGTAGCGAATATTGCTTTCTCTCCAGAATTTCAAGGAATCAGGCGATAAGTCAGAACTAACGGATTGATGCCCTGTCAGCAAAAAAACTTTGGCAGGATTCGATGAGGCGATCATTGATCCCACAGGCAAATTTTCCTTGACCCAGGAGTAAATTTCATCCTGCTTATCAGATACGTCAATCCAGGTAATATTTTTTGGATTAGCAAGTTTGAGCTTGAGATAGGTGAAATGTTCAGCAACAAAGAAAAAAATAAAGCAGATAAACGTTACTCTTGCGATGGCAAAAGGTTCCCAGTTAGCCCGCAGCAACCTTGCAAACCACCTACTAACAACCGACAGCCCATCTATAAAATAACTCACCAGAAATGGCGCTAACGGCAGGACAAACCGAAACGAAAGCCACGGCCAGATGATGATCAAAGCCAGCGTGCCAGGAACTAGCAGCTCGACCACAGATATTTTTTTTAAGGCTTGTGTCACAAACCCCAAAATGATGATTACCGAAAACAGGAGCGAAACAATTTGCGCAGCCGTAGCAAATTGATCAATCTCCATTGAATTTTCCAAATCTCCACCTAATCCCAGAACTTCTTCGCCGCTCCCGCCAGCATCTCTCAACGCGGCTGGCAGGAACATCCCGATCATGTCACGACTGAGAATGCTTTTAATATTGGTCTGAACTCTCAAAATATAATCAGAGGTGGTGGCCTGACCTGATCCAGAGACACCTGCCGCTTTCATCTTTAACGCTTCGAAGTAACTATAGACAATATTTCCACCATGTTTTTCTTTCAAAGATTTATTTGGAAAAGCGAGTTGGCAATAAGCCATCCAGGGGGAAATCATTGCTCCGATGATGACAGCCAGAAACATTGCTCTTCTCCACCCGAAGCAGCTCCACACTCGAAGTACTGCGGCAATGAGCAGCACCAATCCGGCAGATCGAACATAAGAGCTTGCCGCCGCCAGTGAACCAATCAGGAATAGTTTTTGAAATTTGATTATTTTATCTTGAGCCGCGATTTCGATTTGGTAAACCGTCCAGAGCTGGAAGCAAACGAAAATACATTCCGCCATGACCATTGAGGTCGCCAAAAAAACAAAGGCTGGCATTAACACCACCGCCAGCATCGCCAACCAGCTTATTTGTTCTGAGTAGCCTTTGATATTCCGGCAATATTTGTACACGCCAATCGAACCACCCAGCATCCCCAGGATTGAGACGATTTTAAATATCCAAAACTGTCCTGGCTCCAGCGGAGCCACTTTTAAAATTATTGCTAGTAGAAAAGGAAAGCCTGGGGGGTACGACGGCTGAATCCCGGTTATTGGTGAGCTGATGAGTTGATAATTTCCCTGTTCAGCCAGAGACCTTGCCAGCACGATATACCAGGCGTCATCAACGAATTGTCCAAACACGTGATCTACGCGAAGCAGGTAAATCAGTGCAATCATTACAACGATGATTGCTTTCGCAGTTACAAAATAAGTATCGGTATTAAGTAATTTGCCTGGCAGACTAGCGCTCAGTTTCAGTTCGTCACGTATTAACATTCCCGAATGGGCCAGAGGGGCAAGATGTGTTAATGATTGCGAGTTCTCGTTAATCGCAATCCTGGCGGTTGCGCTCTTCTTACGGTAGTTTACTGATTTTTTGCTTGAGGGTTTCAAGCTGTTTTTGTTGTTCTTTGATTTCGTTTTCAGCGCTTTCCTGTTGCTGGCGAATCTGATTCATGGCAAACCGATCAGCGTTACCGCTTCGATTTAAATCGGCCTTCAAGCGGTTTAATTCAAGCTTTTTCAGTTCGATTCGTGCCTGTGAATCTTTCAATTCCTGATCCAGCGAGACGCGTTGCTGCTGAACAGCTTCAGGGTCTGTCGCGCCGTTCTCCTTCGTCAATTTCGGCTCCAGGATTTTAAAATTTTTCCCTTCGCCTTCCGCTGTTACGGCTAACAACTCTTTTTGGATTTGAGACGCTTCAGCCCGTCTACTTCTGGCTTTTTCATTCATCTGTAAGACTTGATCATTCAGCCGATTCACCTCGCCAGCTTCGTGTCCATTGGGCGAACGTAACTGATTCCTCACCTTGACTATTTCTAATTCTATTTGATCGGCTTCCCGGTTGGTTTTTTTCAAGCGGTCTTCGATTTCAGAATGTTTTTTATTCCAAGCTTCTTCCTCAGGATTCTTAGCACTCTTCTCCTCCAGGGCTAAAATCTTTTTATTCGCGTCAGACTTAGGCGCTTCAGCTTCTTTTTTCGAGGGAACTGGTGATGAAGAACTGACAATATCATCTGTTGTCAGAGTTGGAATCTGAGCCTCGGCGGCTGTGAATAAAACCGAAACTAACAATATAGAAATAACGGATAGAAATCTAAGAAGTAAATCTTCCCTATTAAGTAATTTGAGGAGGTTGGGTGCGTACATACTTAGCATCTCACAAAATGACTAAGGAGCTGACATCAAATGCCAGCTCCCTCTGATAACTTGAGCGAAAGCGGGTATTAGCTACCTGCTTGAGCACCGATGGCCACGCAACCTGTGCAACGTGTGCCCGTCAAAGCCACACCTAAGTCAGCCGCAGTAACA
>JAYVRW010000016.1:0-9034 GCA_043775925.1 Blastocatellia bacterium
ACGGCGCTCAAGGAAAAAATTGATTCGCTCAACAATACTGTCTTGCCGAAAAATGTACAGATTGTGCCGTTTTATGATCGAACCTGGTTGATTGCTACCACACTGAAAACCGTCTTTAGAAATTTGCTGGAAGGCGCATTGCTCGTCACATTTGTGCTGTGGTTATTCCTCGGCAATGTCCGTGCAGCCTTGATCGTCGCGGTGATGATTCCGATTTCATTGCTGGCAACTTTTATGGGATTAACGATCAAAGGAATCCCCGCAAACTTGCTTTCGCTCGGCGCGATGGATTTTGGCATTATCGTAGATGGTGCGGTGATTGTCGTTGAAAACATCTTCCGTGAATTGTCCGAACACTCGCATCAGAAAAGTTTCGGGCGCGACCTGTCAGCGATCAAAGCTGCGATTTTAAAGGCTACAAATGAGGTCGGGCGTCCGACATTTTTTTCGATGCTGATTATTATCACGGCGCATGTCCCGATCTTCACGCTGCAAAGACACGAAGGCAGAATCTTTGCGCCGATGGCGTATACCGTCACTTCGGCATTAATTGGATCATTGATTTTTTCGCTGACGCTGGTTCCGCTGCTTTGTTATTTTTTGCTGCGCCGAAATATTTCTGAAAAAGAACATATCATCATCCGTACCTGCAAAAATATTTATCGTCCGATTTTGACGTGGGCGCTCAATCATCGCATCACCGTATTGACTTCGGCAGTGCTGGCATTGGGCATCAGCCTCTCGGTTGTCCCACTTCTCGGTAGCGAATTCTTGCCCGAACTCAACGAAGGAACGATTTGGGTGAACATCTTTTTACCCGCCGGAATCTCGCTGCCCGAATGTCAAAAAGTAATGACCAAAGTACGCGAACGATTGGGAAAATTTCCTGAAGTACGCTCCGTCATTTCCAAAGCTGGTCGCCCCGAAGACGGCACTGACCCAAAGCTCATCAATTCTACGGAAACGTTTGTAGATTTGTATCCGCCCGACGAATGGAAGCGGCACATCACACGCGAAGATTTGATTAAAGAAATGGATGCTGCGCTGGATGACATTCCTGGCATTGAGCCGAGTTTTTCGCAGCCTATCCGCGACAATGTGCTGGAAAGCATTTCGCAAATTGACGGACAAATCGTCATCAAAGTTTTTGGGCCGGACAGTCAAACTCTCACCGAAAATGTCCAGAAAGTGCTGCAAACAATTCAGCCGATTCGTGGCGTCGCCCGCGCTTTCATTGATCGTTTTGGCGAAATCCCGCAACTGCAAATTGAAATTGATCGCGCTAAAGCTGCGCGGTATGGCTTGAATGTTGCCGACATTCAGGACGTGATTGAAACCGCGCTCGGAGGCAAAGAAGCAACCGAAGTTTGGGAAGGTGAAAAACGTTTCGCCGTCGCCGTGCGCCTCGGCGAAGAGCAGCGCAAAATGGAAAACATCAAAAATATTTTTGTTGATACGCCGTCTGGTCAACGGATTCCACTCGACCAACTGGCGACCATTAATGTCAAAACCGGATTGATGAATATCAGCCGCGAATTCGGAACGCGAGTGATGGCGATTGGCGTCTTCATTCGTGACCGCGACATGGGCAGCATCGTCGCGGAAATGCAGGAAAAGGTGGGCAAAAATATTCAGATGCCGAAAGGTTATTATTTAACCTTTGGCGGAGAATTTGAGAATCAACAACGCGCCATGAAACGGCTGGCGTTGATTGTTCCGGTCAGTATCCTGATGATTTTCGCACTGCTCTTCAATGCCTTCGGTTCCGTCAAAAGCACAGTCCTGATTTTGCTCAATGTTCCGTTCGCTATCATCGGCGGGATTTTCGCTTTGCTTATTACAGGCATTCCGCTCAGCGTGTCCGCTGCCATTGGTTTTATTGCGTTGTTTGGACAATCGGTTTTGAATGGCGTAGTCATGGTGAGTTATTTTAATCAACTCCGCGATGAAGGGCACAAGCCATTTAATGCTGTGCTGCAAGGAGCCATCGTGCGTTTGCGAACGGTGTTGATGACAGCGTTATTAGCCATGCTCGGATTATTACCGATGGCGCTTTCGCACGGTATCGGCTCAGAAACGCAGAAGCCTTTAGCTGTCGTCATTATCGGCGGATTGATCTCAGCGACCATTTTGACGCTGCTTGTTTTGCCAACTTTGTATTTAGTTTTTGAAGGCAAAGAAAGGAAAGCTGTATGAGCGAAATCTCCGAAGTAATTCAGGAAACCCTTGAGACGAAACCCGAATCATCACTGAATTCATGGATCGCGGTTCTCGTGGCATTGACTGCGACGTGCATGGCGATTTGCAACATCAAAGATGGAAATATCGTCCAAGCCATGACGCAGGCACAAGCGCGGGGCGTAGATGCGTGGACATATTATCAAGCGAAAAGCACGAAACAATTGTTGTCAGAAAATATGGCTGAGCAAACGAAGATACAGCTCGCGACCGCATCAACATTGGCTCCGGCGGCTCGCACGGTACTTGAAGAAAAGTCCAACCAATACCTGAGTGAAGCAAAACGGTATGAACAGGAAAAAGAAGAAATCAAAACCAAAGCTGAAAATTTTGCGAAAGAATATGACCAACTAAATACGCACGATGACCAGTTTGATATGGCGGATGCCGTGTTCACAATTGCGATTGCGTTGTATGGAATCACCGCACTGGTGAGAAAAAAATGGCTGCTGATTTTTGCGCTGGCGTTAACGATTCTGGGAGTTATTTTCGGACTCTCAGGGTTTCTTGGTTGGTCATTGCATCCTGATTGGTTAGCCAAAATTCTGGGATAACGTTTCTCTCTTCGTAACGAATTCGACGATTGGGAAGTAACCCTTTCAAGCGTATACTGCACGATGTAGCAATCGCATCCCCAATAATTTATCTCGCTCAAATTTCTACCGAGAAATTTAGCTACAACTTACAATTCAACTTTAACAAACAGGAGATTTTTACAACATGAAAAAAATTATTTTAGTCTTAGGAGCATTGATTTTAACTTCAGCGTTTGCCATGGCGCAGAGTGCAGCGCCCGCTAAGGAGAAACCAGCGGCCAAGGAAAAGCCTGCCAAAGCTCCTAAAATCAAGGC
Source organism: Blastocatellia bacterium (assembly GCA_043775925.1). Classification (GTDB taxonomy): domain Bacteria; phylum Acidobacteriota; class Blastocatellia; order RBC074; family RBC074; genus JAFDVL01. The sequence goes on from JAYVRW010000016.1 coordinate 3,090, forward strand.
CGCGTCAACCAGTGATGCCGACGTGCAAACCTGCATTACGGGACGCCTCGCAGCGGCTCCGAAACTTTCCAAAGAAGGCTTCAGCGCCACTGTCAGCGGCGGCGTAGCCACTTTCACTGGCAATGCCTCTAACCCCGGCAGCAAAGGCGGAGTCTCAGGAATTGCCAAAACCTGCGGCGCAAAAAAAGTCGTGAATAATATTACGATCCCGGCGAAAACCAAACCCGCCGCTGCGCCGAAACCTGCTGCCACTAAGCAGTAGCGGCAGTAATTCCAGCAAAAAAAGCCTGTGATGAAAAAACAGCACAGGCTTTTTTATGAAAACAAAACTCGTTCGAGCTACGTCCAATTCAGAGAGTCATCCATGCTGAAAACAAATAAATTTTTCACTTCGTTCTTGAGCTTGCTACTGATTTCAGTGATGTTCATTTCAGTGCGTGCGCAAGCCCTCTCACCTGGCGCCACCGAAGTCGCCAAAGAAATTGGTGTCACGCCATTGCTTGAACGGTTGATGAAATTACCGGAAAGCGAACGCGGAATTGGCGGCGGCGTGATGAGCGCCGAAGCGTTGAGCCTGCGCCAGCAAATCACCGAAACGGTCGTCAGTGCTTCACTCGAAATTGATGGCACAGTCGCAGAAATTGACAGCGAACTGGGACAAATCGCGGCGGTACGATCCGTGCTGGAAGCTCGTCGTGATCGCGCTCTGGCGATTGGAACCATTGCCAATATTGTGGCAGGCGGTGCCACTGGAGTGTTAGGAACGGCGTTACAATTCAAAGACACCACCCAAAAAATGGGTAATATTATCGGCGTCGCAGGCGGCGGAATCGCCACTTTTCTTTCGGTCATCGGGATCAGGCAACAACGCGGCGGCAAGCAGGCACTAGGCATCGCGCCAAATATGCTGGCGAAATTTTTTGACCGTCCGGCTGAATTTCACAGCGAATACCCGGAAGAAATCTGGACGTATTTGAATGCCATTGCTCCGACCGAAACCAGCGCCGAAACTCGTCGCACGCAGTTACAAAAACAGTGGACAGCCACAGGAAGAATTGATGACACCACCACTCCCAAATCAACTAAAAAACTGGAATTACTCACCAGCGGAGTCTCGCAACAACGCAAGCTGAGCCTTGATGTACTCGCGGATCGCGCCGCGATGCTGAATGATGTCCGCGCTAAAATTTCCCTGATGAAAAGGGATTTAAGTAAATTAATGCTCGCGCTCAGAGCTAAATAAATAATCCTATTCTGAAATCATGAAAGAATTTTTCCGTAAATTTGCTGAACTCACTGGTGAATTCTGTGGCTCCCCAACCGGGTTCGTCCTCTTCCTGTTAGCCATCGTCATTTGCATGATTGTAGGCTTCATTTATGATTTTTCTGATAACTGGCAGGCCGTTTTTGACATTGCGGCGAACATTCTGTTCCTGCTGCTTTTGTTATTGATGCAAAATACTCAGAATCGGGAGAGCAAGATTATTCACCTCAAGCTCAATGAATTGTTGCGGGCTATCGAAGGGGCGCGAACTGGATTGGTAAACCTGGAAAATCAAACCGATGAGGATTTGGAGCGGCTGGCAAAGGAATTCGCACACGATCATCCAGAAAATTGAGTTTCGCGTTTCGGGTTTTGAGTTTCAGGGAAAACTGAATTACACGATTTCCTCGAAACCCGAAACCAGCGACTCGAAACTCACTATTTCTCGCTATCAATATCTTCAAAAAGTTGTCGCTTTTTGGCGACCACTTTGGTTCGTTTGGAGAGTAGCGCATCACGATCAAGCTTCTGGTTGTATTGACGCTTTTCGATGATTTGTTTGCCCGTGAGAAAATTTGTACTCGTCGCGGTACTGCTTCCCATCGCCCGGTCTCTCATCGTGGAGTCTTCGCCAATCAGGTAAAAATTATTGGAAGCGTACCGAAAGAGTTGAACCACCTCTCTGGCTTCGCGTGACCCTGAAAATTGTGACACGATCAAAACTCCATTTTTAATTTTCAAATCTGCGCCCGCTCCACCGAAACCTAACATGCCGCCGCAGCTTGTACATTGAATTAATTTATTCGCTACGCCGGCGCGTGAAAATTTCCCGTCTTTGGTTTTGAGTAAAATCAGTAAGGCTCGATAACGATCCTGATAATCGCCCTGACTGTCTTTTTCCGGCTTGGCTTCGATCAATTGAAGGACAGTATCGGGCAAGCTGTCATGATTCAAATCACCTTCAATTTGTTGCTCAATTTTCCAACCGTTCGGGACAAAATCTTCCAGCTTTTCGCCACTTTTTGGGACTAGATTTGGATTCAATAAAATCCGGCCATCCGGCGTGAACAGCACGAAAACGATCAGCAAAATTACATTCAGCATTGAAGAGACTCCATTTTACAGGGAAGTGCAGTTATAATTATTTCAGGCTCAAACTAATTGTAATCACTTTGGCAATCGCAGCAAGAGCCGAGGCGAATTCGTTCGACTTACGGTTAACAGAAAAGTGATCAAACTTTCTGTTAATGGGCTAACTATCAAATCCTTATAGGAGTTCAAATTATGCTCGCAGAAATAGTCTCTACACTGGTCAGTACGCCTGATACTTGTGGGGTAAACTTCGCATCGAAGGAACTCGTATCACACTGAATCAAATCGTGGCTTTATACAAGCAAGGGGAAAGCGCTGAAGAGATTGCTGACCACTATCCACAGTTAAACCTGGTGCAGGTTTATTCAGCGTTGACTTATTATCATTCCAATCAATTAGAAGTTGAACTTGGACTGAGTGCTGAAAAAGCTGAAACAGAAAAGCTGGCCAAAGAATTTGAGTAAAAACTATTGCATGGTTTCATCTGCATGGTTTCATCAAAAAATCTCAAAAAATGCCACAGCACGAGATCAAAACTGTTAAGCTACGGCTGGCGAAACTCAAAGGAAATTAAGTATGAATCCAAAACACCTTGGCAGTAATTTTGATGATTTTTTGCAAGCAGAGCAGTTGCTTGAGCACACAGAAGCCGTGGCGATTAAGCGCGTTATTTCTTTTCAAATCGAACAGGAAATGAAACTCCGCAAGGTATCGAAAACTGACCTCGCAGCAAGGATGAAAACCAGTTTACCCACACTTGAAAAGCTACTTGATCCGGGAAATTCAAAAGTCACCTTGCACACGCTTGAACGTGCCGCAATCGCCTTAGGGAAAAAACTTAAAATCGAACTGGCATAAATTATGAAACGACGACAATTCATTGAAACAACAACCCTCGCAACCCTTGGAATGACTTTCGCAAACTCAATCTCTGCCGCTCCGAAATGGACTATCGGATGCTTCAATCGTCCGTGGACAAAATGGAGCTTCGATGAAACGCTGGATGGCGTCAAAGCCGCTGGATACAGCGTCACGGGGCTGCTTTCTCGCACGAAAGACGATCCGTTTATCGGCTCCGAGGCTAAGCCGGAATATCTTGACGCAGTGATGAAGAAAATCGCGCAACGTGGGCTTAAAGCCAATATGGGAGCCTTAAATGTTCGCGCCAGTTTACCTTTTGAAGAAGCGAAAGCCGACCTGCGCAAACAAATTGATAATGCGCATTTCTTGAAGCTCGAACACCTGCTGACCTTCGGCGTAGACAAGCCTGCTGACTTCGATAATTTTTATAAATTGATGTCAGACGGCGCGGCGTATGCCAAAGAGCGCAAGCTGAAACTGGCGATGAAACCGCACGGCGGAGCCAGTGGCGCATCCGATGAAATCCTGGCGGCGATCAAGCGCGTCAATCATCCGAACTTCAAAATCTGGTACGACGCCGGCAACATTATTTACTACACCGGCAAAGACCCGGTCGAAGAATTGCTGCCGCTCATCAAGCACGTCACAGGTTTTTGCGCCAAAGACTGCGCTGTCCCGAAAGGTGATGTGATGCTGCAATTCGGCACGGGTAAAGTAGATTTCAAAGCCGTCTTTGCCAAGCTTAAAGGCGCAGGATTTAAAGGCCCGATCATGGTTGAGTGCTGTAAGCTCGGTCAGACCGCCGCCGAAGTTACTGCCAACGCTAAAGCTAATCGCGAGTTCTTAGAAAAAGTTCTAGCTACGATCTAAATGCAATAAACCATAGATGAGGCGGATTTAGCGGGTTTACACGGATTAATTCAGATCAGTAAAAATCCGCCAAATCTGCCCTATTAACACCTGAAGCTACTGAAGATAGGAATCACCAGCGTATTCGCCTCCGCCGTACGAGTTTTATGTAAGGGCCTGATGCCTGACCATTTATTCGTTCCCAGCTTCGGTGTCATAAGTAATCCCACTGCTCCCGTCACATTCCATTTCAATGTTCCGGTTCGGCCTGATGGAATCAACGCTGCATTGCTTCCTGTCTGGTTGCCGAGTCCGCCCGGTACTCGTGGCGTTTTCGTATCAATGATAAAACTTTTCTGACACGTTCCTGTCCACGGACTGGCAAAGCTCCCGGGGATTTCTCCGTCGTTGAAGACGACTCCGATGCCGACCTGCGCCGCTCCGGTACTCGCCACTCCATTACTCAGGTTTCCTGTTAATCCAACCGTGACTAACTTTTGTCCGATGGAATCATTCGGACTTTGGATTTCTGCCACCAGTTGATTCGGCTGCATGTCGTACACACCTGCACCGCAGTTGCCAGAAAATCTGAGTGTCGCCGTCCAGTTCGTTAAATCGCAATCTGCTGCTGCCGGAGCGCTGTGCGCCCAGAATGCTTCGGCTCCATAGTTGTCAACATACGCGCCATCTTTGACAAAAGCGTTTCCGATTAATCCGTTGTACTGCACTGGACAGCCGACTGCCGCTCCATCCCAGTTGGCCGGATCATTCGAGACTGCCACTCCCAATAAATATCCCGTATTTTCAGGATCATATTCAGAAGCTAAAAATGACTGGCTCGCATTCGGCGTCAGGCACACATATTGATCCGCCTGATTGCAGCTTGCGTCTACGAAGTACAAATGCACCGTCGCATCTTTTTCGCCTGTATTGCTGATCGTCATTCGCGTATCCGCTCCGCTCTTCGAGTTGTAATACGGAAACACCAGTAATGATCCGGCTTTCTGATCAGACGGCGGCGAAGGGACACTAGATAAGGAATTTAACGCTACCTTGTCCTGATCGTCTTCCGTCGGAACGTGGTTGTTTGCCGTAGAATCAGGGTCCGGTTGATCACTGGCTGTGACCTCCGCAATATTCGTAATGACAGCGACCTGGGTGACAGTCGCTGTAATCTTCAACGTCGCACTCGCTCCGTTGAGGATTGTTCCTACTGTCCAAACACCTGTTCCGCTGTTATAAGCACCGCCTAAATCCGCACTGACAAAAGTTAATCCCGCCGGGAGGACATCAGTTACCTGCACGTTCGTGGCGTCACTGGGGCCAGCGTTAGTGACCTTGATTGTAAAGACCACATTTTGACCGACTGTCGGCGCAGGCTTATCTACCGTCTTGCTCATAGATAAATCAGCACAGGGAGTGATGGTGATCGTGACCTTCGCACTATCAGTACCACACGGCCCAGCCGGATCATTAGTGGTCAATGTCAGCACCACTTGTCCAGCCGCAATTTCTGCCGCTGTTGGTGTATAAGTAGCATTGAGAGTCGTATTATTTGGACTGAATGTCCCACCGCCACCGCTCCAAGTTGCACTTGTAGCAGCCCCCCCAATCATCCCCGCAAGCTTTATTCCACCAATCGCTGCGCAGGCGGATACTGTCTGAGTTGCACCTGCATCAACCGTGACTGGAGCATTCACTGTCACGACCGCAGGACTTGACACCGCTGAGGGGCAACTGTTGGCATCCGTGACTTTCACCGTGTAACTACCTGCCGCATTCACACTCAACGTATTGCTCGTCTGTCCCGCAATCAAGTTGCCGCCCAGGAACCACATATACGTACCGGTTCCGCTGGCGGTCAACGTTGTGTTACCGC
>JAYVRW010000017.1:0-8974 GCA_043775925.1 Blastocatellia bacterium
GGTCTTTATGATTTTGTTGCAAAGCTAACCGGTTAGTCTCACTCGCTAACTGAATCCTTCACCTGTGTCCAAAAGCTTTGCATCTTCCACAAATATTCAAATTTTTTCGCTGCAACATTCTGTATGCGGAAGTCGGTGATCTCGTGATGGTGATATGTCTTCGACCAAAGATGTATCCATAAACTTATAAGGTTCTTATAAGTATTTCATCATACTCAGAGTTGATATTCTAAGCTTGCGGGGGCGTGTTCCCGCTGTATCGGAAATTAAGGAGTTAATTAATATGTCTAGTCGCGGACTTTGGAGCAAGTTGGGTCAGTTAGTTATTCGCCCGGTATCAATCATTGCTTTGACAGCAATATTTTTAGTGGTGGCTGGCGCCGTCGAATGGCGGCGCGTTGCTGCCTCACCTTCAGGTAAGGCGAAAGCTTCAACTGAAGCCGGGAGTAATGCCAAAATCGCTGGAGTATTCGAGGGCAGATTTGACGCCAATACCAAACAAATTCAGTTGACCAATACTTCCAACGGAAAAATTAAAGTTTCTCTGGGCGCACGCACTGAGGCCAGCTCCATGCTGCCAGGTGGTTCGCATACCAAAGTTTTTAATACTTCGTGTGCCAACCCCAGCGGCACCAAGCCCTGTATTTCAGCCGCTCCAGCAAATACGGTTTCCGGTGAGTTTACTGTCACTAATACAGGAAGCCTGAAATTTTACAATACGCGACTAATCTTTACGGATTTCTTAAATGCTGCGGGCGGAACTCCAATTTCTGCCAATGCTTATTTCAACGATGGACAGGTTCCCGCCAATGGCAAGCTCGGTGTTTCACGCGATTTTGGCGATATTGATCCTGCCGGAAGCGCTAGCCGGGTTTGGACCTTTAGTTTTCCGGGCAGCTCCCTGCAAAGCTTCTATTTCCGTTATGTTATTTATGCTGATCTGGGTGTCGCGACGGAAAGTGTTGAACCGGCAGCCGTGCAAAACACTGCAAATTCAGCCGTGACAATTTATGGTCAGGGCTTTAGCTCTCCAACGGTGGAGTTATTGAATGCCGCTGGATCAGTTGTCAATACTTTATCTTCAACTCCAATTTCTGCCACTCAATTGAACGCCACGATTCCGGCGAATACAGTGCCTGGAATTTATAGTATCCGCGTGACGAATTCAGGCGGTACGGTCGGTGGGCCAGGTTCAAGCACTTTGGTTGGACGCCTGACTGTGACGCCTGCTCCTGATGTCGCGCATACCGGTACTTTCACTTCTTTTAGTGATGCCGGGCCATTTCTGGTGAATACTAATTCAACGGTTTCAGGAACAGTTCCAGCCGGAGCTGTCATCTACGTTGCCAATGGCGTGACGTTACAGGTTGGTTCTGGATTAACAGCCAATGGTGGGGTGCCAGGCGTGACGAACACCAATCCTGCCCAAATCGTTTTTACTCGCGCTCCTGGTGGGACAAGTTGGGGCGGCCTTGATGCCACTTCAGCGACGGGCGATGTGACTTTAAAAAATTGCGTGATTGAGTACGCTGGGGGGGCAGGCAGCGCAGGCGTAAATATTAATAGCGCCAGTGGTCTAGGCAAGACGTTAAGATTTTCTGACAGTATTGCTCGTCGAGGCGGTGGCGCTGGTCTTCGAGTGGTTGGCATAGATGATCAGTTCACCGGATTTGCTCGCTCCCGCGTTGAAAATAATGCCGGGGCGGCAGTTATCTTAAGCGCTAACGCCGCTCTCGGGGCCGGCTCAAGCGGTTCAGGGATGGGAGATATTGACGGTGGGAATTCAAAAACCTCCGTTCCCGATCAGAGTTATTATTATTCAACGGCGAATATTATTGCCGGAAATGGTGTCAACGCTGTCCAGATTGATGCTTCAGTCAATGACTTCACTCGTTCAGGATTTTTGATTGGACAAGGCGCGATCCCGATTCAGATACTCGGTTCGTCAGGCAATCCTGCCACCATTGGTAATGCCTCCGGCCCAACCGGAGCTGAGTTGACGATTGGCGCAGCCGCCATTATTCAACTGGCAGGCGGCACTGATCTCAAAGCCGGAGACGGTATCTTATTTGGCAATATCGCAGCGAATGGATTTGCGGGAATAAATCTTTCTCCTGATGGAAACGCGGCTCTTTCGCAGCGTATCACTTTCAATAGTATTGATAGTAGTAAGTGGGGCGCAGTGTATTTCTCGCCGAAATCAGGTGCAAGTTCATTGCTCAATTTTGTCAGCCTGCAAAATGGCGGTTCCAGTACATTGGGTAGTGCTCAGGTAGTTATTGATAATATTACCTACCCTTTCAAGTTTACCAATTCACAGAGCAATAACAGCGCTTCATACGGAATACAATTCCTCAGTAGTAGTAATGTTGATCGTGGAGGTAGCACCTATAGTTCAAATGTAACCGGAACAGAAAATATTATTTCCTCTGCCCCAGTGATTTCAACTATCGCAGGTGGATCGTTTGGTGATGGTAATTTCGCTAATACGGCACCGCTGGTCAATCCCATTGGGATTGCGGTTGATTCAGGGCGTGGGATTTATATTCTGGATAAGTTGATTTCTGGTGATGTCTCAATTCGTTTTGCCAACACTTCTAATTCTGATCTCAAAATAGCGGGTGTGACAGTTCCGGCGAAAACGATTAAGAAGATTACCTCAGGTTTATACTTTGGTACCTATCCTGGGGTTAATACTCCGATGGATCAGGTAGACTTGTTATCAGTTAAGTCAATTGCACTGAGTGGTGACAAGAATGTTCTCTACTTTAGCAGTTTTTACAGCTCAGACCGTTTCGTCAGTGCAATTAATGTTACACCGAACGCCGTCACGGGAACGAATCCAGGGAGTGTAACAATTGGTGGTACCGCGATTGCTGTTGGTAATATCGGAACACTTTATACCGATCCGGGTAATACTCTTTCGGATCTTGATTCAATGAAGGGGATGGCGGTTAATCCAGTGACTGGAGATGTTTATTTAGCGGATCAGGCAAAGTATGTGGTTCATAAAATTTCGTCATCCGGGGTCAGAAGTGATTTTGCCGGTAGTGGTTCAACCGGTAAGCCCGGCTCCAATGCCACCTGGCCTCCATTTCCAACTTCCGGGTCAGTCGGCGCCACCTCGTTCTTCATGTATGCGCCTGAGGCAATTACAGTAAGCGGTGATGGGCAGTATGTGTATGTCAGCGATTCCAGATACGCTCGTGTGATGCGGATTGATCGAACAACTTCAATGGCATCATTGGTTGTACAACTGGGGCAGCTAAATCCGAGCACCGGTTCGTTCGACTTTACCAATAGCCCGATGCCCGGAGGCCTGGCGCTACTGAATAGCAGTCTTTACATCGCTCAGAATGGAACCTCTTCCGGTTCACTCGGGCAGACCATCGTTCGAGTGGATAATGCGAGCACGGTTACTAACTCATCAACATCTCTGCCAATTTCAAGTCCGACAGTGACTCTCGTCGCCGGAACTTCAGGAGTTAGATGTGATTTTACCGCTAGCACCTGTGGAGATGGCGGGGCCATTTCAGGGAACACATTTGATTTGTATACAAATAATCTCACTTTGACCTCTAACCTGCAAAGTGATGCAAATGGGTTATTTTTGGCAGATCAATCATTCTTGGATAGAGGGCGTATTCGATACTTAAATACTAGTGCCAGCTCCGTAAATGTTGGAGCCGTCACTGTACCATCCGGGAATGCTGCGACGGTCATTGGCTCCGGGTTACCCGACCCCTATAACGGTGGGCTGGCAACAAGTGCGAGCTTCTCTAGTAATGCTCTAGGTGTCACTACCGATAGCAATGGCAATCTATTTATTGCAGAAGGGGCAGGCTTGAGTGCGAGTAATGGTGCTTTGCGATTCGTCAATAGAACCGGAGCAACTTTAAATGTCTTTGGGCAAACAGTTGCTCCAGGCAATATTATCCGGGTCAATTATGCTGTGGATACAAGTATGGCGTTGCAATTGTCTGAGAGTATCGACCCCACAACGGCATACTTTAATTCAATCCAGGCTGTCAAAGCGAATGCGAGCGGTATTTTCATCATTGATTCTGTGGGGCAACTCGTTGGTGGAACTTCGGGTTTGAAAACCAGTAAGGTTCGCTTCCTGAATACCAGTAATGCCGCCGTCATTTTCTATGCCGGCTCAGCTTCACCGATCACGATCAATCCCAATGAAATCAAGACGATTGCGGGAACGAGCACTGATCCATCAAGTATTGGAGATGGAGGCTTTGCTACCAGTGCAAAATTGCTGGGGACGACGGACATCGCTGTCAATCCGACCACTGGTGATATTTATCTGGCGGAGCCATTTATTTCTACGGATACACAGCATCAGAAGACGATCCGTAAAATCAATGGTAGTACAGGGGTCATTAGCTCAATTTCAATTCTTGGAACTACCCAGAAATATACCGGGCTGACGATTGATAATAGTGGGCGTTTAGTGCTTTGTTCTTACACCAGTGATCAGATTGTTCGTGAGTCTGGGGCTGGTACGGGCACTTTTGCCGCGCTGCCAGTGAGTGGGGTGACGATCAAGGGACCACGCGGAGTTGCGGTTGACGCTCAGAATAATATCTATATCGTCAATGGTTTCCTGGGAACTTCGATTACCAGTAAGAGTCAGATATTGAAACTCACCGATGCGGGAGTTGGGACAGTGCTGGTTGGAACATCTGGTACACCAGGCTATGGCGGAGACGGTGGTCTTCCAGTCAATGCTCAAATCAATGTTTCGCTGGGAACGTTCACTATCTCAGTCACACCAGATGCTGCTACTTTCATTCCGGCAATCGGTATTACCGTGAGTTCAACCGGAGAAGTCATTTTCGCGGATAGCCTTAATGGTCGCGTCCGTCGGGTGAAATAACTTAGCTACTGAGGGCTGAAGATGATTAATTTTCAGCCCTCAACGTTTTATATTTTGGGAGTTATTTATGCAAAACATTTATTCCACACACATGTTTCTGAAAGCCTTAGTCGCTGTATTATTTCTGACGATCACAGGGCAGAGCCTGATTCAGGCGCAAGACCGCAGTGAGAACGGGTCTGAATATATTATGTTCGTCTCCGCTCGCACTGGTACTTCAGAATTGTTTTTGCTTGATCTGAATACCAGCAAAGTTTCTCCGTTGACCGATACCGGACGCGGACATATCAATCCTGCTGTGGCCGCCAGCGGACGCCTCGCCACCTTTGCTTCGCGTGAAGGTAGCTCGTACGAGCTTTTCACTGCGCAACTGAGTTCAACCTGGAAAACTCGTCAACCTGTCTTTGCCGAAGTCAGCCGTTTGACGATTGATACGCAGGAACAAACCAACCCCACGATTTCTGCGGATGGTTCCTTAATTGCTTTCTCAGTTGATGGCGGCATTGAACTAATGAATGCTGACGGACAAAATCGCCGCTCACTGGTGGCGAGTAGTAATTTTGTCACTCTTTCCCCTTCAATTTCACCTGATGGCAAGAGCGTTGCGTTTCTTTCCAATCGTGACGGAAAAAATGAAATCTGGCTAGCAGGAACCCAAAATGGTGAACTGCGACAACTGACGAAAGATGCGGGAGTTGTCGGCGGCATCAACTGGTCGCCCGACTCTCAGCGAATTGTCTTTACAACTTCTGCCACAGCCAGTAAACTGACCGGCATTGCGATTGCAGAGGTGGCGACTGGAGAATTTAAAGTAGCCACTGAAGCTGGTGATGGTGAAGCTTCATTTTCACCGGAAAGTGCTCGCATAGTATTCACCTCAAACCGCAGTGGTGACCCTGAGCTTTACCTGCTCAATCTCAACACCAATTCGGTGCAACAGTTGACAAATAATCCGGGACCGGACGGTTCAGCAGTGTTTTTGTCAGCCGCCTCTGGCTCGGTTCGACGTGCTGCTCCAAGCCGCCGTGTTTCGCTTCGAGGACGTGACCAATAATAAAGGAAATCGGGTAACATGATGACTCAAGATCAAAAACTCGTCACCAAAGAGCAAGCTTCATTTACGGAACTGATTGAACATCAGGAATCTATTTTGCTTGATTTGGAAAGCTTGCACTACTACTCATTAAATTCTTCTGCGACTCTTTTGTGGAAATATTTACGCTCAGGGAATGCCAATACTTTTGAGACCTTGAATCAGGAACTGGCGCAGGCCTTCGGGGTTACTCCTGAAAAAACTGCTGCTGACACTTCCAGCTTCATTCAAAAATTAAGGCAGGATCATCTGATCGAAGTGACTGAGAAAGCCGTAACGAAACGCTCAGGTTTTGTTTTCGCCACCGCCGGACAGCTCTTAAATTATGAAGCACCCGCCGTGAAAACTTCTGATGCTGTGATGGAGATGAATCTGGCTTCAGGTTCTTCCACCGCCGCTGGCGGATCTATTGGGGGCGGTTCGTAAGTGACGAAAATTTAAGTCTAATCTTTTGGGCATCGTCAGTGGGTTTCATTGATGATGCCCAAATTTATTTATTAAAAGTGCTTACTCTCAGCTTCCAGATCAGTGGTGTTTCCGTCTGCCTTGTTACTGACTCGCCCGTTTTATTGCAGCTTTGCCAGCAATATTTTCGCTATTACAATCCGCTTCCCGTTGATCCGCTGGCACATTTTCAAATCAAAATAAAATTACTGCTTCAGACGGATCATTCGCTGGAAATTGCGAAGCCTGCCAGATCACTGGCAAAAGCTGGCGTCGTAGAATTACTGACGTATCAAAACCGCCATCATGAAAGATTTTATTATCGAACCGATACGACTTTGTTCCGCGTTAATCCTCAATCTGGATTCGCCGTCGGAATCATCAATTCCAAAGCGCTTGAATTGCCGAACGCATTAGTCAATACCTTTATTTTTTCGGTATTGTTACTCTTGTTACGTCATCAAAATATTTATCACTTGCACGCCGCAGCCGTAGTTTCTCCTGAGAAAAAAATCCATTTAATTTGTGGAGCGCAAAGAGCAGGGAAGTCAACGTTGACCGCAGCCTTCGGAGTCGCAGGCTGGAAGCCAATTTCTGATGATGGGATTTTGTTGAGTTTTAATGCGGAGGGCATCGCGCAGTTTGAAGCTTTCAAGCGCGAATTTCATGTCTCAACGGAACTGCTGAATAAATGGTCAGAACTGAGCGGGTTGGCTTCAAGGCATGATTATTTTGATCGTTCGTGCATTGATGGCTTGTATTATTTTTCGAGCTTGGAATTAGCGAATCAATCATATAAGCAATTTGAATCTGTAATTTTCCCCATAATTTCAGGTGAAGATTATAGCTCGCTTGAAACTATTTCTTCGGGTGAAGCGATCCAGAAATTGATCGGGCAATCAATGTATTTTCCGCTGAGAGTCACGCACACGAAGCAGCATTTTGAACTGTTGGGAACTCTTAGCGGCGCGGCAAAGTTTTACAGGTTTTCAGCCGGAAAAGATGTCTGGAATGATCCCGCTAACCTGCTTCCGGTCTGCGAAGAATTATCGCGGGCGCACTGAACCTAATCCACCATCTACACCAATTACTTGCCCGGTGATCCATTGATTGCCGGGATTCAAAAGAAATTCTATCGCAGCGGCCACGTCACTGGCTTCGCCTACGCGACCCAGCGCGTGCATCGCCATTGAGCTTTTCAACGACGCTTCATTAGACGTGATGCGCGCTGTCAGCGGTGTCTGAACTAATCCGGGAGCTACACAGTTGACTCGGATATTGCGCGAGGCATACGAAGCTGCCGCTGATAAAGTTAATCCGATGACTCCGGCTTTGGCGGCGGCAATTGCTTCATGGTTAGCGAGTCCAATTCGTGCGGCGGCTGAAGAAACAAGTACAATTGAACCACCGCCCTTGATCGCCTTCGTTGCGGCGCGAACAGTCGCAAAGGCGGAGGTTAAATTCGCGGCAATCGTAGCCGCCCATTCATCATCCGAAGTTAAATGTGCGGGTTTTAAAAGTAACGAGCCGACGCAATTTGCAATACCGTCAATGCGCCCGTAAGCCTGGGCGGCATGATTAACTGCCGCTTCGACTTCACTGGTTTTCGTAGCGTCAACGGTGAAGGGAATTGCTCCCAATTCATTGGCTAACGCGACGATTTTCGCTTCATCGCGTGAAGCTAATAATAATTTTGCGCCACTGGATTTCAGGCGTCGGGCTAATTCGGAACCAATGCCGCCAGTGGCCCCAATAATGACTTGAACGGAATTTTCAAAGGTAGTCATAAATAAAGAAAAGGCGAGTGGGGGAAGGGTGCCACTCGCCTGCCAGCGTTACATTTTCTTCTTCGACATTTTCGGCATGATGACAGTATCAATGACGTGAATCACGCCGTTGCTGCAAGCGATGTCAGTTTTGACAACGTTGGCATTATTCACCATGACTTTTCCGCCTTTAACTTTGATTTTAACGGTTGAGCCTTCAACAGTAGCGACATCCTTACCGTTCATTTTCACGACCTGCGCCGCCATCACATTGCCTTTGACTACGTGATACGTCAGGACTTTCGTCAACGCGGCTTTATCTTTCAATAAAGCTTCCAGCGTAGCTTTGGGAACCTTGGCGAAAGCCTCATCAGTTGGCGCAAACACTGTGAAGGGGCCTGCGCTTTTCAAGGTGTCAATCAGGCCAGCTTCGGTCAGCGCCGTCGCCAGTGTTTTAAAGCTGCCAGCCGCCACCGCAGTGTCTACGATGTCTTTGGTTTGTGCCTGAACCGAAGTCGAAGCGGTGGTCAGTATTGAAGCGAATAAGCAAACGAAGAGAGCAATTTTCAGTTTCATGAATCGGGACTCCTAATCTCGAATAAAAAAATAATGGTCTCTGCTCAAGCCACGCAGTGAACCTAAAGTTTTTCACTGCTAATGAGCCAGACCGCGTTAGAGTCCTCACAAATTAAAGTCTGATTGTGTTTTATTCTTGTCGTAAGTAACAAGTTACTGTAAACAAATTGTGGGTTGGTATAACGCGATGAATTTGAATTGGGTGTA
>JAYVRW010000018.1:0-8936 GCA_043775925.1 Blastocatellia bacterium
CCCGTGTGCAGGTTCGCAGACTCGATGTGCGTGAGGCTGAAGACTGGGAAAAATGCATGAGCGAAGCCGTCGCCGCTTTTGGTTCGATTGATGTTCACCTCAATATTGCAGGCTATCTGGTTCCGCACTGGTTTCATGAAGCCTCTGCCGATGAAGTCCATCGTCATTTCGACATCAATACCAAAGGTGTAATTTTCGGGACGCAAGTCGCAGCGCGGCAAATGCTCAAACAAGGCTACGGACACATCATCAATATTTCCTCAATTTCTGGAGCCGTGCCGATTGCGGGGATGGCGATTTACGGAGCTTCAAAATATGCCGTGCGCGGCTTTTCGCTGGCTGCCGCACAGGAGCTGCGCCCGCATAATATTTACCTGACGGTGATTTGTCCTGATGCTGTCAACACTCCATTGATTAAACCGTATACCGAAAATGAAGCGGGAGCGATGCTGTATTCGGCTCCGCACCTGCTGAGTATAGAGAACATTGCCGATGCAATTCTCAACCAAGCGCTACGTAAAAAACCACTGGAATTATTGATTCCGGCGCATCGCGGAGTGCTGGCGCGCATCGTAGACCTTTTCCCTTCACTATCACTTTATATTGCTCCGATCTTTCAAAACAAAGGTCGTAAAGCACAGCAAAAAATGCATCAATGAATTTTACTGAATCTTTTAATTATCTGCTCAGCCTCGGTCACGAAACTTTAGTCATGAAGCTGGGCTTGAAAACTATCGCTGAACTCTGTGCAGCGCTTGGCAATCCGCAGCTACAATATCGCGTCGTCCATATCGCCGGGACGAACGGGAAAGGCTCAACGGCGGCAATGACCGAAGCGATTGCGCTGGAAGCCGGACACCGTGTCGGGCTGTATACTTCGCCGCATCTGGTTTCCATCACTGAACGCATCAGGGTCAACGGTCAGGAAATTTCTCCTGAAGAATTTGCGCGACTGGCAACACAGGTTCGCGCTGCCGCAGAAAAATTAGTAGAAACCCAACAACTCCCCGCCCTTCCTACCTATTTTGAGCAGGTCACGGCGATTGGTTTTTTATATTTTGCGGAACAAAAAATTGATCTGGCTATTTTAGAAGTTGGGTTAGGCGGCAGACTTGATGCGACAAATATTTGCGTTCCAACCTTGTGCGCGATCACTCCGGTCAGCCTTGACCATCAGGAATATCTGGGTGAGCAACTGGCTTCCATTGCCGCTGAAAAAGCTGGCATTCTAAAACCAGACGTGCCAGTCGTAGTCGCGCCGCAAGCAGCCGAAGCAATGTCAGTGATAGTCGCCAGAGCCAATGAAATCAAGGCTCCAGTCATAGTCGTCGAAGAAAATCGCGCCGTCGTGGATGAAGCTTCGACGGGGATGTTTCATTTTCAGTACCAGACCCAAACTGCCGACTATTCGGTGCAATTAAATTTGCGCGGTGAGCATCAAATCATTAACGCCCGCACGGCGATTCACCTGGCCGAAGCACTTCGCCAACAAGGATTGTGCCTTTCAAAAGCTGCGATTGAAGCCGGCTTACAAAAAGTAAACTGGGTCGGTCGGCTGGAAATTATTCAGATCGGCGGCAACCAAATTTTATTGGACGGAGCGCATAATCTAGCGGGAGCCAAAACCCTTCAGGATTTTTTACGCGCGTATGAATCCAAAATTCCAATCACCATGATCTTCGGAGCAATGCGTGATAAAGCGATTGCCGGGATGGCGGAAATGCTTTTCCCTTTTGCTTCAACCTTGATTGCCACGCGAATCAACAATCCCCGGAGCGCCAGCCCCCTCGTCATTGCAGACGCCGCGACACAACTTGGCGTCCCTTCGATTCAGTGCGAATCCGTCGCCGCAGCATATCAGGAAGCCGTGTCTCGCACTTCGCCAAACGGCTTAATTTGTGTTTGTGGGTCGTTGTATTTAGTTGGTGAAATCAAAGAAATAATCAAATAATTAATAGAACTATTCGAAGTCATGCAGACGTTTTAAATAATCCATCCATACCTGCTGTAAACTAAGGTTTCAAATATCTCGTCAACTAAATTTGTCGGACATTTTCCTGAAAAAAAGTTCTCGTAATTTTGCTATTCAGTGTATTATTCGCGGGAAAATTTGCCCCCTCACTACCCCACAGATAATTGACTTAATGGAACTGGCTGGAAAGAAAGAAAAACTGAAAATTGGCTTGTTAATGGATTCGTTCGGACAACCCGAATGGGTTCATCGCATGTTGACCATCATCAAGGAATCGGATTATGCGGAAATTACGCTGGTCGTCCTGAATGATGCGCCTGCACCTCCGACCAAAGGAGCTGTCAAAAAATTCACCGACAATTACGATAGCCTGCTTTTTGTAGGGTATCGCGCACTTGAAAATAAGCTTTTTGTCCCGCAGCCGAATGCCTTCAAAAATCACGATACCACCGCTTTGTTAAGCGAAATTCCGGTCATTAAAGCGATTCCGCGTCAGACGAAAAATTCTGACTTTATCGAAAGTGATGCGTTGCAAAAAATTCAGGAGGCGAAGCCTGATGTCATGGTGCGGCTGGGGTTTAGAATTTTACGTGGCGGCATTTTGACGGCTGCCAAACACGGCATCTGGTCTTATCATCACGGTGATAATTTCACGCATCGCGGGATGCCTGCCGGATGGTTTGAAGTTCTCAATCATCATCCTGTCACTGGTTCGCTCCTTCAGGTCATCACCGAAGACCTCGACAACGGAGATGTACTTTATCGTTCGTGGTCGTGTACGGATCACCTGACCATCAACCGCAATCGCAACAATTTTTACTGGAAAAGCCTCGCTTTTCTGCCGCGCAAATTGCAGGAACTACATCAGGATGGTGAAGAAAAATTTCAGGCGCGGGTGGCTCGCACCAACGAACATCCAAGCTTTTATTCTGAACGCTTGTATACATCTCCCACCAATCGTGAAATGGCCAAAATGCTGTGGAATCATTGGACGAGATACATCCTGCGGCGTCTGGATGTTTTTCTTTACCCTGAACAGCAATGGGCGTTGATGTATGATTTACGCAATGAAATGTCGGCTTCGTTCTGGCGTTTCAAAAAACTGATTCCGCCGAAGGGGACTTTCTGGGCTGATCCGTTTATCGTCTATCGCGACAATAAATATTTTATCTTTTTTGAAGACCTTGCTTTTACGAACAGAAAAGGCACGATTTCGGTCATTGAAATGGACGAGAAAGGCAAAACGAAACCGCCTGTTCCCGCGCTGGAATGTCCTTATCATTTGTCTTATCCCTTCATTTTTGAATGGGAAGGTGAAACATTCATGATCCCGGAAACCAGCCGCAATCGCACCGTTGAAGTTTATAAGGCGGTCCGCTTTCCTGATCAGTGGGAGCTACATAAGACCTTAATGAAAGAGGTCGTAGCAATGGATGCAACGCTGCACCAGCACGACGGAAAATGGTGGATGTTCGTCAACATGCAGGAACATCAGGGCGCCTCAAAAATGGATGAATTATTTTTGTTCTGGGCTGATTCTCCACTGAGCGATGAATGGACTCCGCATCCGATGAACCCGATTGTTTCAGATGTCCGCAGTGCGCGTCCTGCCGGAAAACTTTTCATTCGCAAGGGCAAGCTTTATCGTCCGTCACAAAACAGCAGTGGAAAATACGGTTACGGGTTAAAAATTAATGAAGTTGTAGCGCTGAACGAAGCGGAATATGAAGAGCGCGAAGTCAGTTCGATTGTGCCGAATTGGGATCCGAAAATTACCGGCCTCCACACCCTGAATCACGCACATCGCTTAACGATTATTGATGCGCAACGGCGAAGATTTTTTCTGTCTGCGGAGTAGTGAGCGGCAGGAAATAAACCGACATCCTGTCCCCATCACAGCGTCTAAACAACTCGCACGTGTGCCACTAAATCAACGATGGTTTCAATCAAATGTGCCGGATCAACTGGTTTTGAGAGATGACTATCAAAGCCTGCACTGAAAGCCTTTTCTTTATCCTGTTCCATCACAAACCCGGTCAGGGCAATGATTGGCGTCACACGAAATTCAGGAATCGCCCTTAACTTCCGCGCAAAGGCGTAACCGTCTTCTTCAGGCAAACCAATATCGGAAATAATGACATCCGGTAAAAATTCACGCGCGGCTCGCACGGCATCAGGAACGGAACTGACCAGGCTGACTTCACATCCCTTTGAAGAAAGCACCATTCCCAATAATTCCCGCGAATCTTCAGAATCCTCAAGAATTAAAATCTTGAGTCCATCAACTAAACTTTTCGATCCATCCCAACTCAAGGTTGAGCGATGGTTATCTGGAGAAACCTGGAGTGGAAACTTAATGATAAATCTGGCCCCCTTCCCCTTGCCTTCGCTCTGAACTTCAATCTTGCCTTCATGTAACTCAATCAATTTTGAGGCAATAGACAAGCCAATTCCCAGACCTCCATGATTGCGAGTGATACTTGAATCCGCCTGCTTGAATGGCTCAAATAAATGGGGAATAAAATCAGGTTCAATGCCAATCCCTGAATCTTCAATGACGATCTGACATTCCTGACGATATTGGCGGGTAGAAATACCAATAGTCCCAGAATGCGGAGTGAATTTTCCAGCGTTGGAAAGAATGTTCCAAATGATCTGTTCCAGCCGCATCGGATCTCCAAGGACAAACAATGGCTTCGAGGAAAGTTTCAAAGTCTGCTGAATATTTTTTGACTCCAGTCGGTGCTGTTCTGTTTCCAGCGCCAGCATCATCAATTCGTTGACATCTACCAGACATTTATTCAGCTCTATTTTGCCCATCGTAATTTTCGACAGATCAAGTAAATCGTCTACTAATTGTGACTGTAATCGGACATTTCTTTCAATGACAGCCAAGCCCTGCGCTGTAGTTTTATTATCGTACTCGTTTTCCTGAATGATTTTCGTCCAACCCAGGATCGGCGTCAACGGCGTCCGCAATTCATGCGACAGCGTCGCCAGAAAGGTATCCTTCGCATGATTTGATTGCTCAAGCTCTGTCAACGCTGTCGCCAGCCTCCGCTCGCTATGAACTCTTTCCGTGACATTCGACCCCAGAATCAAAACGCTTTCCGTGTTATTCGCTTCATCTTTAACAGGCCAGATCGTCCAATCCCAAAAAGTCATTTCGCCTGACATCTTTGAAATACAGGCTTCCGCATCAAGTCTGGCCGGACGACCGGATTGCACTAATGAAATGGCTTCGTCCCAGTTTTCCTGACATTCAATCAGGCACTCGTGAGAATCCAGTGAACGCCCGACTAAATCCAATCGCAAAAATCCGGTCACACGTCCGACTAAATTTTCAAAAATAGGATTGATAATCTGATAGCTCATATCCGGCGTGAGTTGAGCGATGGCTGCCGGAGCATTTTCCGCAATGAGACTGGTCAAGCGAAGAATCTTTTGCTGGCTTTTTTCGAGCTTGTTATAAGCATCCGCAAGTTGCGCTAGTTCTACGTCTCGGCGTCGTCTGATCTTCTGCTCTTCCTTGATAATTCTCGATTGTCGCTGCGCCAGATAACAGAGCGAGACCACTGAGATAAAGCAAAAATTGAAGAAGTAGAACCTGGCATCAAAGTTATGAAAATCACTCTTGTTGATGACCACGATGTCCAACGCAGCAGCCAGTAAAGTCAGTATCCCGATGGCGGCAATCGTGAAAATATTTCTGGAATTGAAGGCCAGCAGAACCGGAATCAATCCGACAAACAAGAGATTCCACGGCTCTTTTGAGACTTCAACGCCAAGAAACCGCTGTGAGAAAATTGTATATCGCAGGCTCCAGACCGCAGTAAATGATACTGCCAGCATTAAAATTACTCTGAACTCGTTCTTATCTGTAAATTTAGCGTAGCCCTGCCAGAGCTGGCTTTTTATTTTTTGGGGGAAATTAAACATATCGTTTTCAAACGGACCTAGGGCAAAGTTTGAGCTGCGATGTGTGTGGGGATAGTAATATTTTTGCTGCTTCTACATATTTTTGTAGTTCATTTGCAGGGGAGAACACTACTTGAACGCATATTGACGAGAGGATATTAAACACGACTAAACACCGGGTCAATTATTTTTTTTGTAGGCGTTCAATATCTGGGCTGAGTCTATATTTTAGTTTGCGTACAAGTGTTAGACAGCGAGCCTGATTCGATGGTAACCACTGGAACCGGAAGGAAAGCTGCCTCCATTTTGGCTAAGTTGCGCTGCGCCCTGATCGTCAAAAACTCTAGCGGAGATGATGTAATCAGATGTCCTACCTGGCTTCCACGAAAATTCCCAGGTTGCCCACGCCTCTGGAAGTCGTTCGCTGGTGATCGTGGCGGGTTGCCAGGATTTGCTATCGTCAAAGCTTATTTCGACGCGACCGACGGCGTGCGACCCACAGAGCGCGACTCCCGTTATCAGCCAATCCCCGTTATCTTGCTTCATGGCGTAATCAATCCGCGCCGTTTTTTTGATTTCAGCAGAATCAGAGTAACCGCGTATTTCATAATACCCTTTCACCCACGGAGTCTTCACAATTTCAATTTTGCTTAACCAGCGCGGCTGTTTCATCCCGTACTTGCCCGGTAAAAAAACTCGCGCCGGAAAGCCGTGACCCAGCGGTAATTTTTCAGCATTCATTGCGTAGGCAATGAATGAGTTTGAATGCAGAGCAACCTCCAACGGTACGCTGGAATAAAAATCATCAAGTCCATAAAAGATAACCCGTAAATTTTCCGTCGCACTGTTGCCAATTCCCTGTTGCAAAATCGGAGCTAACGGCGTCACCGTCCATTCAGCATTATTAATAAATGGACCGCCGACTTCATTGCCAACACAGATGAAAGTTTTATAAACGCGGTAGCTTTCCAGTTTGATTAGTTCGTCGTAAGACAAATTAAAATTGCGCCCTTCCGTACCGAAGACTTCCAGCTTCCAATCGTTTTCATTGACCGCTGGTCTGAATCCTTCATCAACCGCAACACTGTAAAATTCTTTGTTCGTTGAAATATATTTCGTCACGCGATTCATCGGTGGACGCGCTCTGAATTTCCATAAACGAAAGCCGAAATAACCAATGATAAAAGAAATTCCACCCAATAAAAATAGCCGCCGCGAAGTCTTGCGCCGCGCTTCCTGCATCTGATTGATTGAATCGAAAAGTGCCATTGAGTTGTCAGTTCCGATTCACAGTTGTACTCTTCCAATCGTTATGAGTCAAAAACTGAGTCTCTTAATTATTGACCCGCAAATAGATTTTTGTGACCCGCAGGGAGCGCTGTATGTTCCCAACGCCGAACACGACATGCAACGGTTAGCCGCTTTCATTCGGAGTCATAAAAATCAAATCGACTCCATTCACGTCACGCTTGATTCACATCATTCGGTACATATCGCGCATCCGATTTTCTGGCAGGATACAGCCGGGGGAAATCCGTCGCCGTTCACAACCATTACTGCTGCTGAAGTTGTGGAGGGACAATGGAAAACCGCTAACCCTAATTTGCAATCGCAAGGTTTGGAGTATGTTCAGAAACTTGAAAAAAATGGACGTTACTCGCTGACGATTTGGCCTCCGCATTGCCTGGTTGGTTCGCGTGGACAAGCTGTCTTACCTGAATTATTTGATGCTTTAGTCGAATGGGAAAGTGATTTTGAAACTGTGAATTACTGGTCGAAAGGCAGCTATCTTTTAACTGAACATTTTTCCGCTTTACAAGCTGATGTGCCTGATAAAGCAGTGCCTGAAACTTTGCTCAATCAGAAATTATTAACTCAATTGGAAAATGAAGAATTAATCGTGATCGCAGGCGAAGCGCGGACGCATTGCGTAGCGAGTACTGTCCGCGACCTTGCCGATAATTTTACTAATCCAGCTTCGATCAAAAAAATGGTACTGCTCACCGACGCGATGAGCGACATCCACGGCTTTGAAAAATACGCTGAAGATTTTTTGCAAGAGATGGAATCACGAGGATGCAGAATTTCTACGACCGATAAATTCATTAACGACAGATCGGGTCTTTGATCTTTGACTTTTGGCCTTTGCTCACCTTCGCTAATCATTTGCCTCCGGCAGGATTAAAATGAAAATTACTTTTGTTAAAAAGCTGAACATTTCGAAATCTCGACCAAGACCAAAGTCCAAAAGCCAAAGACCGTTTTCACATTTACCCTATAAACATTATGTCCAATAAAGCTCCGCGCACAGTTTATGCGTGTCAACAATGTGGCAGCCAATCCCCCAAATGGCTGGGGAAATGCCCTGATTGCAATGCCTGGAATTCTTTTGTCGAGGAACGCGAACGAACTGTCAGCAGCAATCAGACGACGATTTCACGCGCTGGATTAAAGCTCCGCGATAACAAACCTGTTCCGTTTTCAGAAATTGAAACACAAGCCGATGTGCGTGAAGTGACAGGCATCGAAGAATTCGACCGCGTTCTCGGAGGCGGTATTGTCCCCGGTTCGCTCGTCTTAATCGGCGGCGCTCCCGGCATCGGAAAATCTACTTTACTGATGGATGTCTCCGATAAACTCAGTAAAGTTTATGGCAATGTTTTGTACGTCTCCGGCGAAGAAAGTGAGAAACAAATCAAGCTGCGCGGCGAACGCCTGGGGTTAAATCCTGAGAATTTATTCTTACTCGCGGAAACCAACCTCGAAAAGATTTTTGACGAAATCAATCGCCTCGAACCACGTGCCGTGATCGTAGATTCGGTTCAAACTGTATACTCAGAAAAAATCGAATCGGCTCCGGGTTCGGTTTCGCAAGTACGCGAAGCGGCGGGGCAATTTTTATTGCTCGCTAAAAATTCTTCGATCCCCGTTTTTCTGATTGGTCACATCACGAAAGACGGAGCGATTGCGGGACCGAAAGCGCTTGAGCATATCGTTGACACTGTCCTTTATTTTGAGGGCGAGCGTTATCACAATCATCGAATTT
>JAYVRW010000019.1:0-34766 GCA_043775925.1 Blastocatellia bacterium
CACCGCAACGCTCTCAACGGCTATTGTTACTGGCAACTCCGAAAGGATGGAGCAAGTGCAACGCAGGCAACTAAGCGAATGAATAAAATGTCAGTCGCAGAAAAAAACGAACTGCTTTTTCAGTACGGGATTAACTTCAATGATGTCCCGAACTGGCAAAAGCGTGGAACTGGATTGTACTGGGAGTCCTTCAGCAAAGCAGGCTTTAACCCGAAGACCAGGCAAGCTGTAACCACAGAACGGCGGGGCGTGAAAATGGATTACGAATTGCCGATGAAAGATTCGTATGGTGAGTTTGTTTTGCAATTGCTGGCTCAAACAGTTGCAGAGAAAAATTGAAATGAATCTGTGAACTAACTCTTCCGCACGTTCGTAGGTCTCTACATCGGATTCTTTCAACAAGGAGAAAAGTTATGTTCTGTCCGACCTGTGGTAGAGAAGATGCTCAGGAGCGCAAGTTTTGCTCTTCCTGTGGTACCAATCTGGATCGAGTTACAAAAGCTTTGACGCCGGGAAAAGATAATTTCCTCGTGCAGGCGGATGAAGTTTTTGACCGAGTGCTGGGGCGTTACGCGGGAATGTTCTTTAAAGATGCGCCAGAAAAAGCGCAGGATCGGAGTGTGAGCAATTCGTGGCAAGTTTTCGGTTTGTCATCATTATCGTTGCTCGCTAATTTTATTTTGATCCCTGTATGCTTTCTAGCTCTCAAGCTAAGATTTTTCACCTTATTATTTTCTACTCCTTTTCGCCTTCTTTCTGAACGAAGCGATCAGCAAGCGAAAGCATCAGCGCTACGTGCGAATAATCAGGATCAGTGGTTGATGAATCCTGTGCCTGGTGTGACGGAGCATACGACGATAAACCTGGCATCCCGCTCTAGCTCCGAACATCGAAAAACCTAATTCCGTTTCGCCTTACATATAATCGGTATTGACAAGTGCGGCGGCGATTTCGCTCGTTGTCAAAATTCTTTTTCCTTCAGGAGCATTTGTGCGCCTTTTCTTTCTTTCGCGGTTACTACTACTTTTCATTTTCCCTGCCAACGCGTTAGCCCAAACCAAACAATATGACCTCGTAATTTATGGCGGAACCGCCGCCGCAGTTACTGCCGCGATTCAAGCGCACCAAATGGGCAAAACCGTCATCATCGTCTCGCCTGATACACATCTGGGCGGATTATCAAGTGGTGGTTTAGGTTTCACTGACACAGGCAACAAAACCGTGATCGGTGGACTCGCACGTGAATTTTATCATCGCGTTTGGCAGCACTATCAAAAGCCGGAAACGTGGCACTGGGAAAAGCGCGAACAGTTTGGCAATAAAGGTCAGGGTACGCCTGCGATTGATGGCGAGAATCGTACGATGTGGATTTTTGAGCCACACATCGCTGAAAAGGTTTTTGAAGAACTGATCGCCGAATACAAAATCCCTGTCAGTCGCAACGAATGGCTCAATCGCAAAAACGGCGTCAAAAAATCCGGTGCGAAGATCGTGTCGTTCAAAACACTGAGCGGCAAAACATACGCGGGGAAAATGTTCATTGATGCGACGTATGAAGGCGATTTGATGGCAGCGGCAGGCGTCAGCTATCACACGGGCCGCGAATCCTCCAGCACCTACAACGAACAATGGAACGGTGTGCAAACAGGCGTGTTGCATCATCGCCACCACTTCGATGCGATCAATAAAAGAATTAGCCCCTATTGGATTCCCGGCGATCCTACAAGTGGAATTTTGCCGCGTATCTCAACCGTGCCGCCGGGCGAATACGGCTCGAGTGATAATAAAATTCAAGCGTATTGCTTCCGCCTGTGCCTGACCAATCACGAAGCCAATCGCGTTCCGTTTCCCAAGCCTGCGGGCTATGATCCGAAACAATACGAATTGTTGTTGCGCGTATTCCAGGCTGGCTGGCGCGAGACATTTCAGAAATTCGACCACATCCCAAATCGCAAAACCGACACCAACAATCACGGCCCGTTCAGTACTGATAATATTGGAATGAATTATGATTACCCCGATGCTTCGTATGAGCGCCGCCGCGCAATTATCAAAGAACACGAGCAATATCAAAAAGGCTGGTTATATTTCATCGCTAATGATCCGCGCATACCAAAAGAGGTGCAGGAAGAATTTCGCCAATGGGGTTTAGCCAAAGACGAATTCAAAGACAATGGCAACTGGCCGCATCAAATTTACGTCCGTGAAGCTCGTCGCATGATCGGTGCATACGTGATGACTGAAAATGAATTGCTAAAAAAACGACCTACGCCCGATTCCGTCGGGATGGGTTCATACGGCATTGATTCGCACAACATCCAACGCTATATCATCGGTACGGGAAAAGATGCGTACGTGCAAAACGAAGGCGACATTGGCGTGTCTACGAACGGGCCATATCAAATCGCGTATGGTTCGCTCGTCCCGAAAAAAGGTCAGGCAAATAATTTGCTCGTACCTGTTTGTCTGTCCAGTTCCCACATCGCTTACGGCAGCATCCGCATGGAACCTGTATTTATGATCCTCGGACAATCAGCAGCAACAGCGGCAGTGCTGGCGATTGATGGCAAAGTGGCAGTGCAGGATGTGCCGTATGCAAAATTACGTGAGCGAATGTCGCAAGATAAGCAAGTACTTGAATTTGTGACAACAGTCCTGACAAAGTAAAAAAACAGATCAGCACAAAGAAACAAAGGGTCAAAGAGCTATTGAATCAAGATTTAGCTCCTTGGTCCTTTGTTTCTTTGACCCTTTGTGTTGAATAATCTACTTGGGAAAATTTATGGCAAAAAAAATATACGATGTACTCATTGTTGGCTCCGGCGCTTCAGGCGGGATGGCAGCGCATACACTGACAAAAAAAGGATTGAAATGCCTGTTGCTCGAAGCCGGTCCTCTCGTGGATTTGAATCGGCAACGTGGCGCAAAGCCTGTCTATGAATTGCCCTATCGTGGTCTCGGTAAGCCCGGCAAATTATCGCTCATTTATCAGGCGAATGAATTCAATGCGCATCAATGGGTTGATGAAAAAGTACCGTACACATTCGATCCGAAAAAACCGTATAGCTGGGGACGGATCCGCATGATTGGCGGAAAATCGCTGTTCTGGGGACGGATGTCTTATCGCTTGAGCGACTATGAATTCAAAGGCAAAGACCACGACGGATTTGGTGACAACTGGCCGATGAGCTACGCCGACCTTGCGCCGTATTATGACCGCGTAGAGCAAATTCTTCACGTCAGTGGACGCAAAGAAGGCTTGCCGCAATTGCCCGATGGAATTTTTGAAGATGACGAAACTCCTGATGGCGAAGTTCTCAAACGCATTACCAATGTAGCGAGGAAATTCGGCACAGTCGTCACGAAAATCCGTCGTGCGCAAGGCGATGGACAGCTTGCCAGTTCTTTTAATTTATTGCTTCCGGCGGCAAACGCGACTAAAAATTTAACGATTGTTCCTAACGCCGTCGTGCGTGCAGTGACAGTAGATAAAAATACAGGCAAGGCGAACGGCGTCAGTTTCTTTGACCGTCAATCAGGGCGCGAAATGCACGCCGAAGCCAAAGTCGTAGTGCTGGGCGCGTCGTGTTTGGAAAGTACGCGCATTTTGCTGAATTCAAATATTGCCAATTCCAGCGGCGTGTTGGGGCATTATTGGCACGATCAATTTTATATTCCAAACGGTGTCGTTGGCGTCATCCCTGAAGGCCGAAATGGTAAAGCTCCAAACGGATTGATTGGCGGCGGCGGCGTCATTCCACGCTTTCGGAATTTAAAAACGAGAGAAAAAAACTTTTTGCGCGGCTACGCTTGTGATGTTAGTCCAGGCTTGTCTCCTGATCCGAAATACTTTCCTGCCTGGGGCGCAGAATTAGAAAATCTGCTCAACAGCCATCGTGGCGCAGGCATTGGCACTACGATTATGGGCGAGACGCTGCCACGCTTTGAAAACCACATTAAGCTTGATCCCCAAGTGACGGATGCCTGGGGAATCCCGGTTGTGAATTTTAATTGCAGCTATACTGACAACGAACACAATATGGCGAAAGACGCAGTGAACACGATCAGCGAAATGTTCATTGAAAGCGGATTTGAAATTTTGCACCGTAACGAAATCATGAATCGGAACGGTCGCAGCATGCATGAATTAGGAACTTGCCGCATGGGTGATAACCCCAAAACAAGTGTCTTGAATAAATGGAACCAGAGTCACGACATCAAGAATTTATTCGTGATGGATGGCAGCAGTTTTGTTTCAGGTGGCGCACAAAATCCGACGCTGACAATTATGTCACTTTCAATGCGGGCATCGGAATATTTGGCTGAGCAACTGCGCACAGGGGATTTATGAGTTCGTGACAAGCAATCAATGAAAATTCATTTTTTTCGGTAACTAAAAATAATCCAGAGCACGACAACAGAGGAGCAATTTATGTCTGACGAAAAAAGAATTATCCAAAATACAGAAGAAGATCAGGAATGGGCTGACCTGCTTTCGCCATTGCGCCGCAACTTTCTCATTGGTGCGGGACTGACTGCGGCAGGTCTGACGATTGGGAATAGTGAAGCATCGGGTCAGGACGTGGTTACTCCTACCAGTTCCGGCTTTAAGCTGATTGTACCGCCGCCTGATGTGGGCAAAAGTCCGTGGGGTTATGAAACTTACAAAGAGGCGACAGCACCGCCAAAAAACATTCGACCAGGTGAAGAGAATGGCTTACCCAAAGCGCCTCGCCCTTACACTGACATCAAAAGCTATCACGCGCATTTTTACTTTGACGAAGACAATTATGAAAAGGCCGCGTTGGTTCGTAAGTGGTCAGTCGAACGTTTTCCTGTTGAGTTGGGAAACTGGAACCTGGAACCGCGTGGCCCGCACGTCACTCCATCATTCTATTTCGGCTTCACTAATGACCTGTTACCAATCATCGTACCGTGGCTCCAGCTCAATAGTCTGGGATTGACGATCCTGCTGCATCCAAATACAACTGACCCGCGTGCTGATCATTTGTATTACACGTTATGGGTCAACCGTTCGCAACCGGTGAATGCCTACAACATGCCGAAGCAGACAAGTGTCGAGAAGATTTTCCCCAATACTAAGCCGATAGTAAAATTAGAAATCTAAGCTCACGAGCCAATAGTTTTTTGGAACGAGAAAAACTGCTACACTGTTGAGTAAATCTCTCTAATTGTGCTGGTGTTTGTTGCCGCAATTTATGCGGTAAAGAACATTTTTCCATAAAATTATCTGGAAGGAATTCGAAATGAAAAAAATGATGATGGGTCTCACGTTGGTGTTTGTTTTGGTCGGGCAACTATTTGCTGCTCCGTTACCTCAGGATGCCGGTGACAAAATGAAAAGCGGCATCAAGAGTATTGGCAAAGGTGCCAAAGATTTAGGAAAAGGCACAGCAGAAGGTGCGAAGGACGTAGCAAAAGCCACTGCCAAAGGTGCGAAGCACGCTGGCAAGGCGACCAAGAAAGGTGTCAAGAAAGCTGGTAAGGCGACGAAAAAAGGTGTCAAAAAGGGCGTCAAGAAAGTCGGGGAAGGTACAGAAAAGGCTGGCGAGAAAATGAAAAAAGTCGGCAATTAATAAATTTTTGTTGACGACGTTCTTCAGTGAAAAGCCAGATTTTTCTGGCTTTTCACTTTTGCAAGATTAGCGTTTCTTCGCTGGGATTTTCTCTGGCACAAAGTTCTTCAGCAAATTATTCTCAAACAATTTCAAAATCCGTTTGTATTCATCCGCCCAGCTCGAAGCGCGCTCAAAGCCATGATCTTCGACGGGGTACGGTGCGATTTCCCAATTCTCTTTGCGCAACTCAATTAATTTTTGTACGAGTCGCACCGAATCCTGAAAATGCACATTCGTGTCCACCATCCCATGACAAATCAGCAACGCACCTTTTAATCCGCTGGCAAAATAAATCGGCGAGCTTTGTTTATAGGCTTCCGCGTCGCTTTGTGGATTGTTCAGGATGTTTGCGGTGTACGGATGATTATAATGTGCCCAATCTGTCACCGGTCGCAAAGCTGCGCCCGCCGCAAAAACATCAGGCTCCGTGAACATCGCCATTAACGTAATAAATCCGCCGTAGCTGCCGCCATAAATTCCGATGCGTTTGGCGTCTACGCCGTGTTCGGAGACGAGGTATTTCGCGCCGTCTACATGATCGGTCAAATCTTTGCCGCCCATGTGACGATAAATCCCCGTGCGCCAATCGCGCCCGTATCCAGCCGAACCGCGATAATCAATGTCCAGCACGAGGAAGCCACGCTCCATCAACAAATGATGAAACATATATTCGCGGTAATATTGGCTCCACCATTTATGCACATTCTGCAAATAGCCTGCGCCGTGTACGAAAATCACCGCCGCGCCGCCTTTTTGAAAATTCTTTGGTTTATAAATTCGGGCAGGAACTTCTGCGCCGTCGCGGGCTTTGATTTTTACGATGGGCGGATCAATCCAGTTGTAATTGGCGAATTCTTCGATGGGCGAAGTCGTGATTTGTTTTTCGGGCGTGCCTTGTTTGCTCGCGGTCAAATATATTTCCCATGGTTTATTACCGGACGAATACAGCAGCGCAAACATTGAACCGTCAGGCGAAATCGTAGCTTGATTGTTACCGACCGCAGATGTGAGTTTTGTTTTCGCACCGCCATCAAAATTCATCGCATAAAAATGATGTTCGTGCGGACTGACTTCGCTGGAAGTGAAATAAAACTTTGATTTGTCTTCGGCGATTTCTATGCCAGAAACTTCATACGCGCCTTTCGTCAATTGCTGCGCTGTTCCGCCATCAAATTTTTGCGTGTACAAATGCGCGTAGCCGTCGCGCTCGGAAGCAAAATAGATTGTGCTGTTATCCGGTAACCAACCAAGCGAATCATTACCAAATCCACCACCGCCAACCCACGCATCATCGTGTAAATGATCCAGCACTGAAGCCTTTGCCGTAGCTGGATCAAATTTCATAATCCAACGATCTTTATTATCTGCTGAACGCGCTGTGATGACGGCTTTGCTGCCATCGTCTGACCATTTCAACCCAAAAAAACGCAAGTCGCGCTCGCGTGGTTTTTCGTTTTTGTCTTCAGGATTTTTTGGCGGTTCTTTGAGGCCATGATCTATAAATTTTGCTTCGCCTGTTTCCGCGTTGATAACAGCGAGTTTTGTTTTGCCTTGCGTGTCACCGACTTTGTTGCGCGAAGGAATGTCTTCGGTAAAAGCCGATTCGGTCACGTAATTTGGGACTATCGTATTTTTCGTGTCGCGGGCTGGTTCGACGATAGAAACGATAGCGAATTTTTCATCGGGCGTCAGCGAAAGAATTCCGGGCGCTTGACCGGACGGCAAAAAATAGGGTTTACGCTTTTCCTGCGCTTTGCGTTTGGCTTCCTGCTCCTCGCGGTACTGCGCTTTTTCTTTGACGGCATCCAATAATTCGCGTTCTTCTTTTTTGATGAATTCCTGACTGTCCGTGCCTTTTTTCTTGTCGTCGGGCGCGGCTCCTGTGCGAACGTCCGTGATTTGTACGAGCGTCCCGTCTGTGAGCGAAAGCGTGTACAGGTTATTTTGGCGCGTGAAATAAATGTGGTTTTGATCTTTGGTGAAATGCGGATTGCCTTCGCCATCCGTAGTTTTCGTCAACTGACGCCGTTCATTTTTCGTGTGATCGTAAAGAAAAATATCGCCTTCGTCGGCGTACACAGTAAGTGTTTTATCCTTCGACAATTCGCCCGAATCCGGCGGCGCAAGCTTGGCCTCAGCTTCTGTAAGTTTGCGCAAGCCGCTGCCATCGCGGTTGACGACGTATAAATCCGGCTGCTTCAAACGCGGCTCGCCGGCGCGTTTCCAGCGAAAATAAATGCGCTGAGAATCACGCGACCAATATACACTGCTCGGCGCGTAGCCCACCAAATCAGGGCCGCGCATAATGCTGTCCACCGTTAAATCGAATTTTTTTGGCGCGGGTTGTTGGGCGAAGGATTGGTAGGGGAGTAAAAAGATACAAAGGCAGAGTGCTGTGAGTTTACGAAGATTCATAACTTAACACACGATAGGATATTCAACTGAACTTAGGTTTATGGTTTTCAGTCTGGCTTTCGCAGACCGCTGTAGCTTCAATCTCAATCAAAAATTCTTTGCGAGCTAATGCCTGTACGCCAATCAATGAACAAGCAGGCGGCTTTGAGACTGGAAAATTTTGCTGAATCAATTCACTAAGTACCGCTGCATCCTCGTACTGATAATTAACAACGTAGATGTTGATTTTTACAACATCGGAAAATGTTGCTCCTGCACTTGCCAAAGCCGTGGCAAGGTTTTCAAACGCTTGCTTCGCCTGTGATGAGAAATCGCCTGTTCCAACCAGATTTTGATACTTGTCTACGCCGACCTGACCTGAAATATAAATCGTTTTTACGCCGCGATTTTCGACTGTGACAACCTGTGTGAAGAAATCTTGCCAGTTCGGTAGCTCTTCTGGATTGATGAATGTTTTTTGCAAAAATTCCTCTTTGGGATTTCACACAAACACAGCTTTGCCATGGATTTATATGGGTATCGAACAATGAAGCTGAAAAAATCGTCGCCTCAGAGGCAATTTTCTCTGACCCAATTACGAAAAGTTTTGCCTAACGTGCGACGACCTGAATTTTTGCTTTCCCCCATCACTTCATTAAGATGTTCGCTACTCAGAAAAGGAAAAGCTAAGCTGGTCAGAGAATCAACATAAGAATGATCTGACTGTAAAATAGAAATAGAAATTTGATCCCCGTCATAACGCCAAACTTCAGGGACGCGAATTTGACCATAAAGAAAAAGTTTATTGATTGAACCACTGGTAATATCAATTTCAATCACTAAATCTGGCGCAGGATCAACGCGCAAGTCAATTTCCTGATGGTTACGGATGAGCACTTCTGATTGAAAATAAAAACAACTATCTGGCTCAAAACCGCTGGCTAAATCTTCGCGCCGGAAAGTAGTCGAACCCAGGTCACGCCATTCAAGTCCTGTTTCTTCTGCCAGGATTCCGACCAGATAGGCAAGTGTGCGGTTGTAATCTTCGTGCGTGGGGCGCGGACTCCTAATTTCAAGGACTCCCTGATGGTAAGTGAAATGTGGTGAACTTTTGTCCCCAAAGTCCTTGAGCAAATTCTGATAGGTCTCCCAACTGATCGGAGAAAGGACAGTCAACTGCTCATTCACCGTGTGCGTACTATTCTTGCGTAACGGCAAAGTCGGAAAAGATAAAGGTGGGTGTAAGCCAACATTAATAGGCATAGAATAAAATCTTACACAAAAACTACTTTGCTGTCACCTGCAATGACGCTACCGATTTCGTAAAATTCTTCGCCTGCTTCACGCAGGGAATCTTTCACGAAAGGTGCATTTTCCTGGCTCACAACTGCAACCATGCCGATGCCAAGATTGAACGTGCGCAACATGTCTTCGCGTGGGACGTTGCCGATTTTTTGCATCAGCGTGTACACCGTCGGAACTGTCCACGTACTTTCGTCAATTTGCACGTCAACGTTGCTTGGCAAAATGCGCGGAATGTTTTCGACCAAGCCGCCGCCTGTGATATGGGCTAAACCTTTGATGATCCCTTCACGACCAATGAGTTGATCGAAGGCTGGCAAGTAGTTTTTGTGCGGCTTCAATAATTGTTCGGCAACGGTGATGCCGAGTTCAGGAACTACCTCGTTCACTTTGTAACCTGCAACATCCAAAAATAATTTGCGGGCGAGACTGTAACCGTTGGTGTGCAGGCCCAGCGAAGGCAGACCAAGCACCAAGTCGCCCGCCACAATGCGCGAGCCGTCAATGATTTTAGATTTGTCTACGACGCCGACAATGAAGCCTGCAATGTCGTATTCGCCATCCTGATAAAATCCAGGCATTTCCGCAGTCTCTCCACCGAGCAACGCGCAACCGCCTTCACGACAGCCGTGCGCCAAGCCTTCGACGACGGATTCGATCACGCCTGGTTCCAGCTTACCCGTAGCGATGTAATCCAGAAAAAACAACGGCCTGGCGCCTTGTACCAGAATGTCGCCGATGCAGTGGGCTACCAAATCGTAGCCAACGGTATTGTGAATATCCGTCAGAAAGGCGATTTTTAGTTTTGTGCCAACGCCGTCTGCGCTGGCTACGAGGACGGGTTCGCGCATGTCAGGAAACATGCCGCTGAACATGCCGCCGAAGCTGCCGATGTTGGAAAGCACGTTTTCATTGAACGTCGTATTCGCTAATTTTTTGATGCGGGCAACAGCATCGTTGGCGGCGTCAATGTTGACGCCTGCATCTTTGTAACTAATGGATTGCGTCATAATTTAATCTTCATTTGGTCGGCGTTGTCATTTTCCAGCAGCTCTGTTTGCAATTCAGTAACGCGCTCAAGCGTATTTTCTTTTTCTACAATGTTCGGCGTGAATTCAACTGCTTTGCCGAGTGCATTAAACGTAACATTAAGAAAATCTCCTGCTTGTGAATTTTCCAGCAATTGTTTGAGCGGTACTTCCAGTACCGTTTCATCGCTAAAAATAAGTACGGCGATCTTGCCTTCAATGCGATCAATAAAGGCTATGGCTTGCGTCTCGGGTTTTATATTTTCTTCATTCATTATGGTTGAAGTTTTGATTACGGATTCACCGATAATTCATTACGCACAGGTTCGCGGCCTGACCACGTTTTCGCTAGCGTAGTTTCGCGCGTCGGTCGGGCATCAAAGTTTTTCCCGTCTGAGAAAATTTCGATTTCGCCCTGCAAATCCGTCCGCAGCGTTTTGATATTTCCTTTCTTTAACCGATCCATTGTCAATTGCGCCGGATGCCCGTAATCATTGTTGGCACCAACAGAGATGATGGCGAATTGTGGCGCTACAGTAGTTAGAAATTTTCCACTTGTAGCGTGCCGTGAACCGTGATGTCCGATTTTTAAAATGTTGGCTTTCAAATTCGCGCCTGATTTCATCAGCCGATCTTCAGTTTCAAATTCTGCATCACCAGTGAACAGCATCGCAAATGAGCCGTAACTTAATCGCAACACAATTGAATTCGCATTCTGAACGCTCCGATCTTTTCCAATCTCATCATCAGCAAACAATGGATTAGGTGGTCCGTATACATCAAATTTCAGGCCTGGTTCAATGTCAATAGATTGTCCACGTACAGCTTTAATATAAGGGGTTTTATTATCCTGAATTTCACGCAGCAATTTTTCGTACGTGGCGGTTCCGTAGGTTTGTCCACTGTCCAAAAATTGCTTGATGCGAAAATTGTCAAAAACCTTACGCATTCCGCCAATGTGATCCGCGTGCGGATGTGTCGCGATGACCAGATCAAGTTGTTTGACGCCGTGATTTTTTACCGCATTGACGACATTATCACCTGCTTCTACAGGGCCAGCATCAATCAAAATCGTTTTGCCCTGCGGGGAAATCACCAAGAGACTGTCTCCCTGCCCAACATCCAGCGCGTAAATTCTCAGATCGCCACCTGGCGCAGGCTCATCAGGCTTTAGAGGTTCGTATTGACCTTTCTCAACAGTTGGCTGACAAGCCAGAAAAACAAGCGCAAGCACAACGATGAAGAGTAAGGCAGCTAATTGTTTGAACTTGTGGTTCATAAAAAGGTCTTGCGTCGTTTTTTAAGAACGTGGCTCAGTGGAGTTGACACTCTCAAATAAAGCTCTTTGTCCGGCGCGCGCACTGGCGATTTGGACAGGCTGATCTCGCAATAACGTGGGATAGCTTCCAGTGTAGCAAGCGCTACAAAATTTTGATTCAGTTGTATCGCCAACTGCTTCGCGCAATCCGCCCAGACTCAAATATCCAAGTGTATCTGCGCCAATAAAGTCACAAATTTCCTGGATTGAATTATTCGCGCCAATTAACTCTTCTTTGGTCGGAGTATCTACGCCGTAATAACAGGGCGAAATCGTCGGAGGGCAACTAATGCGCATGTGAACTTCGGTGGCGCCTGCTTCACGTACCATCTTGACAATTTTTTTGGAAGTCGTGCCGCGCACGAGCGAATCGTCAATCAAAACTACGCGCCGACCTTCGATCAAATCACGCACTGGATTAAGTTTAATTTTGACCCCGAAGTGACGGATTTGCGATTGCGGCTCAATGAAAGTGCGCCCAACGTAATGATTACGAACCAGCCCAAAGCGAAATTTGAGATTGGACGCAGAAGCGTAGCCAATGGCAGCGGCGACACCGGAGTCAGGAATCGGGACTACGATGTCGGCATCTGCCGGATGTTCGTTAGCAAGGATTCGTCCCATTTTGTGACGACTTTTATTGATGCTGCGACCAAAAATCAGCGAATCAGGACGCGCAAAATACACATGCTCAAAAACACAATGAGAAATTGGCTTCGCATCAAATGGTTTGATCGAACGAGTTCCATCTTTGTCAACGACAATGACTTCGCCTGGCTCAACATCGCGGAGGTATTTCGCGCCAATTAAATCGAAGGCGCAGGTTTCTGACGCAAAGACCGTCGCACCATCTAAATCTCCCATTGCCAGCGGACGAAATCCGCGTGGGTCACGGACAGCAATTAAGCTTGCAGGGGAAGCGAACACTAAAGAATAGGCTCCATCGTGCTGCTTGAGCGCGTCAATAATGGCTTCGCGTATATTTGCGGCGCGGGAGCGGGCGATTTGGTGCAGCAACACTTCTGTGTCGGAAGTGGACTGAAAAATCGCGCCATCGTTTTCCAACTGTTGACGGGCTGTGATGGCGTCGGGCAGGTTACCGTTATGGCAGAGAGCCAATAAGCCATAACTGCAATTCACCGAGAAAGGCTGGGCTTCGTTGATGCTGACTTTCCCAGCCGTCGAATAACGATTATGCGCGATAGCAATTGATCCCGGCAGTTGCTCCAGCCGGTCTTCATTAAAGACATCACTAACATGCCCCATGCCGCGTTCAGCATAGAGCTTCTCGCCATCGGCGGTTACGATGCCGGCGGATTCCTGTCCGCGGTGCTGCATTGAATACAGCCCCAGATATGCCAGCTTCGCGGCTTCGGGATGACCGTAAATTCCAAATACTCCACATTCATCTTTGAATTTATCAAACATTGCGAATTTTATTAGTGCGTAAAGTTTATGGTTAAAAAATTATTTTTTAATGAAAGTCATTGCTTCAGCCCGAAGATTGGCATCTGTGCTAAAGATTCCACGCAAAGCCGAAGTCACGGTGGTCGCGCCGGGTTTTTTGATACCACGCATCGTCATACACAAGTGAACCGCTTCGATGACAACCAGGACGCCCTGCGGTTGCAGCGGTTCGCCGTACAGCAAATCAGCCACCTGAGTCGTAATTCGTTCCTGCACCTGAGGACGACGCGCAAAAATATCCACGATACGAGCTAGTTTTGAGAGTCCAACAATCCGCCCATCCTGTGGGATGTACGCCACATGCGCCACGCCGGTGAAAGGAATGAGATGATGCTCACAAATTGAATGTAAGGAAATATCTTTGACCAGAACAATTTCTTCATGCGCTTCGGACGGCAAAACCTTCATTTCGGCTTGCGGGTTTTCATACAATCCGCCGCAGATTTCTGCATACATTTCGGCTACACGTTGAGGCGTTTCAGCAATTCCAGGGCGCCCAGTATCTTCGCCGATACCTTCCAGAATCAGCCGGACACCGTCCGCGATCTTCTGTAAATTGAACGGATTATCGGTGAATTGAATGCTCGTAGCTTCGTTATTTTGGCTCATTACTTTTTCGTATTTCAGCAGAGACTTTTTCTAAAAAGCTATTATCGGCTGGGGTGAGATTTTAGGCAACTGCTGGGCGTCAGCTATTTGCGGTAGAGCCGGGGAAAATCTTTTTCTTGATCCGATCTATCAGGCTGGGATAAACTGTCACGCTTGTCGTAGCTTTGTGCCCTTCACTTTGACTACAGGCAACAACCCTCGCAAGGAATAGCTGTTAAAACTCCTCGCAAATCTGAAGTATTACTGCTTGCCTACTTGATAATAACTAAGAAAGATAAACTTTTCATGTCTAATTACTACCTCACGGATCGCCGTTTTTGTCACGTCTTCATCTTGATGATTTGTTTTGTCTGCTGCTTTGGTGTGGCTTGCAAAGAAGACCCTGTGAAAGCCAGGAATCGTTATCTCGAAAAGGGAAAAAAATATTTAGAGGAAAAAAAATACGCCGAGGCGAAGCTGGAATATCGTAATGCTTTGGCGTTGGACAAGAAGAATGTTGAGGCGCTGTTCGGCTTAGCTGAATCAGATGCCGGAACCAACAATTTTCAGGAAGCGTTTGAGGCCTATCGTGTTGTCACTGAACTTGATCCCCAAAATATTGAAGCGAAAGCACGGCTTGGAAATATTTATTTACAGTTCGTTCGAGATGCCAGCAGTATTACCGAAGCTGAAAAATATGCTCGTGAAATTTTAGAGGCTGATCCAAATCATATTGAAGGTCATATCCTGCGGGCTGGCGTTTATACCAGCCAGCAAAAATGGAGTGAAGCGGAGCAGGATTTGAAAAAAGCGATTGAGCTGAACCCAAAGCGTCCCGAAAGCTATTTAAGCTATGCAAAATTTTTCCAGGAACGCGCCAGGCGAGAAACAGACAAATCAAAATTCAATACAGAGGCAGAACGGATTTATCAGCAGGCGCTGCAAATAAATTCTAAATTTACGTTGGGATATATCGCCTACGCCGATTTCCTCTACGGAATTCAACGGTTTGATGAAACCGAGGCTCAGCTCAAAAAAGCAGTGGATTCTGATCCCAAAGATCGTAATGCATTAGCTTCAATTTCACGTTTTTATGAGTCCCGCAAAAATTTTTCTGAAGCAGAAAAATTCCTGGCACGTCTGGCGGAAGTCAGTGGAGACAAAAATGCCAGCCGCGCACAGATTATTGATTTGCACGCGCGAGATGGCAAAAGCGAGCAGGCCATTACCGAGTATCAGGAGCTATTAAAGCAAAGTCCAAAATACCTGCACGCCTACGTTCAACTCGCTAATCTCTACCTTCAAAAAGATGATCGCGCCGCAGCGCTTCAACAGGTCGAAGCCGGGTTGAAGCAAAGCAAGCAGGATACCGAGTTGTTATTGGTGCGAGGCAAAATTAATTCGTTAAATGGGAAACTGCGAGATGCGTTCACTGATCTTGAGCAGGCTCTCAAACAAGACCCGCGAAATATGATGGGCTTGTATTCAATGACGCAGGCTCGGTTACAGGACGGTGATACAGAAAAAGCGCGCACTTTTAATAATGAACTGCTGAAATACTACCCAACGAGTCCGGCTGGTATTTTGATGCGAGGAAATATTTCATTAAGTCAGGAAAAGCCTGACACGGAAGATGCGATAAAATCTGCCGAGAAAGTCATTGAGATGGTCAATTATTTGAAAGCAAATGCAGCAGCTTTGCAAAGTTCCGGGGTGGAACCTGAAGTCTTACCCGATCTTGAAGGAAAAGGATATGCATTACGAGGTTTAGCTAAGATTACCAAACGTGATTTGGCAGGAGCACAAGGTGATTTTGAGCGCTCTGTCCAGGCTGATCCGCGCAACCCTGAGTCACAGGGAAACCTGGCAGGCGTATATTTAGTTAAGAATGATCTTACCAAAGCACGACAGGCTGCCGATCAGGTTCTGGGGATGTCTCCAGTGCTGGAACAATCCGTCACAAAAGCCATTACCGTTTTGCTGGTGCAAAAAGATTTTGCCTCAGCCACACAGAAGCTGGATGCCTTGATCGTTTCGCATCCAGGGAAGAAAGCATTTTTATTGGATCAAAAAGTCCGGGTTTATTCGGCGCAAGGCGACACTGTTAATACAGATGCAGCGTTGCGTCAAATCCTGCAAGCTGACCCAAACTATGCGAACGCCTACTTTGAAAAATTTGCACTCTACAAGAGCCAGAATAATTCAGACCAGGCGGTCAACGAATTGCAGCAATTGGTCACACGCCGCCCCGATAATCCCCGGCAAATGGCGCAGGCTTTATTATTGATCGCCATGGTAGACGAAGAAAAAGGTCGCTACGATGAAGCTGTAAAAAACTACGAGAAAGCTATTGGCTACGACAACCGTTCGGCAATTGCTTCAATAGCCTTGAATAATCTGGCCTGGGTGATCGCGGACAAGGGCAAAGGGAATATAGACAAAGCCGCAGAACATGCCCGCAAAGCGATTGAAATCTCACCGACAATTGCCAGCTATTACGATACGCTGGGTTACGTTCTAACCAAAAAGAAAATTTATAACCTGGCAATTCCTCAGTTCCAGAAGGCAATCCAGATGCGCCCGACTGATCCGTCTTTTTATCGTCATCTGGGGCAGCTCTATCAGGATAAAGGAGATCGCGGTAGCGCGGTTCAGAATTATCAAAAGGCCTTGAGTGTCGGAGGAAGTAAATATCAGGATGCTGAAGCCGTCACCGCCGAGCTGAATCGGATCAGATAATTGGATGAAAGGCAGCTTCAGGCTAAATTTTGACTAAAATTGTCAGATGTTGACTCGTGAACGCATGAAAATACTAAATATTGATAATAAATGGGTTGACTACTTCTCTGTGAATTCAGATAATCTGATTTCAATTAAGCGCGAGTCATTATAAGATAGTGTCCGAAAGGTCTGTGGAGACTTGTGGCTTGAAAGATCAGTTTCAATCTGCCTCTACAGATATTGCTTGAGCGACTGTAGAGGCATTTTAATTTTGTTGCAGTCTGTTCAAAAAAGAGTAACCTTCGGCTCCCCCCTGCCGTGACGAGAAGTCAAGGTGTCCTGCCCAACCCAACTTAGTAGGTGCTTTCCTGCTACGCTCTGGCCTGTCCGTTTTGCGGCTATCAAAAGTGTAGACTTCAGTCTGTGCGACACGGATACATCATTAGCCGGCAAGACCTTCGCAACAGAAGGTGAGTATTTTACCAAAGTGTTTGGACGACTCGCTGGATTTAGCATGGCGGACGTCATCCAGGCACAGGTAAAATGTCAGTGTCAGAGGAAAGCAAGTGATAAAGTATTTGCTAAGTTTTAAGGAGAGTAGTAATGGCTAATTTTCGAATACGGACCCCAGCCGAGTATGTGCGGATGTTGTGGAAGCGTAAGTTCTTCATTATCGTCCCCGCCATCATCGTGACTTCAACGTTAATCTATGTGATTAAAAACCTCCCGGATGTTTACAAATCAGAAGCACTGGTTTTGGTCGAGCAATCCAAGGTGAATAGTGCCTCACAAGCTCCGCAAGTAGATATTACCTCGCGCCTGGGAACCATCAAAAATCTAGTGACAAGCCGTACCAGCTTAAAAGAAATTATTGAAAATTTTGGGCTTTATCGTGAGTACAAGGCTACCAATGTCGCAGAAGAAACTATCCTTGATGAAATGCGCAAGCATATTGATCTGAACACACGCAGCACTGGCGGCGGCGCTAATGCCTTTACCATTGAATTTAGAGGGCAGGACCCCGGGTTGGTTCGTGAAGTTACCGCAGAATTAACCAGAAGGTTTATTGATACCCACGAACAGACGACAGTTTATGAAATTAATCGCTTGATGGAACAGTTAGATAATCAATTGGCGGAACGAAAGAAACAATTAGAAGCAATTGAGGCTGAACGAGCCGCACTCCAGCGTGACCATCCTGAAGTTTTTGAAGGTCAGGACAAAACTATTACAAGTCAGATTAATTCTCTGACCTTACAGATGCAGTCTCTGCGTTCGTCAGCAGATGCCTTGGCTAATAATATTAGTATCATGGAGACCATGAGGAATAATGCCAAGAATCCTACTGCTCCTTCGTTTAATATCGCCCAGCGTAACCCTAATGAAGCCCCTTTGAGAGCAAAAATAGCTGAGCTGAATGCGCTATTGAGTACAAAACTGAAAATTTTCAAACCTAAACATCCTGAAATCCAAGAACTGATGGGGCAAATTGAAGCGGTTGAAAAGCAGCTTCAGGAAACCAAAGATTCTGCTAGAAAAGATGATGAGTTGATGCGAGATGCTCAACTAGCTCAGCTTAAAGACAATCCAGGACTTAAAGAATGGGATATTCGGATTGAGGGAGCGCGGCGTGAATACGCCATGAAGCAGAATGAAATAGGGCAGGTTCAATCACAAATTTCTTCATTAAATGCAAAATTGGTGGGAGTTCCTGCGCTTCAAGCACAAGTTCAGAAAATTGAGCGTGACTACCTGACAATTCAAAAAAATTACGAGTCACTTCTTTCGCAACGTGATAACACGGCACTAAGTACGGGGATTGCTAAAGAATTAGGTGGCAATACATTCAAATTACAAGATGCTGCGAATACTCCCGAAAGACCTTTTGCTCCACAGCGGTCAATTCTGTATGGGCTTTCGTTGCTTTTGGGAATAGCTTCAGGACTGGCGATTGCTTTGGCGATGGAAGCACGATCCTTGTTTACGATTCAGGATGCACGTGATGTCGAACATTACATGCATCTGCCCTTACTCGTCACGATTCCGCAAATCGTGACAGATAACGAACGTCGTCAGCGTGCGATGTTGCGTCTGGTTCAGGTTGCCGGAGTCATTTTATTAATTCTGGTAGCGATTCCAGTCCTCGTAACCGTCTTACAACGGTCGCGTGTACTGAATATCTTTGCCGGAGTTTATTAAAGGTTTCGGTCGGAATGTTTTTGAGTCCCCTTAGTGAGAGAGTGAATTTATGTATAAAGAATTTTATGGATTGCGTGACATCCCCTTCAGTTTGACTCCTGATCCACGCTTTCTTTACTTCACCGCCAGTCATCGTGAGGTAATGGCAAATTTGCATTACGGCATTCAACATGGCAAAGGGCTGATTGCTGCGACAGGTGAAGTCGGAACGGGTAAAACGACGATGCTGCGTGCCATGCTGGCTCGCTTGGATCGCAGCGTTTTGACTTGCTACATCTTCAATCCGGGACTGACAGTGTCAGAGTTTTACCACTATATCGCCACCAGCTTTGGCATCACGCAATACGCCTCAAAATCAGATTTATTGATGAAGTTGGGACGATTATTGATGACTCGTCATGCCCGTGGATTGCGGAGTGTTCTGATCGTAGACGAAGCGCAGGGGTTGAGCAATGAATTGCTGGAAGAAGTTCGCTTGTTGTTGAATTTCGAGACTTACACCGAAAAACAATTACAAATTATTCTGGCAGGTCAACCTGAATTACGGCAGGTGCTCAATGATCCTTCGTTACGGCAGCTCAAGCAGCGTATTAGTTTGCGTTGCGAGATTAAGCCACTGCGGGCGGATGAAGTTTCTATCTATATTCGTGCTCGACTGAAAACGGCTGGCGCGACGCGTCTTGATTTATTTTCGCAAGACGCTGTCGCGCTTATTTACCGTGCTTCAGAGGGAGTGCCGCGTCTCATTAACAATATCTGCGACAATGCTTTACTGAATGGCTTTGCAGTGGGAGCCAAACAAATTAGCCAAAAAATTGTTTCCGAAGTAGTTGAAGAGCTTGATTTAATTCGTCCCTCAATTGAAGCCGACGAACATGAAGCTTTATTTGCAGGCATTCCAATCCGTTCAATCGTCAAGGATGAAGCTTCTCAGGATTGGAATAACCCGAACTCTGGTCGCCCGGCTTCCCGTTCGACTGAATCACAGATGCGAGGAAGTCGCCCGCATCCAATTTCCAGTACGACCGCACAGAATGAGGTTGGCAAAAATACCAATGGCTCTGACGGGAGTATCAAGTCGCAAGATTTTGGAGTCGTGAAAACGGAGTCGGAGAAACGATCCTAAAATAAGCTACTCATCGTGCCCCTACAACGAAAAGGTATTTCATGGGACGTGTTTTAGAAGCGCTACAGCGCCAGCAAGATAAAGAAGAGAATTATTCTGACCCATTGACGGCGAAAGTCAGTTCGCCGGAAATTGTCAGTGATGCGGCGATTCCAAGTTTTGAGATGCCGGATCGCATCGGTTCTCCGATTGGCCCACGCTCGAATGAAGGTACATCAATGACCTTTTTCAGTGAAGAGGAACTAGCCAGAGCCTCTGATGAATTTGGTGATTTTGGTCGTAGCAGTTCAATTATGCCAACGGTTTCCAGAAGCCGTAATGAAAGCATAATCAATGGCAATCGCAGCAAGGTTTCGCCTGCGAAATCAGGACAGACTTATTCTCCACCACTAACCGTCGAGCCGTCAGTACCGACCACGGTTTGTCTGGATGAATCTCGCTTGCATACGCGATTAGTATTATTTACTGATCCGCAGTCAGATGGTTGTGAACAATATCGAACTTTACGCACACAGGTTTTTCATGCCGCCGAAAAGCAGTTGACACAGGTCATCCTGGCAACGAGTGCAGTGGCCGGAGAAGGTAAAACTTCGACGGTTCTGAATCTGGCCTGGGCAATTGCCCAATCCCGGGAGAAACGCGTTCTTGTCATAGACGGCGACCTCCGTCGCCCCAGTGTCAGCCCATATCTGGGATTGGATTTTGAATTGGGGTTTGGCGAAGTCATTAGTGAAATCAGTGAAGCTCTTCCGGCCATTGTCCGGGTCGCAGACTCAACGCTTTACATCCTATCTTCAAGCCGGGAAGAGGCACAGCCCGCAGAATTACTTTCCAAAGAGCGCGTGGGTGAGACCATTGAAGATCTGCGAAAATACTTTGACTTCATTTTGATTGACGCTCCGCCGGTTGTCGCTTTTGCTGATGCGCGGTTGCTGGCTAATCACGCGGATGCTGTGATGGTGATTGTACGTGCCGGGATGGCGGGTCACAACA
The DNA here is from genome assembly GCA_043775925.1 of Blastocatellia bacterium. Taxonomy (GTDB): domain Bacteria; phylum Acidobacteriota; class Blastocatellia; order RBC074; family RBC074; genus JAFDVL01. Next base: position 20,776 of record JAYVRW010000019.1, read on the forward strand.
CGGTCGAACGTGCGATTGAAGCGTTACCGGGAAGTCGCGTCCTGGGTGTTGTCCTTAATGGGGTAGACCAGATGTCAGAAGTCGGTTATTACGGTTATTACGGTTATGGTTATAACGGCTATGCCAAAAAAGAGCAGCCGTCATTCCTGGAAAAAATCGGACTGGGACAGTTGGCCGAACGCTTTAAGAAGAAGGGCGAAATAGAAACAGAACAAGAAAAATCATAAGAGTAAGGCGATTTTCTGGTTGCTGGTCAACCTAGACACGCAACCAGAAAGGTGCTGGCCGGATGAAATTTTGTACCGGGTCCGAGTCACACTAATCAGTTAATCTAGATTAACTGACGTTATCGTCGAAACTTTTTCAGAAGCTGATAGAAGGTTCAATCCGGTGTTCGCACTAAAACAGAAATGGTACGAAGAGATATTTGGCGTAGAACATCATTACTCGTCCTGACAGAGGGCGGCATAATTGTTATTGCCGTCTTGCTGAGTCTCTTCAACCGATATTCAGATAATTTTTGGGAATTACTGAGTGTCCAAAAAGGATTTCATAAAATTATCCTGACGGCGGTTGTTTGCCAGACTACTTTTTATTTGTTTGATTTGTACGATATTGAAGTTTTTCATTCGCTGCGAGAAATGTGCCGCCGCATTATCATGGCAATGGCGACATCATGCTTTGTTCTCGCGATCTTCTTTCTCATCATTCCGGCTTTCCGCCCGAACTTAGAAGGAATGGAGACTTTTGAATATATTCCCACGCGAACTATCATGGTCACGCTGATCCTGATGATAGCGTGGCGAATCGTGAGTCACTGGTTTTTTAGTCATCCAAATGTTGGCGAGCGGATCTTAATTGTCGGGACTGACGCTTCGGCGGTTGAATTAGCGAAGGCCATTATTGCGAACCGAAATTTCGGCTATCGGATCGTTGGCTTTGTCAGCGAAGACCCCTCACTGGTTGGACAAAGCATTGTTAATCCAACAGTGATTGGCGTTGTCAATGAATTGACTGAGATTGTCCAGCGCGAAAAAGTAGATCGTGTCGTGGTCGCGCTCTCTGACCGGCGCGGACATTTACCGGTTGAGCAATTGCTTCAGCTTCGTTTGCAGGGACGTGCCGTAATTGAAGAAGGCACTGCGCTTTATGAAAGAATTATGGGCAAAATCAGCGTGGAGATGCTGCGTCCCAGTTGGATTATTTTTTCAGGAGGAAGCAAGCGCAGCAGCTTTTCAAGAGCCATGCATCGTCTCTTGAATTTTGTCCTAGCAATTGTTGGGATTATCCTGAGTTTTCCGATTGGTTTAGTCAGCGCCATTATTATTAAGCTGGAATCACCCGGGCCGATTTTTTATAAACAGGAACGGGTCGGGAAAAATGGTGAGCCATTTACGATCATTAAGTTTCGCTCAATGCGGCAGGATGCAGAAAAAGACGGGCCAGTCTGGGCGTCCTTGAATGATACCCGAACGACCCGCTTCGGAGCCTTTATCCGCAAGGTCAGAATTGATGAATTACCACAACTGATCAATGTCCTGCGCGGTGATATGAGCTTTGTTGGGCCACGTCCTGAGCGCCCGATCTTTGTGGAGCAATTAACGGAATTGATTCCGTTTTATTCGCAACGTCATTTGGTCGAACCTGGCGTCACTGGATGGGCGCAGGTGAAATACGATTACGGCGCTTCCGTTGAAGATGCGCTGCAAAAACTTCAGTACGATTTGTACTACATTAAAAATGCTTCGTTGTTTTTCGATCTGTGGATCATGCTACAAACCGCGAAGATCATGCTATTTGGTCGGGGCAGATAATAATTTGTATTTGGGAGACTCTGCTATGAAATCACGAATTTACCGGAATTTACTTTTAGGAATGGCACTACTGGTTGTCGCTACACCGCTGTTGGCGCAAAGTGGCGATGCTACTAAGCCTTCAGAAAAAGAAGTGCAAGCGACCAAAGAAGTGACGCCTCAGAAAAAAGATACCTACACGGATGAACAGCGCCAGCAGCTACGGGTGCAACGTGATACAGAAGAGCAGGCGGCGACCTTACAGTATCTAAAAAACTACATTGAGGAATATCGTCTTGGGCCTGAAGACGTAATCAGTGTTGAGGTGTTCAATTTGCCACAATACTCAGTTCCAAGTCTGACTATTCCACCGGATGGTAAAGTGAATTACAAGTTAATTGGACAAATCAATGTGCGTGGTCGAGGAGTTGAGGATGTCCAAAAAGAGATCGCAGAAAAACTGAACGAATACATCATTGATCCAAAAGTTACTGTCCAATTACTCCAATCACATAGCATGAAATATCTAATGGGTGGTGATATTGCCCAGCCACGAATTTATGAGATGACCCGTCGCATGACAATTCGTGAAGCGATCATTAATGCTGGAGGGATTTTAGAAACCGGCGACAGGTCTAAAGTGATAATTGCCCGTAACCTGCCTGACGGAACCACCAGGGAGATTCATGTTGACTACAAGCAATTGGAAAGGGGCAAAGGTTTGGATGAACCTATCGCTCCAGGAGATATGATTTTTGTTCCAGGGAATAGATATAAGACTTTAAAACAATGGACACAATTGATTACTTCAGTTTCTACATTACCGATGATTTTGCGACCACGATAAGCAGAAAGACTTTTTAGGAAATGGGGCAAACGAGGATTTGAATTCTTGTTTGCCCCGTTTAATTGTCGTGTTTCCCGCCGCCTCTCTTCAGCTCGAACAACAAACGGAGCTTAATGTTTTTTCAGCGCTGCCTACTATTGATCATCCTTCTTTCCAGTTTCATTTTTGAAATTTCTGCCCAGACCTGGGTCTCACAAAACAGCGGGATTCTCACGCGGCTTTATGGCGTTTGTTTTGTGAATCGTAATATTGGCTACGTTGTCGGCAGTACCGGCTTAATGCTGACGACAGAAAATGGTGGAGCGAATTGGAAAAAACAATCTGTTGTGACGCGGGAAATCCTTCGCGATATTTCTTTTGTAGACAATGATCGTGGATTTATTCTCGGCGAATACAGCATCTTTAATCGTCCCGATTTGCCGAAAGGCCGATCTTTTTTGCTTTCTACTTCGGATAAAGGAAAAGCTTGGGAAGATGTGAGCCTTTACGATGATGAGCTAAAAGCCGATGATGCCAAACGATATAACGGTTTGGGCATTGTCCGCATGATTTTTGTAGATGACCGGACGGCGTGGGCTTGCGGCGAAGCAGGCTTGATGCTGGTGACTCGCAATGCCGGACGCACGTGGCAGCGTCAGGTTTTGCCGATTAATAAGCTTTACTTTGATATTGCGGCGTTGGATGAAAGTAATGCCTGGACGGTTGGCGGCGGCGGAGTGATTTTGCGAACTGTTGACGGCGGAAAAAACTGGAATGAGCAACCAACAGGAATCACAAAAACGCTGCGCGGGGTTCATTTCATTGACTCCAAACACGGTTGGGCGGTAGGCTCCAGCGGTGTAATTATTACGACGATCAATGGCGGTAATCGTTGGCAGGTTCAGACTTCGGGAACGGAAGAAAATTTGAATGCCGTTTATTTTTCCAGCCGAACTGAAGGCTGGGCTGCTGGTGATCGAGGCGTAGTTTTGCATACGGTAGATGCCGGAGCGCATTGGGAAAAAGTTACTCTCAAATCGCGCTCCAATTTTTCACGCTTCTTTTTTATTGCGCCGGATTGCGGCTGGTTAGTCGGATCAAATGGCGCCATTTTTAAATACCAAAAATGATAACGCTTCAAGATATTCAAGCTGCCCGCGCCAGATTAGGTCGCGCTATTTATCACACGCCCTGCCCACTTTCATTGACTCTCAGCAAACTCTGCGGCTGCCATACCTACTTCAAACTCGAAAATTTGCAAATGACCGGCAGCTTCAAAGAACGTGGCGCTTTGAATAAATTACTGCAATTGACCGAAGCTGAAAAACAGGCTGGAGTAGTTGCCGCCAGCGCCGGAAATCACGCGCAGGGAGTGGCGCATCACGCTACGCGGCTCGGTATTAAATCTATCATTGTGATGCCGAAGCAAACGCCGCTGATTAAGGTTTCCAATACTCGTGATCTTGGCGGCGAAGTCATTTTGCACGGCACCAGCTATGACGAAGCGCTGGCGTTGGCGCGTGAGTTGTCTGAGCAAAAAGGCTATACGTTTGTCCATGCGTTTGATGACGATGCGATCATTGCCGGACAGGGAACTGCTGGATTGGAATTGCTCGAAGAAGAAACCAAATTCGACGCAGTAGTTGTGCCGATTGGCGGCGGCGGATTGATTAGCGGAATTGCCATTGCCATGAAAGCTTTCCAGCCAGACATTCGTATTATCGGTGTCGAGCCAGACCACGTGGCTTCAATGCAGGCTGCTATGCAACAAGGGGAACCAACTACAATTATTGGCGAACCAACGATTGCGGATGGTCTGGCAGTCAGACGCGCCGGGGTACGAACACTAGAAATTATCCAGAAATATATTGATGAAGTCGTCACTGTCAGCGAAGAAGAAATTGCCAGCGCTATTTTGAAGCTCCTGGAAATTGAAAAAACAGTGGTTGAGGGGGCAGGCGCAGCGTCTTTGGCGGCTGTCCTCTTTCAAAAAATCAAAGGGCTTGAAGGCAAAAATGTAGCAATTCTGGTTTGCGGTGGAAACATTGATCCGAACCTGTTATCAAAAATTATTGAGCGTGGTTTAGCCAAAGATGGTCGCTTAGTGCGCATTCGCGCCGTTGTCCGTGATCGTCCAGGTGAGCTGGCGAAGATTTGTCAAATAGTCGCTGAGACGGCTGGTAATATTCTTGACGTTGCACATAATCGCGCCTTCGCAAAATTAGAAGTCGGCGGTGTCGAGATTGATTTAGTACTGGAAGCGCGTGGACATGATCATATCGAACAGATGCTGCGTGTTTTTCATGAAGAAGGAATCAATGCTCAGGAATTATCTTGACGAGACTTGCGGAAACTCAATAACCAAAGCACGGTGAGCATAACCGTTCCTCCGGTTAGATCAATTAGACTGTCATAAACAGAACCTGTCCGGCTGGTGGTAAAGCTTTGATGATATTCGTCCAGTAGCGCGTAAATGCCAACGACTAGAAATGAATACATCGCCCAATTCCAGCGCCATCGCAATAAGGACTCTGAACGAAGTGCACGCATCAACAAGAAGGCTAAAATTGCATAGACGCTGAAATGTCCGGCTTTGCGTACCAGAAAATGGATGGTTTGTTGTAACTCCGTAGAGGCGTTCGGCATAAACCAGCTTACAATTGCAAAGACAATCCCGCCTGTATGACCTGCCGAAAAGTAATCAGTTGAGAATACAAAAATAGCCGCCATCCACAAAAATGGAGGAACCCAGTTATAAATTCGGCGTGCAATATTCAAAGTAGTTGGAAATCTGCTTATATATTCGCTCATAGTCCGTTGAGGGGAACAGGGGCGATGGGATTGTGGGGGTGGGAGAATCAGGAGTTCGAGTTAAAAAAACTCGAACTCCTGATGATTTATAAAGCGGCAGCTCCGCTGACAACTTCAATAATTTCTCGCGTAATCGCAGCCTGACGAACGCGGTTCATACCTAGAGTTAATTTATCAATAACTTCGTTCGCATTTTTGGATGCTGCATCCATCGCCGTCATGCGCGCTCCCTGTTCAGAAGCTACGGATTCCAGCAAGGCACGATAGATTTGCGTTTCGATGAGCTTTGGCAGTAACGAACTGAAAATTTCTGCGGCAGGCTGCTCATAGGAATAATCCAATAATTGTTCCTGATCGGGCGTCTCGTCCTTAATTCCGCCGATTGGCAAAATTGTTTCTTCAACAGCTTTTTGCGACAGGGCGGATTTGAATTCGTTGTAGATGAGATAAATTTGATCTACGGGTTTTTCCTCAGAAGTGAAATCAGCAATTACTTCCTGCGCAATTTTTTGCGCATCAGTGAAATTGACTTTAGCGCTGCCAGTGATTCCCAGGTACTCCCGTCGAATATTTCCCTCGCGGCGCTTGAAATAATCTACGCCTTTGCGTCCAACCAGAATCAATTCCACTTCCTGCCCGGAATGGCGGCGTAGAAACTGAGCCGCCGCACGATTCAGATTGGTATTGAAACCGCCACACAATCCTTTGTCGGCTGTGACCAGCACCAGAATGATTCGTTCCTGCCGACCTTCCGTAGACTTGCGCGAATTGGCGAGCAGGGGATGCTGAAAATCTGGCGCACGCCTGGAAAGGTCGCTCAATACGTCCATCATTTTGATGGTGTAGGGGCGAGCCGCTACGACGCGCTCCTGCGCACGACGCAATTTAGCCGCAGATACCATTTTCATCGCCTTGGTGATCTGCCGCATATTTTTGACGGCTCTGATGCGCCGCCGAATGTCCTGTAAATTAGGCATAAGCTCTAAGTCTGTTGAGTCTATAGAGTCTATGAGTTTAGAGAGTCTATAAAATTCCGTGAAGTCACATTTTTCTCTGGACTCGACAGACTCGATATACTCAAAGGACTCGATAGACTAAGAAGCGACCGATTTCGCCTGTGCGTTGTAACGGTCTTTGAATTCAGTGAGTGCTGCCGTCAGAGCGGCTTTCACTTCGTCGTTGACCTGTCCCTTGTCGCGGAGCGCAGCTAAAGCCGTTCCCTGCGTTTCAAGGAAGCCCAACAATTGAGATTCAAATTTAATAATGTCGCCCACCGCAACGTCATCAGCGTATCCGTTTGAAGCTGCCCAAATCACGGCAACTTGTTTTTCAACGTCCATTGGCACGTACTGATTCTGCTTCAGAGTTTCAGTGAGGCGTTGACCGCGTGATAACTGCCGCTGCGTTGCCGCATCAAGATCAGAACCGAACTGCGCGAAGGCCGCGAGTTCACGGAACTGCGCCAGATCAAGGCGCAAAGTTCCTGCTACCTGTTTCATAGCTTTAATCTGCGCGTTACCACCGACGCGACTGACAGAATTTCCGACGTTGATCGCGGGACGAATACCGGAATTGAATAAATCGGATTCAAGGAAAATCTGTCCGTCAGTAATCGAAATCACATTCGTTGGAATGTATGCCGAAATATCTCCGGCTTGCGTTTCGATAATCGGCAATGCAGTCAAAGAACCACCGCCGCGTGCATCGCTGTATTTCGCTGCACGTTCGAGCAAGCGCGAATGCAAATAGAAAACGTCGCCAGGATAGGCTTCACGTCCCGGTGGACGACGCAGCAACAAAGAAATTTCACGATACGCAGCAGCGTGTTTTGATAAATCGTCGTAAATACAAAGGACAGGCTTACCGCGATCCATGAAGTATTCACCCATCGCGCAGCCAGAATACGGAGCGAGATATTGCATCGCTGCCGGATCAGAAGCCGAAGCCGAAACGATGATCGTGTAATCCATCGCACCGAATTTTTCGAGCGTGGCACGCACCTGCGCAACTGTAGAATTCTTTTGACCGATGGCGACGTAAACGCAGATAACACCTTTACCTTTTTGATTAATGATCGTATCAAGCGCGACGGCAGTTTTTCCGGTCTGGCGATCTCCGATGATTAATTCGCGCTGACCGCGACCAATCGGAACCATCGCGTCAATGGCTTTCAACCCTGTCTGCATTGGTTCTTTCACAGGTTGACGATCAACAATGCCGGGAGCGATACGCTCAACAGGCATAAAATCACTGGTAACAAGCGGACCTTTGCCATCTAAGGGTTGACCGAGCGCGTTGACGACGCGACCGATGAGCGCGTCCCCGGCGGGGACAGAAATAATGCGCTTGGTGCGTTTGGCGATAGCGCCTTCTTTAATGGATTGGAAGTCACCAAGCAACACGGCTCCGACCTTATCTTCTTCAAGGTTGAGCGCGAGTCCGGCAGCGCCGCCTTCAAACTCCAACAACTCACCCGCCATGACTTTTTCCAAGCCATAAATTTCGGCGATACCGTCGCCTACTTTAATGACCGTACCGACTTCGGCAATGGTGACGCTGGCGTCGAAGTTCTCGATTTGTTGCCTGATAATATTACTAATTTCGTCTGCTTTGATTTGGTTTGCCATAATGCTCCGAACTAGATGCTAGATACTGATTAAATCTAGCATCTAACCTCTACTAAGCTGCTGCTTCATGATTGCTAGTTGATTTTTAATGGAGCCGTCGTAAATCAAGCTCCCAATATGAGTCACCACCCCGCCGATAATGTCAGGGTCGGTTTTAAAATTAGCTCGAACTTTTTTGCCGGTCGCGGCTTGTAATTGATTGAGCATGGTTTCTTTTTCGCTGGCAGCTAATTCACGCGCCGTTGTGATGTCGGCGGAAACGATGCCGCCGCGAACGTCCAATTCTTTTGCCAGACTTGTCTGGACAACTCCAATTTCGTGCAGCCGCTGATTTTTCAGCAGTAATTGCAGGAAGTTATTGGCGGTCTGACTCAATTGAAGTTTGGCGAGAATGTCACTCAGGATAGCTTTTTTGCGATCTAAAGCAATGACTGGACTGGCGAAGACATCGTGCAATTCAGTATTGTGCGCCAGTAAATCAGCGAATCCCTTGATTTCATCAGCGACGGCTTGTGTCTCGCCGTTTTTGCTAATGACGTCAACTAATGCTTTGGCGTACCGATTGGCAATGGTGGTAATGCTCATAAAATCTATGCTTACTAAGAAGCTTACATCGTTTTCATTTCAGCGACGGCGCGTTGCAATAACGCCGCATCATCGTCTGAAGATAATTCTTGGCGAATGAGCTGCTCCGCCATCGTGACTGCGCTGGCAGCGGTAAATTGCCGCAGTTCAACCAGTGCAATTTGTTTGGCAGATTCGATTTCCCGATTGGCAGTTTCTTTAATTTTTTCAATTTCTGCGTTGGTCTGCGCTCGTAATCGCTCAGTTTCTGCGGCGGATTCCTGTTTCGCCGTCTCTTTGATTTTGGCAGCTTCAGCATCCAGATTTGCGAGACGCGCGTCAATCGCTTGAATGCGCGATTGAGCCTCCGCTTTTTCGTTGGCAGCTCTTTCCAGTGAAGCGCGAATCTGTGCAAAGCGTTCCGTGAAAAATGTCCTGACAGGTTTTCTTAATAGGAGGAAAAGGATGCCAAAAAATACGATGACATTGAACCAGCGGGCGTACATGTTTTCAGCAGCTAAAAAAATCAGAGGAGCGGAAAAAAGGATTGAAATCATCATTAAAGTCCGAGGCCTCCAGGTGCGTTGACAGGGCGGCGCAAAAGATTTGAAGTAATGCTGGCAGCCATCTGACGCGCATCACTTTCTAATTTTGTACGCGCTTCCGTGGATTGATTCAAGACTTCCTGTTTCGCATTTTCAATTTGCGTGGCAGTTTCCGCTTTGGTTTGGAAGATCAAATCCTCACGCTCAGCTAAGGCTTCGTTGCGTTGGGCTTCAGCAAATTGAAACGCTTCAAGACGTGAATTGCGAATCCCGTCTTCGTACATCATCACCTTTTTGTCGTATTCCTTAATCAGATGCCTGGCTTCGTTGGAAGCGCCGCCTCCCAGCTTGTCTCGTTCTTCCAGGATTTTATTAATCGGACGAAAAAGAGTGGCGTTGAGGATAAAGATCAACAGAATGATGGAGATAAAAATCAACGGGAAGGATCCATCAATTGCCAAAATGTTCTCAGCCAGAAACATGACCGCTAAGCTTGTCACAGGATACTCCTCAAATCTAAACTATACTGATTGGGCGTGTTATGCACGATAACCCACGTAAAATTAAGCGGAAATAATTAGCACATTTTTTCACTATTGGCAAAGGAAACATGTATTTGAAGGAAATAAAATTTCCTCAAAATGCTAACCGGTCAATTGTTTCCCGGTTGACAATTCACCAGGGACTGATTATACTTCGCCTGGTTATAAACAAATGCCCAAAACAAAACTCACAATCAGTTTGGCGGAACAGGCATTAATTAAATTGATGCGCGTTGGAGATCGCTGCTGGCGCGAATCCGATGAAAGGTTCGGGCGTTGGGGGATTTCAGACAATCACTACAATGTTCTGCGAATTCTGAATGGAGCCGGTGAGCCAATTTCGCAAATCGAAATCGGGCGGCGTATGCTTTCATCGCGTGCCAATGTCACCAAGCTGATTGATTTGCTGGAAGAGCGAAAATTCGTCAAGCGACTGACTTGTGGTGATCGGCGCGTCAAGCTGATTGAGCTGACCGACGATGGAGCAAAGTTTATCACTGATACTTACTGTGAAATAGTCGGCTTTGCGGAAGAAGCTCTCAAACCGCTAACCAAATCAGAGCAAAAATTATTAGTCGAAATACTAAACAAGCTGCCATAAAGGTCAGCTAAATTTTTTGGCTCAATTTGTTTCCCTGTTGACAGTTAAGCATCTAACAAAAGAGAGGTAAATTTATGATTAAAAAAATTGCTGCCAATGATCGTTATCACCTTGAAGCTGATTGGCTTTCGGCTTATTGGCTGTTCAGTTTTGATCGTTATTACGATCCGAACAATATGGCTTTCGGAGCGTTGCGCGTTTTCAATCACGATACCATTCAGGGCGGAGCCGGATTCCCTACGCATTCGCATCGGGAAATGGAAATTGTGACGTATGTTTTGTCTGGACAATTGGCACACAAGGACAGTACGGGCGGCGTCGGATTTATTAATTCCGGCGAAGTTCAGCGGATGACAGCAGGAACTGGAATTGCTCATTCGGAATTCAATGCCTCCGAAACAGATGTGACGAAGCTCCTGCAAATGTGGGTGATGCCGGAACGTGAAGGGCTGACGCCTTCCTACGAGCAAAAGCAATTTTCCATCGAAGCCCGCACGGGAAAATTGTTGCCCATCGCGTCAGGGCAGGACTTTGCGGGAGCCGTGAAAGTCAATCAGGATGTGACGTTTTACGTTTCGCATCTGAACGCAGGTGCGGCGGTGACTCACGCTCTGGATGAATCACGTAAAGCCTTTATCTATGTGATCGAAGGCGAAATTAAAATTAATGGCGAAGCCTTCGGTGCGGGCGATCAGGCACGAGTAGTTCATGAATCAAAGCTTGAACTGGAAGCCACCGACAACAGCGAAATCATCTTGATTGATTTGCTGTAAATAAAATTTAAGAGGGACAATTTATGAATACATTAGAAACAATCAAACATCGTATTTCAGCAAATAACTTTGACAGTACAAAAACACTTTCAGAAGCAGAGATCAAAGATTTGATTTCGTATGCCATCGAAGCGCCATCTTCATTCAATATTCAGCACTGGCGGTTTGTGGCGGTGACTAAACCTGAAGAAAAAGCGCGTCTGAAAGCAGTCGCCTACCATCAACCAAAAGTCAGCGATGCTGCTGTCACATTTATCGTTTTAGGTGATTTGCAGGCACACGAAAAATTGCCGGAGATCTATCAACCATTAGTCGAAGCAGGGGCGATGACGCAGGAACAAGTAGATCGGACAATCGGAATGGCAAGTGGGCTTTATAGCAATAATCCAGCGATGGCGCGGGATGAAGCGATTCGTGGAGCTTCGTTAGCGGCCATGACTTTGATGCTGGCGGCAGAGGCGAAAGGATTAGTCAGCGGGCCAATGATTGGTTTTGACCCTGAAGGCGTGAAGCGCGAATTCGGAATCGCTGATCGCTACATTCCAGTCATGTTGCTGGCTGTCGGTTACGTCGCCGCAGGGAATCATCCTCGTAAACCGCGCCTGAGTCTTGATCAGGTATTGGCATTTGAAAGCGGTAGTGAATTTAGGTAGAAAATAGGGGAAGATTTTTTAATCTCCCCCTATTTTTTTAAGTAAATTATCTTCCCCAAATAGCGCTAATTGCAGCGCTAACTATAGAGTAGGCAAAATATAATCCACCCAAAGTGAGGATGGCAGTAGATGATTTTAGTCGGCGCGAAGCCGCCGCATATCCTATTCCTAGTAATACGATCATCCAAATAGCAAAAACATCTAAGGAGCGAGCTAAGCTCCAGATAAATTTTGGTAGGTTAGTTTTGTCGACGATAAGAGCAAGAAATGCTGCCAGGTTTGATGCCATCGGATTTTGAAGGTCGAATTCGTCACCTTTAATAAAAACCATTGAGACAAAGAGTACCGAGGAAATGATTCCGATTGCTAGGAATGTATAAAGCGAGACTGAGAGCAATGCGCTATAAGAATTCTCTGTCCCCAAAACCATACTTACCAGCTTAAAGATGCCAGCAACAATCAATGCCATCAGTATATTGGCAATAACTGCAACCACTCCACCAGCAATCTTGGCAATTTTTATCTGCAATGCTAGCGCTTGAGGAGCCTGTTCTTTTGACATACGACCATTCTCGACCAACTGGTCAATCTGAGCAGATAGCATCGCGGTAAAATCTATTTTTGTAAAAATCAAAAAACCAATTACGGCTCCAATTAAAATCAATCCAATGATTGGAGCAATAAAATTGGGTTTGCGTGCGATTTCCTTGAAGGTTTCTCCGGGAGAAAAATAAACGCCCATCAAGCGGCTGAAAAAACTGGTGGGAGCTGCATTGTCGAGAGCTGTTTCAGGTGTCATAAAGCCTCCTTGGTGAAAGAAAAGGTGGCAGTAATCAGTAGGGCGAACGATCATTCACAGCAGTTACATTACATTTATGGGGCGCTACAGACTACTGTCTAATTGTGGTCAGTACCACCTGCGATAGCGGGTGGATCGGGTTGAAGCTAATCATTGAGAAAACACGCAGCAAAATGTCCGGGCGTGATTTCCTTGAATTCGGGTTCACTAATTTTACATTTTTCCATGACGTGTGGACAGCGTGTATGAAAACGGCAGCCCGATGGTGGATTCATGGGTGTTGGAACTTCTCCACTCAAAGCAATACGCTGACGGTCGCGTGTTTGTTCCGGGTCAGGCAAAGGGATTGACGCCAGCAACGCCTGTGTATACGGATGCTTCGGATTTTCGTAAAGCTCGGCAGACGATGCCAGCTCAACAATTTTGCCGAGGTACATCACGCCAACGCGCGTCGAAATATGCTCAACGACGGCGAGTCCGTGCGAGATGAAAAGATATGTGAGTCCAAATTGTGCTTGCAGGTCTTGCAACAGATTCACGACCTGCGCCTGTACTGAAACATCCAGCGCGGAGACCGGTTCATCTGCCACAATAAAATCAGGATTCAACGCCAAAGCGCGAGCGATGCCGATGCGCTGGCGTTGTCCGCCGCTGAACTGATGCGGATAGCGATTCGCATAATCAGGATCAAGCTTGACGACTTTTAGTAATTCAGCGACGCGATCCTGACGTTCCTGCTTGTTGCCGATATTATGAACGATCAAAGGTTCGCCGATGATGTCACCGATTTTCATGCGCGGATTCAGCGACGAGTACGGGTCCTGGAAAACAATTTGCATCCGCCGCCGCAAAGCCCGCATTTCGCTTTTGCTCAGCGACAACAAATCCTGCCCGTCAAAATTGATGGCTCCGCTGGTAGGTTCAATCAACCGCAGTAAGCATCGCCCTACCGTAGTCTTGCCGCAACCGGATTCTCCGACTAACCCGAGTGTTTCTCCGCGTTCGATATTGAACGAAACGCCATCCACGGCGCGTACGGATTGTCCGCTGGAAGCAGGGAAATATTTTTTGAGGTTTTCGATTTGAACTAATGTTTGAGTCATTCGGATGAAAAAAACAGATTTAATAGACCACGGATGGCGCGGATTATACAGGTTTACGCAGATTTTTCTAATCCGCGCTAATCAGCATGACCCGCGTCATCTGTGGTCTATTCATAAATTTCCTGCACTCGCACACAACGCGACAAATGATTACTTCCCACATCAACCAAAGGAATTTCACCTGCTCTACATTTCTCCTGCGCGTGCATACAGCGCGGAGCGAACCGACAGCCGGCGGGTAATTCCAGTGGATTCGGTACGACGCCTTCGATAGTTTGCAGGCGCGACCCGTGCTCTGTTTTACCTAATTTGGGCACGGCTCGCAGCAAGCCTTCGGTGTACGGATGACGCGGA
>JAYVRW010000020.1:0-8884 GCA_043775925.1 Blastocatellia bacterium
GGATGATCGAAGGGCGCGGCATGATAGCGAACCCGTTCGTCGGTCATTGATTTCATGAACGCGACCAAAGCATCCTGCTCAGACTGGGAGAGACCTAAGGATTCAATATCGGGATCGAGATTTTGAATATTCTGTTCGTGGAAATCGCCACCACGATTGTAAAATTGCACGGACTGTTCCAGCGTCAAGGCCCCGCCATTATGGAAATAAGGCCCGGTCAGTTCGATGTTGCGGAGTGTGGGGGTTTTGAAAGCACCATCCACCGCGACGCGCCCGGAGGTGACGCTCCGCGAAAAAGAAAAGGGCTTGCCAAACGGGTCGGTTCCGCCGACGGCAATATCTTCATTGGTGGGTCGGACGCCGGTATTGTAAAAGCCCGTGTCGTACGTCGCCTGACCGTATGCCATTTGCATATACTCCGTCTTTTCAGAATTGACATGCGAGAACACCGCATCGGTCAGTTCCGAACCACTGTGACACGAGGCACATTTGCCCTTGCCTTCGAAAATGGCTTTGCCTTCCAATTGCTGTTTCGACAAGGCATTGGAATCACTGCCACGCAAATACCTATCCAGCGAAGATTGATCGGAAACCTGCGTGGAGAGATATAAATTGACGGACAAGCCCCAGAACAAACCGAAGTTATATTCCATCTGGCTGACGGTGCCAGTCGCCGAGACGGTGGTGGAGCCGTCGGCTGCCACGGAGGCGCGCTTGACGGTTTCATTCCAGAGGGAGGCCTGGAAGGCTTTTTGCACTAGTGCCTTATAATTCGTATTCAAGCCCTTGCCGGAAGTATGGCGGTAAGCGGCCAACACACTGTCATCTACCGCGATAGCTTGTTTGGCTAAGGGGGTTGGCAGATTGAGCATTTTACGGCCGGCATCGCGGATACTGCGACCATCTGCCGACATTTCGAACTTGCTTAAAATCGGACCAGTGGCGAGCGAAGCCAGCGAAGCATTGCGGATACTGATGCGGCTCAGGACCCCACCCGTCGTCATAATGCGCGCATTGGGATCATTATCACCGAAGGGGTTGACGCCATTGAATTCATTGTGGGCGCGACCATCCCAGAAATTACGGAAATTGAAAATCGCATTGATGGTCGTCGGGGTATTGCGCGGTTCCACGCGGCGCGTATTGTTGGCGCCGACATGAAAGGTCGTGTCAGGCACACGCTGGACGGTATCCTGATCACTGCCAGGCACGATCCCCAAAAAGAGTGAATTGAAAATACCCTGTGAGGAAGCTGTTTCATTGCGATCCCGGAGCACGGCTGAGGAGCGGTTCGCCGGGTCTGAAACCTGATGAAAAGGAAAATCGTTGGTTTGTAACGTATAATTCGGTCCGCCAAAGCTGAAGCCGTCTGGACCATTGGGGCAACTAACGCAACCGGGATTCAATTGATTTTTAGCGCGGTTATCCACGCCCGCATGAAAATGGCAACTGGCGCAGGCCTGGACGCCATCACTGCCAGCTTGCATATCCCAGAAAAAAGCTTTGCCGAGGGCAATCGCCGCATTTTTATCAGCGACATACGAGCTTAAATTCTCAGGTAAAGGCACTAAACTGGCGTCCAGGGCCGCGAGGGGACGCGGCTGATCCACGACCAGCGTTTGCGCACTGGCATTCCATTTAGCAAAAATTAAGGTCAACATCGAGATGGAGATACCTAAAGTAACCCAGAGCTTGATGCGCTTGGCGCTGACAATGTGTGTGTTGTGTTTCATAGCATTTTCCAGTTAATAGTCTTTGTTTTTTTATAGTAGTAGACCTTGTGCGTTCAACTTTCTCAGAGTCTTTTAGTAGTAACGTATTTTGTTACTACTAAAAGACTGGCTTAAATCCGCTCGTTGAGAGTCAATAGTTGACGGAGCTGTGTTGCACACAAGATATAGGTGCCTTTTGTTGAGTCTTACTTCACTGCAACTGTCAATCACAGATCGCTTAGCAAAACTGCCAAGTTAATTGATTCAGGCATTCGGCGTTTAAACAACAAGCAACTCGTATGCCACAACAGACATCCTGAATGAACAGTTGGAAGCCGGGCGGAAGAGCTTGGTTAACCCCGCGAATAACTATGTGGAAGGTGACAACTTACCTGCATTTAACGCGATGAAAGTAATTTCACTCCGAGATTTTGGTTTGAATAAAAAATTCTTAACCTTCCTGAAGATTAAGAATTTTTAGTTTTAATGGTAACTGAGTAGAGCCTGGCTGGTAGTTGAGTTACCAGTCATTGTAAGTCAGAAAAAATGATCTAAACCTGAATAATTACTTAAATATACGAATCAGGCGCGGAAATATCTTATGAAACATTAATGACTTGCAGCGACAGGAGACGCCACATTTTTAGCCTCTCTCTCGATAAATCCTTTATTTCTAACACTAGGGATTTTTACCTCGCCTAATTCAGCTTTAATAAAAGAGTGAAGCTACCTGAATTCAGGGTGGTAGCTCTCTTATCACCCTATCCGTTTTATGCTGGTTTTTTTTAGTTAGTTTTTGATTAAATTGATTCCTTATAGCTACTTAAAAATAGTACTGCCTGACTTATTACCTGGCACAGTAGTTGCACTTGCCGAGATTAGTCTCCCGATTGATGGACGGAAACAGGCTCAGGTGACTTACACCGTATAGATTCCATCCATTCTAAGCTTCCCGCAATTAAGGCAGAAGTTTTAAGGGACGTTGCGCGAGCTGCGTCCTCCCTCTTTTTTTGACAAGGATTGATGGATATGTTTCTCGCTGAATTCTCTGATTTGGAACTGAAGGGAGCCTCTCAAAAAGAGGAACATCTGACCTTGAGGCTTAAGCTGATCGTCTTTGTCTTCCTTCTATCTTATTTCGCGTATCGGGGGCTTTCGCGTTCCATCGACTGGGCGGTTGAAGCTTGGAAAATCGAGCTGCCATGATCCGACCTATTCAGCGTAAGCCCGTCCTTGTACCCCTTCTCTCAAGCTGTACAAGTCGTTTTGCTTTCGGTTACGAAGATGCTCAGGTTGGGTTAGAAGTTGCGGCTCTCCTACCCTTCTGCTCCAGAGAGCAACATTTATTATTCATGAGATGATTACTACTATGACAAGGCTAACGAAAAAGCAAAAACAACTACTGATAACTGCTCAAAATAATCGCAGAGAGATTATCGCGGCACAATTAACCAGGCGAGAAATGTTGCAGATGGGATTACTCACCAGCGCGGGAATGCTCGTTGCGAAATCAGGCTTGAGTGCGCGTGCGACATTGCCCACAGTTGCCATGCAAAACAAAGCGCTGAGTCCCCCGACTACCCCTTTCACCGAGCCGCTCACGATTTCTCCGGTTAAGAAACCTGTGCTGACACTTAGCCCTACTCCCACGGCTGTGCCAAATCGGGCACGTGGCGAAGGACGTATCGCGACCCACCAGCGGTTCAATGAATTCGCTCCGCGCAGATTGTATGAAATGCATGAACGACAGGTTCAGGTGAGTATGCATCGTGACCTGCCATTGCAGACGGTGTGGGGATTCGATGGATTATTGCCAGGGCCAACCTTCCATTCGCGGTATGGCGAATCGGCTCTGGTGCGAATCTTTAATGATTTACCACCGCTGGGGCAACGGCAGGTGGGTGGCTTCGGGCGTCCTGAAACTTCGACTCATTTACACAATGGACATACACCGACCAGCAGTGATGGGTTTCCTGATGATTTTTTCGGGACTGGATTATTTTATGACCACCACTACCCGAACATTCGCGCCGGATATGATGCTAATCCACCTCAGGGTGATC
Organism: Blastocatellia bacterium; assembly: GCA_043775925.1. Taxonomy (GTDB): domain Bacteria; phylum Acidobacteriota; class Blastocatellia; order RBC074; family RBC074; genus JAFDVL01. The sequence continues at coordinate 3,776 of JAYVRW010000020.1, forward strand.
TGGCGGAAACGCTTGGGACGCTTTGGTATCATGACCACCGCGCCGATTTCACCGCGCAAAATGTCTATAAAGGTTTAGCCGGATTTCATCTGCTGTTTGATGAATTCGATACCGGTAATGAAACCGATCCAGCCCCGGCTTTTGGATTGCCAAGTCAAAATTTTGATGTGCCGCTGATGCTTTCGGAGCGGGTTTTTGACCAGGCCGGGCAGGTGTTTTTTGATCTTTTTAATGTTGATGGAATTCTGGGGGACAAGTTTCTGGTGAACGGCAAGATGCAACCATTTTTCCAGGTACACCCACGGAAATACCGTTTTCGGATCCTCGATGTCAGCCCTTCGCGTTACTATCGTTTATTCCTGACTGACCCAAAAAATTTGGCCAAGGTAAATCCCTTTGTGGTGATTGGCAATGATGGGAATTTGTTGCCTGCTCCGCTTCAGCTCGAAAGCTTTATGCTGACTTCGGCAGAGCGCATGGATGTCGTTATTGATTTCTCAAAATTTGCTCCGGGGACACAGCTTTATTTAGAGAACCGCCTCTTACAACAGGATGGACGCGGACCGACTGACAACCTGACCAATCCGGGGGGCGGGAATTTGCTGATGCGTTTTGATGTTGTATTACCCCGTGTCCCCGACTTCAGCCGCATCCCGGCAACTTTACGACCATTACCCTCACGGACACCTGCAAGGGTTGATGCGACCCGTGAATGGACCTTCAAGCGCCACAGTGGAATGTGGTCAATTAATAATATTTTCTATGATGTGAATACTGTCCGCGCGGCGCCCAAAAAAGGCAGCACCGAAATATGGACCTTGAAAAACGACAGCGGAGGCTGGTCACATCCGATTCATATTCATTTTGAGGAGTTCCAGATTCTCTCGCGCAACGGGCTTCCGCCTGCTCCCATTGAAGCGGGGCGCAAAGATATAGCGCACTTAGCTCCTAATACTGAACTCAAGATTCTTTTGCGCTTCCGCGACTTTGTTGGTCGGTATGTGATGCATTGCCATAATGTGCTGCACGAAGACCATGCCATGATGTTGCGGTGGGACATTCAACCTTAGCCAGCGAGGTCATTAAGCAATGAAGACACAAAAACGAACAGCGTCCAATCAATATTTCCCGAACGTTCTCGTGCAAACGCATAAAAATAAGCAGGTGCATTTTTATGATGATCTCATCAAAAATCGAATCGTTGTCATTAACATGTTTTACGCGGAATGCGAAGGCGTTTGTCCGAGGATGACTGCCAATTTGCTGAAAGTGCAAAAGCTCTTGGGAATGCGGGTCGGGCGGGATATTTTTATGTATTCGCTGACCTTGAAACCAGAGCAGGATTCCCTCGCCTCTTTGCAGCATTATGCCGCGATGCATCATCTCAAACTAGGCTGGAAATTATTGCGTGCGACGCCCGAGGATACCGAACTCCTGCGCCTCAAGCTCGGCTTTCGTGACCCTGATCCCGCGACTGATAAAGACACGAATAATCATATTGGCATGGTACGCTTCGGCAATGATGCGATTGGGAGCTGGGCGGCCTGTCCCTCACTGGCGAAGCCTGAACAACTGGTGCGATCAATCTTGTGGATGGATGTTCACCAGAAGCATTGAGGGCGAAGCTCAACCCTGATTAACTCTCCGTAGAAAAGTTGAAGGATAAACCTAAGATGGAAGCCCTTACTGCGTGGGGCTTCCGTCTTAGGTAAAGATTGGTGGTCAACAGAGCCGCTTACCCGACAACCTCAAAGCAAATCTGTCGGCGGGGAGCATTCTAAAAAGATGATGCGTTTTTGTAAGGATTAATTTCCCCTGATTTCAATCCCTGCATTTTGCGTCTGGATTTGAACTGGCAGCGGAGCGCCTTGTTTCATAACCTGCTGTTGGTTGACAAATGAAATGGAAGACTTACCTGGCTTGAGGGTGGTGAATTCCAATAGTAAAAGCTGACCGGAGGCTTCAACTGACGCCGAATTATTTTTCTCCTGCTGAATCAGAAAACTAAGTAAGCCATTTTCTCCCTGTGGAATAATGCTGGCTTGAGCGCCAAGTAGCCCACCGCTCTGAATACTCTTTAATTCTAACATCGCCGGATCATATTTTAAGGCAACCTGTGCTTCATTGATTTGTAGTTGACCTGACACGGAAACAGCGGCAAAAAATGATTCGCCAACTGCCTGCGAAAAGGTGTTTGGGACTACCGAAAAATTGACCATGGAAGCGCCGGGGTTTTTGACTTCTTCCGGTCCAGCAGGGGCTGAAACCGGGATCGCTCTCTGCTCATTTCCCTGAGCAGGTGAAATCGAAGCGTTCAGGCTGGAGCCGCCGCGCAATTGGCGTTCACGGTCATCTTCTGATTGTACATTTTGTAAAATGTCTTCGATGGAAAGTGAAACTCCGGTTAGAAAATTGCCTCCCAGCCGCGCTTTGAAATCCCGGGGCTGAAGATTTGGCGAGCGCATAATGTGCGGCGTGACAGTAATAATAATATCGCTCAGGCTGCTGTTTTCACGCGGCGTCGTAAATAATCTTCCCAAAATCGGGACCATTCCAATAATCGGAATTGAGGCTCTGGTATCGCCATTGGATTCTTGTTTGACTCCGGCGACGACAGCCGTTCTGCCGTCCAACACTCGTGCGATGGTACTGAGTGAACGCTGCGAAAAAGATGGCGTTAGATTCACATCCAACGCGGAAGCTTCGACGCTGCTGGATTCTAATTTCATTTTGATCTGCACATAACCTTCGTTACTGACAGAAGGTGTGACATCAATAATCAAACCGACATCCTGATATTGAATGTTGTCAATATTGTTGCTGAATCCGCCATTGTTGTTATTGTTTTGTCCAACGACTGCGATTCCAGATACAACTGAACCGATTCGGACGGGAACCTTTCTTCCGACCTTGGTTTGATTCTGCTCACCGTCCAGCGCATGAATTTGAGTGCTCGCTAACAATTTAGAATTCGATTTTGACTTCAAAAGAGAAAGCGTCGAAGGTGGCAATCCGATAATCGTGCCAATGCCTGCCAGGGCTGGAGCGCCTGCTGTACCCGCAATCGCAGCAAGGCCAGCACGTCCGATGCCTCCCAGATTACTGAGGCCGGCTGAAGTTTTAGTGGTCGTGACCGCCTGTCCATTGGCTCCGGTTTGAGTCGTTGAGACGCCGATGCCCGTTGTTGTTAATTGATTGCCGATTTCCAATGAGGTGCTGCGGGAGACTTCGTAAATATCTACGTCAACGACGACTTCGGAGCGGTTCTTATCAATGCTGTCCAGCAACGCCTGCACCATTTGCAGATTTCGGAACGTATCGCGCACGAGAATCGCATTCAGATTTTTAATAGGCAAAACCTGACGATGCTGCCCAATCACTGCCTGCACAACTGTCCTCGCTTCATTCGGATCAGTATTGCTGAGATAGAAAGTCTTGAACATTAATTGCTCAATGCGTTGCCGGTTTTGCAATGTGTCCTGATAAACCATGATCGTCCGGCGGTCTGTTAGCTCGAACGTGTGCTTGGTTTGAATCAGCACTTGATCCAGCGCCCGCGCCATGGAAATATCTTTGAGCTTCAACTGAAATTTTTGTTCATCCCGAAACGAATCATCAAACATGACATTCAGCCCCAGGTTGTTTGCCATCATTTCGATGACCTGGCGCAGATTGGCATTATTGAAATAGATTTGCTGATTGATGTCTTTAACCTGGAGTGGCCGCTCTTCAGAATTCGCTGCTCTGATGGCGTTACCGGAAATATTTTGCTCGACCTCTTTGGGCGTATTTATTTTCAGCAGAGTTTGTTGGAATTTATTGTGCGCCTCTTCGTTGGTTTCATCCAGTGCGTAGGCTTTGCGGTAGGCTTGTGTGGCACCCGGAAAATCTTTCTGACTGACTAACAAATCGCCCTGGCGAGAAACCTGGATCGCTGCATTTTGTGCCGCACGTCGCATGTGCAGGCGGTATTCAGGATTAGAAGGTTCCGCGTTTAAAGCTTCGATGAAGTTTGCGTAGGCAAGTTCCCATTGCAATCGTTTCTCGAATTTAATGCCCTCTGCAAAACTCTTTCTTCCTTTTCTGGCAGAGACTGGAGGCTGTTCCGGCGCTTGAGGCGAAACTATTGCGCTACGCCCAATTGAGGTTAGTTGCGCTTGGGGGGACGGCGATGGCGTCGGTTGAGGCTGAGCTTTACTAAGGACTGGTTGCCTTGCTTCCGTTGTCGCTCTGACAAATTTAATGATGATTTGGTTCGCGTCGCGTTCAATTGCGTAGGTCAATTTTTGCGAGGATTCAAAAATTACACGCACTTTATCCTCAATCGTTTGAACCGTGATGTGCTGCATTCCGCTCTGTCGCGCTGAGGCATTTAAAAGGCGTGTAAGATCAGTTTCAGCCGAATATTTGACCGACAGCAGGTCTACGATCACACGATCAGGACGTGAGAGGGCGTAGACCGTGAACTGGCTGGGGCGACCGTCCAGTTCAAGTTGCGCGATTATTTCACTTGCTTCTGACGACAGACGAATTTGTTTTAATGAGCGAGCCACCTCGGCTTTGACGAGCAGGCTAAAATTGGAATTCACCAACAAGACCATCAACAGGAATCTTGATATTTTGTGAGCTGTTTGTTTTATCCTCAAAATGTTCATATGGAATCTCGGACTGTGGAGTTGAGCGATACTGAAGTGTTTTGAGTTTTATCCTCGCCGCACATATCTGCTCATAGCTCTCAAGGATGCTAAATGATGATTCAAAGAGAGATTTCAAATGTTCTCGTGCTCAGTGGAAATTATCGGAAATTTATCAGGATTCTGACATCTCCTCTGATGGTGGAAGCCCGGGCGCAAAGACACCGCCGTCTGGCTGCTTGCACGCCTGACCGGCTTAATTGGGATCGCCATAAAATAACGAAAACCCGGTCAGAGGAGAGGCATAGTCGTTGAGATCCCAAACAACCCTTCCATCTGCAAACACAATTCCACTGGCGAAGGTAGACTTGTCAGCAAACACAATTCCATTGGCAATGATTACCCCACCAATCAAAGGATCACCGTCAGCTTTCATAACCACCGACATCATCCGAACATTATTTGAAACGAATCC
>JAYVRW010000021.1:0-2669 GCA_043775925.1 Blastocatellia bacterium
CCTTGGAGCAAGCGGGACGCTTGCGCTCCAGTCAGTTATTACTTCCCTTTACTACTGGATTTCTTCGCTTCCTCATCTTGATAAACGATTTTCTTACCTGAACGCGCTTCCAAAACTGCCAGCGATTCGCGGACAATATCTTTGCCAAGTTCAAAAATCGCTACCTGATCTTTTCCTTCCTCGCCCTTATATCCAATCGTCACAAAATGTTTTCGCTTTTTTGAGAAGAGCAAAAACAGACCAACCGGGCTGATTAAAATCGCAGTTGCCAAAGCAGCGCCGACTCTGCGTCCGGCTTTTTGCCCGTACTCAACATCAATAAATTGGCTATACGGAATTGAAAACGTCTTTTTGACTTTGTTGATTTCATAATCAAATTTCAAGGCTGACTCGTCGTTAATAATAAAATTTCCTTCGACACCTTCTTTGGCTCCGGCGAAGTCTTTATCTTTGGTTGTGCCACCTTGGTACGCGGCTTTTTTACTACCAAGTCCGGCAAAGACTGTGGCGTTTCCGATGAATGAAACCAGTAGTGTGAATACAATTATTTTCTTTAGCATGTAGGCTCCTGAAGGGGGGTTAATAATTAGAGAAGGGGCTGATTAAGGAAGGTGAGAGTAGCAGCTAGGCAGATTTTTGGCAATCAAAAAAACTGACCAAGCGTCCCCATTTATTCCATGCTTGGGATGAATAATTATTTCCGACAATGTAGGTGTCGTTACGGGAGCGTTGACGCTGGTTTCTATTTCCGAGTCCAAACCACCGTCAGCGACTCGCCGGGTGCAAGCTTTGACCATTGATGACTGAGCTTACCTAGCTGATGACAAATACGATTCAGGATTGGGGGCGTGATTTTCACCTTACCTGAAAGTTGAGGGGGTGGGTATTGCAACTGGTTTTGCAGCATTTTTCTTTCAGGCAAACCGACTTCACGCTTTCGCCATTCCACAAAACACAGGTACACCGCTTCTTCCGAAATGGCTGAATCATCCCGCCCGTTTCGAAGTAGCTTTTCACCTCGCCTGGTAACCCGTTTGCGAAGCCGCGACAATTCGCGTGAATTGGAATTCTCCGTAACAAGTGGGCGAAATGTTCCTGCTGTGCCTCCATCAGCAAGTTGTCCATAAATTCCAGAATGCAAATTTAATTCACTTTCGACAATAAAATGAGCCAAATCATGTGGCATCGTCGAATCATAACCAGGTGCGGGGTCCATTTCCAGCGTTGGGTGATTTTCTCGAAAAACCTTCACGGCATAACGCCGTTCACCTGTTCGAATAAATTGAACTTGCACGAAATTACCTCGCAGATCACGATTTCCCTTTTTGCTTTAGTCGAATTGGAGTCGCATAAAAATCAAACGTCTCGCGCAAACGATTAATCAAATATCGTTCATACGAAAAATGTAATTTCTTCTGATTCCGCGCATTGGTGAACAATACAAAGGCCGGAGGACGCACGGCTCCCTGCGTTAGATACAGCACTTTCATGCGAGATTTGGCAGACATCGAAGCTTTCGGTTGATCCAGATGATCTCTGTAAAATTGATTCAGTTGTCCAGTAGGGATTCTGCGATTTCGTGCGTCATTCGCCTTCGCAATTAATTCGTGCAATTTGTGGACGCGCTGTCCTGACAAAGCAGAGATAAAAATAATCGGCGCATATTCCAGAAATTTCATTTGATCGCGCAGCTTCTCTTCAAAGACCTTCGCCGTGTACGTGTCCTTCTCAATCAAGTCCCACTTATTCACAACGATAATCAACGAAGTTCCGGCTTCGTGCGCGAGTCCGGCAATGGCGCAATCTACATGCGTAGCGCCTTCAATCGGATCAATCAGAATCATCGCTACATCAGCTTCTTCCAGATGCTTACGCGCCATCACGACTGACATTTTTTCAGCCAGCATTTGGGTCTTCCCCTTGCGCCGAATTCCTGCTGTATCAATTACACGCAACGGCAATAAATCCGGGCGCGACGAAGGCACCAGGCTGTCAATGGCATCCCGCGTAGTCCCGGCAATTTCCGAGACAATCACGCGCTCTTCGCCTAATAATTTATTGACCAGTGAAGATTTCCCCACGTTCGGACGACCAATGATGGCGACTTTGATTTCTTTCTGCTCTTCGGGTTGAGGAGCGCAGTACGGCAAAACTTCTAACGCAGCATCCAGCAAGTCCGACATTCCAATGCCGTGTTCCGAGGAAACCGGAAAAACCTGATCGAAACCAAAGCGATGAAACTCGCCAGATTCATCCGCCGTTTTCATCGTCTCTGCTTTGTTGGCGACAATAAAAACGGGCTTGCCGAGTTTACGCAGAGTTTTGGCAATTTCTTCATCGAGAGAAGAAACTCCAGCGCGTACGTCCACGACAAAAAATAAAAGCGATGCTTCTGAGATTGCCTGTTTCGCTTGCTTGAAAATATTGGCCGGAATAATCGCTTCGTCATCAGGAATGATTCCACCCGTATCTACCAGCAAAAATCCACGATCCATCCAATTGACTTGACCGTAAATTCGATCACGCGTGATGCCGGGTAAATCACCGACGATAGATCGGCGTGAACCGACAAGGCGATTGAAGAGAGTTGATTTACCAACGTTAGGGCGACCGATGATCGCAACGGTTGGCAAAATATTTGAGTCGTTGAGTTCTGACATGCTGACTTA
>JAYVRW010000022.1:0-2661 GCA_043775925.1 Blastocatellia bacterium
GAATTTCTGCCAACGATCAGACAGAAAACTTTCGCCTCCTGACAATCGCTGCTCCCATTGAAGTCACCGATCCGCGCTTTGCCGCAGAGATGGATCAGCTTGCCGCACAAATTCCCGGCTTCACGAAAATCGGCACAACACAAAGCTACAAAACGAAAAACGGAAATGGTTTACGCGGAACGTGGGCGGGGATAAATCTGACGACCCATCAACCCGTACAAATGCGAATGTATGCCACTACTTTGAATAGCATCGCCGTAGTTTTATTTGCCGCTGGAACTCTGACTAAACTTGATGCGCGTGAGGCGACCTTGCGCGAAATTGCTACCAGTGTTGCGCCTAATCAAGCAAGTCCAGCTACACCTTCAGCGAATAACGACCGTTCACCGCTCGCGCAACAATGGACACAAAGATTGCGTGGTAAAAAATTAGTGCAAATGAGCAGCTATAATAGTGGGGGCGGCTCCGGCGGCTACAGCAGCAAAACTGAAATTTACATCAACGCGAACAATACTTTTCAGGCGCGTTCAGAAAGCTCAGTTTCGGTTTACGTACCGGGAGCCAATGGCGGTTCCGGGGGAATCAAAAATGCTGCTGGAACATGGCGGATTTATGTCAATGGTTCACAAGCCCTGCTCGAAATGAAATACGAGAACGGGCAGATCGAAACCAATGCACTCCAAGCCAATGGCGAGCAAACTTTTATCAATGGCAAACGATGGTTTGTCACGGAACAATAAAGTTATCGGTAAAAATTTATGGACAACAACCCAACTCGACAAAGCCCTTATCAGGTCAGTAAACCTGTTTATTCAGTCGCCCATCACATGGTAACGACGGCGTTTGAATTACCTGGCTTTCGCATCGTTCAAAATCTTGGCGTAGTGCGCGGTATCACTGTACGTTCGCGTTCGGTGTTCGGTACGCTTGGGGCAGTGGCGCAGACAATGGTTGGCGGCAACATTTCAATCTACACCAAACTGTGTGAACAGGCTCGTGAAGAAGCTTACGAAATCATGATTCAACACGCTTCGGAAATCGGTGCGAATGCAATTATCGGAGCGCGGTATGACGCCAACGAAATTCAATCCGGTGTCACCGAAGTCCTTTGTTATGGAACTGCTGTCATTGCTCAACCAATTGAAGCTGCCAATTACCAACAGTAAGAAAAAACTGCTTCTATGCTTAGACCCCTGAAAATATTGACCACAATGCTGGTAGCAATATTGCTGGTGCAAAGCTCTGGTAGCATTTCCGCACAACGCAGCAAAGCTCCTAAAAAAACTGCACCTTCCAGTAAATCATTTTCGATGATTGCCGCACAGAGTCAGATTACAATTACGTTGACGCAGGAAGGCGCATTGCAAAAAATTCATCCGCTCCATCACGTCGCCGCAAAAAATTTTACGGGACAAATTCAACTTCCAAACGACGAGACGAAAACCGTTGTCGAGTTGGACGCCGACACGAAATCTTTCGTCAATATTGACGCGGACATGAAAGATTTTGAGAAGAGTGGATTCCACAAAGTCTTACACGGCGAAGTTCTGCAAAGCGACCGTTTCCCCAACATTAAATTTCGCTCGGTCTTGGTGACGAATCTGCAAAAATCCGGCAACAATCGCAGCTTCACACTCAATGGAGATTTAACGCTCCGAGGCGTCACCCGCCGCGTCGCCTTTCCTGTAAAAGTGACGCTGCAAGGCAATCAACTACGCGCCACAGGAGAAGAATCTATCAAGCAATCCGACTTCAACATCACGCCGTATTCAGGCGGGTTGGGGACGATAAAAATCGGCGATCAGTTGAAGGTGAGTTTTACAATTGTTGCGACGGGGAATTAAGAATTAGACAGGATTGACAAGATTTGAAAACAAGATGAACAAGAAAGAGGTGAATGATGTCAGATGATGAGTTGACTAAAATAATTATCGGGTGTGCGTATGACGTTCATAAACAATTAGGTTCTGGCTTTCTTGAGAAAGTGTATCAAACTGCAATGCTCATCGAAGCAGCCAAAAAAGAGCTAAGTATAAAAGTACAACATCCCATCAAAGTCTATTACGATGGACAGGTTATTGGCGATTACATTGCTGATCTTTGGGTTGAAGGTAGAATCATTATCGAACTTAAAGCAGTACAAGCATTAATGCGTGAACACGAAATCCAACTTGTAAATTATTTGGCAGCAACCGGAATCGAAACTGGCTTGCTGATTAATTTTGGCGCATCTTCTGTCCAAATTCGTCGCAAATTCCGCCAATATAAACCTAAAGACAATCTTGTCAATCTTGAAAAAAATCTTGTCAATCCTGTCTAAAATCTGAGGTCTTTATGGCACAACCACTACGAATCGAATCCAAACAAATCATCGAAATTCACAGTCCCGCCACGCTCAACAAAATTGGCGAAGTGACCATTGATTCTGCTGCTGACGTGCATGTCGCAGTCACGTCCGCCCGTGTTGCATTTCAGCGATGGAGCGCATTAAGCCTTCAGGAACGCGCTACGATTTTGCTTTCGGCGCGTGATCTTTTCCTCGCTCGTCGTGAAGAAATCATCCAATTAATCTGCGCCGAAAATGGCAAGCCTCGTCTTGAAGCCCTCGTAGAATTGACCTACGTCTGCGATGTCATCACGTTTTATGCCAAGCAGGCAAAA
>JAYVRW010000023.1:0-8798 GCA_043775925.1 Blastocatellia bacterium
GAGTTCGCCGCGCCATATTTGACGTTAATGACCGAACAGGCGCCACAGCGAGAGGTCTCCTTGCGGCAAGTGTTCAAGGCGTTGCGCTATGTGGCGCGCAGCGGGTGTTCGTGGCGCTTGTTACCGAACGATTTTCCACCGTTTTATGTGGTGTACCAACAAATGAAGAGGTGGGAACGTGCGCAGGTGTTTGAAATCATGGGGCAAGATTTGCGGGAATTCCTGCGACTCGCAGTGGCGCGAAAACCGCACCCAAGGGCAGTCATTCTGGATGCCCGAACCTTGCCATCAACACCGGAAAGTGGGGGACGTGCAGGCTACGATGGCGGCAAACGGCGCAAGGGGAGCAAGTTGCCTCTGGCGGCGCAGGAACACGGCATCCGTCTCGAAGTCGTCAAATTATCAGAAGCCAAACGTGGCTTCGTGCTGTTACCCCGCCGTTGGGTCGTCGAGCGGACTTTTGGCTGGACAGCTCGCTTTCGTCGCCTCGCCAGAGATTATGAACGGCTGGCTTCCACTTTGAAGGAGATGCCTCTGGTCGCTTTTGCCTCTCTCTTTCTCAGGCGGTTTGTTGACCTTCTCTAAAAGTTAATTACAGCCTCTAGAAAAAGTATAATTGATGCAAAAGTCGAATCATTTTCTTGTTCATGGTATTTCCTCCTAATAGAATCTGAGAATTAAATTAATTCCCTACCTCCTGAAAACTTTGGAGATAGAGTAGCTGATGAGGATTACTTATTTTTAGATCCCAACTTGTAGTGACTAACGCTTACAAGTTAAACGCAAGGCAAGAAAAATTTCTTTGCTAATTGCCAAAATGCTATTCCAGAAATATTTAAAAGTCAATCGCATAATCCCGTAAGTCATTTTTTATAGCTTTACAGGCATTGTACTAAAAACCAAAAATAATCAGCCCCTACAATCTTTCAACTAATACTTCCTTGTTTCGTTTATTGAATTTAAATTTCTACATACTCAACGGACTCAGCAGACTTCTCTCTTCCCCTCCGCCATTAACAAACGTGACAAACAGTGGTATAGAAATAGGCTCAACCTGAAAGCAACCAACTGCTTTTTTCGATTTTCCGTCAAATAGTGAAAGGAAAACATGGACGCTACTACTATTTGTTTTGTTGCCCTGGCTACGACGATTCTGCTGTTCATTGGTCGTGGAGTTTATCAATTAATCCTTGGTGCTTCGATGACTGAGGCGCTTATTCATCACGACAATAAAGCTGCTGCGATTGCGCTGGCGGGATTTTTGTTCGGTGTTATTCAGGTCATCATTCCAGTCTTCAGTGGGCCTGTCCATTCTTTCTGGAATGACCTGGCAAATGTGGCAGTGTACGGATTCGCGGGGATTCTGGTACTCACAGTCTCTGGTCTGATTTTTACGTGGTACTGCACGCTCACCGGAACTCCCTTAAAGCAACAAATTGCGACTGGCAACGTCGCCGCCGGAATCACTGCGGCGGGAGCCTATCTGGCCGTCAGCGGATTAACCAGCGGAATCCTGACAGGTGACGGTGGAGCGCTCTTACCGACCATCATTTTTTGGGCAGCCGGATTATTGGCGTTAATTATTCTCACGCATTTGTTTCGATTGTTCACCGCCTACGACGATGCAAAATTAATTAGTGAAGGAAATATCGCAGCGGCGCTTGGATTTGCAGGCTTATTAGTGGCCATGGGATTGATGGTCGGGTATTCGATTTCGGGAAATTTCACCGGCTACCGCGAAGGCTTCATTGGTTTTGGATTAATGTTATTGCTTACCTTAATCTTTTATCCGGTGCGACAATTCATCGTTCAGATGCTGATTCTCGGTGGAGGGTTTAGCCTGTACAATGGTCGCCTTGATAAAGAAATTGCAGAAGATCAAAATGTCGGAGCAGGAGTCCTCGAAGCAGTTGGATATATCGCTACAGCCCTCTTAATCACTCATCTATGAAACAAGTTTTGCTGGTCGTCTCGCTATGTGCCTTCATTCAAATTGGAATGGCGCAGGAAATCCCCACCATTGATCGTCGTGCCAAAGAAATCAGACATCTTGATCTCAAGTACGATCCGCCTGTTTATCAATCTAAAGAAGAATGGCAGGCGCGGGCGGCACAACTTCGCAACCAGATTTTATTTGCTTCGGGGTTGTTTCCAGAACCACAGAAAAATCCGCTGAATGCGCAGGTTTTCAGCAAAACTGACAAAGGCGATTACACCGTCGAAAAAGTTTTTTTTGAAAGCTTCCCCGGTCATTACGTCACGGGCAATTTGTACAAGCCGAAAAATATCACCGGCAAAGCCCCCGCCGTGCTTTGCCCGCATGGACATTGGGCGTACGGGCGACTTGAAAATCAACAACTGAATTCAGGTCAGGCGAGGGCTGCGAATTTTGCGCGTCAGGGCTACGTCGCTTTTTCGTGGGATATGGTGGGCTACAACGACAGCATCGCCGTGCCGCATACCTTCGCCAATCACCGCGAAGGCTTAGTCGCCGAATCTTTATGGGGAGTGAATTTGCTGGGCCTGCAACTTTGGAATTCGATTCGCTCGGTAGATTTTCTTTTATCGCTGCCTGAAGTTGATCCCGAAAAATTAGCCGTCACAGGCGAATCCGGCGGAGCGACGCAAACATTTTTGCTCTATGCCGTAGATGAACGCATCAAAGTTTCGGCTCCCGTGAATATGATTTCTTCCGTCATGCAAGGCGGCAGCGTCTGCGAGAATGCGCCGCTGTTACGCATTGATACGAACAACATGGAAATCGGAGCGATGATGGCGCCGCGTCCGATGATGATGATTGCAGCGACGGGCGATTGGACGAAAACGACGCCAACCGTTGAATTCCCTGCCGTGCAAAATATTTACAAATTATTCGGAGCCGAAGACAAAGTAAAATTCGCGCAATTTGATTCGCCGCATAATTATCACAAAGAAAGCCGCGAAGCCGTCTACGGCGCATTCGCGTCCTGGTTGCAGAGACGCGCTGAGTTCACTCCGCTCAAAGAACAGTCGGGCAACATTCCAACGTTACCGGAGCTGTTAGTATTTTACGGGCGTTCCCGACCTGAAAATGAATTGAATGAAAAACAATTGACGGCGGCGTTGATAAAGGCGCACCAGAAGCAATTTGATGAATGGCAAAAAACGGATGCGACGAAATTTAAAGCGCAATTTGGCGAAGCGTTGAAGCTGTCAATTATGGCTGAAAATCCGAAGCCGGAAGATTTAATCAGCACAACGAAAACGCCTCCGGGCATCATTTTGATTTCACGCAAAAATCGCAAGGATTTAATCTCGCTCAGCATCACGCGCACCAAAGTCAAAAAATCTGATTCGTGGGTCTTGATTGCTTCTCCGGTCAGCGAATTCATGTCAGAAACCAAAACACTGACGGAGCAATTATTAAAAGATGGTCACAACGTCGCGTTCCTCACGACTTTTCCGGGACGCAGCAATGGCGAAGACCCGAATAAATTCAAATTCCTGACGACCTACAATCGCAGCGACGACGCGAATCGGATTCAGGATATTTTGACGGCGGTTGCGTACCTCAACAAAATCAAAGGCTCTGCCAAATTAAATGTCATCGGCGTCAGGGAAGCTGGACTCTACGCAATTCTCGCCAACGCGATTGCTCCAAGCGCAGATAAAATTATTGCCGATGCTGCGCAATTTGATCTGAACGATGACAATGATTTTCTGAAGCGAATGGCCATTCCTGGCATTCGACGCGCCGGAGATTTCAGAACTGCGATAGCCCTCGCAGCACCATCAGCATTGACGATTCACAACGCGGGGACGAAATTTAAAGTTGAAGGTTCGGCAGTTTCGATCAGAGCCGAAAAGATGAGCGAACTGGCGATAGCGGAGTTATTACGCGCAAAATAAACGTAGCGCGGGCTGCCAGCCCGCGTCTTTTATCACGCAACAAATTATTTCCGGGAAGTTTTAGAACTGTCAGTCTCAGTTCACGGGCTGGCAGCCCGTGCTACGACGAAGAGCAACCGAAGTCGCTGACCTTTCCAGACCGTGGCAATAAGGCTTCCCATCGCTATTTCGCTTTATACTTCTCAATAATTTTCTTCAAGCCATCCGCCGAAGACCCTTTGGTACGCAATTTATACATGCTTTGCGTATCGGTCAGAAGTTGATCGTACATCGTTTTCATCTCGGCTTTGCCTTCAATCAAAGCCAGCGCGTGGGCAGAATAATCAATCACGACATCCATTTTACTTTCGGCTATTTTCAGCTTGGCATCTCGCTCCGCACTCGAAGCTACGTTGTAATCCATCGCCGCTCGCTGATAATCGGTTTGGGCGATCTCCGACAGCATAAAATAATTATTGGGATTCGTAGGATTCAAGTTCGCCGATTTTTCAAAATTGGTTTTGGCTCCGGCGACATCCTGTTCGGCAAACAACATCAGCCCGTAAGAAAAATACAACTCTGGCAATTGCTGTTTTTTCAAAGTTTCCCAACTTTTCGGATCGGTTTTTTCCGGCATTTTATCAGCTTCAATTAAAGCAATCGCTTTCGTGGCGTACTGCTTGGAAACTCCGGCGTAATCGGCTTTGCCCTGTTGTAAAGCGTTGCGTCCGGCAATGGCTAATTGCGCCAATAAATACGGCTGTTCCGGCTGCTTTTCCAACGCCTTCGGAGCTAGTTTAAACGCTTCATCAACACTTCCCGTTGAAATCAGCGCATCAATTCTTCCGGGCAGAATGTAGCCTGCTTCTTCCTCAGTATTAAAAAGTTTGCTGTAGGATTCGTATTGCGAAAGGCGCTGTTTCGGATCAGTCCCGCGATAAATTTCTTCGGAGAGAATTTGCGCGACCTGCGTCCGCAGTACGCTTTTGGAATTCTTCTTCATGAAGTCTTCTGCGGCTTTCATTTTGCCGGAGAAATCTTTCGCCACTTCTATTTTTTTAGCAGCATCAATTTCGCCTTGCGGAACTTTCGGAGCATTCGGATTCTGTGCAAACACGACAACAGCGAAAAGCATTGCTGCTGCCAGGGTACGGATAAATAATTTCATTGAGGTGGTCCTTTTTAGAAAATTTGTTCAACAGGCTGTCCACCTGTCTTATTTGTAGTGCGTAATGTTGTGATAGCTAAAATTACCAGACAAGATATGTTCTCTGCAAATCCCATCAACAATTGGTCAATCCACTTTACTAAGTAGCATTCGTTTAAGTACAATATTATTTAGTTCTCAAGGCATTTTCCTTTACTGTAGCAAAACCACTTCTCAAACTTCAAAGGGTGAATATGAAAAAACAAGACCTTTCACGCAGAAATTTCATGAAGTCTTCAGCGGCGGTTACGACTGCGACGCTGGTGACTTCAAATCTCAGCTTCGTCAAAGCCGAATCCGTACGCGGCTCTAAAGCCAATTCGATGGTTGAAATCGGTTGGGTCGGCAACGGCGGACAGGGTTCACGCGATGCGCAATTGCTGGAACAAACCGGACAAGCCAAAATCGTCGGACTGGCGGATTACTTCAAGTATCGCACTGACAAAGCCCAGACCTGGCTCAAAAATGTTGACCCGAAACAGGTTCACGTCGGCATCAATGCTTACAAAGAAATTATGGCCTCCAAAGTTGATGCCGTCTTGCTGACTACGCCGCCAGGCTTTCGTCCAGAGCATTTCAAAGCTGCCGTAGATGCGAAAAAACATATCTTCGCCGAAAAACCGTTAGCTGTAGATGCTCCTGGATGTCGAATGGTTGCAGCCGCTGGCGACAAAGCCAAAATGAATAATATGACCGTGGTAGTTGGCTTGCAGCGCCACTACAGCAAAGCCTACCGCGCCTGCAAAAAATTAATTGATGAAGGCGCGCTTGGATCCATTGGCTTAGCGCATTCCGCGTGGGATCAGGGCGATTTATGGCAGGATCGCCGCGCCAAATACGACAAAGCCAAATGGCCAACCCAAATGGATTGGGAAGTCGAGCATTGGTATTACTTCAGATGGTTGTCAGGCGACCATATCGTCGAACAGAACATTCACAACATTGATGTTATCAACTGGATGTTCAATGCCCATCCGATCAAAGCTGCTGGTTTTGGCGGGCGACAAGTACGCAAAGAAATTGGCGACATCTACGATCATTTCGGCATCAATTATGAATACGCAAACGGCGTCGTTTCCAGCAATACCTGCATCCAGATTGACGGAACCAAAGGCGATGTTTCGGAAACCATTCGCGGCTCAAAAGCGATGTTCACGACCAGCAACGCCAAAGGTGGAACCGGAACCGCCAGCATCATCGGAACGCGCAAAAAAGGAATGACAGAAGACCCGATGATTTACAAATACGAAGGTGGACCGGATAAGCACTACGATCAGGAATCCGAAACTTTTGTCGCCAGTGTTTTAGGCAAAGGCGAAGGCGAAGACAAATATCGCAACGATACCGCCTATGGCGTAGACAGCACCTTCACGGCGATCATCGGACGCGACGCCGCCTACAAGGGCAAAGTCCTGTTGTGGGATGAGCATTGGAAATCCACCGAAAAACTGGCTTTCAAAGGCGGAGCCTAAAAATGTAGCGCAACCTTTCCAGGTTGCCTCGTAATTCAAAACAACCAAATCCGGTTGTTCATAAACAAAAGGCGCATCTGAAAATTTCAGACGCGCCTTTTACTTTCTCAATAATTTTTATATAGCAGTTGAGTGCACCGGTACAGTACGGTGAGCGGTAGCGATCTGGTTCCCTTCCCACTGCCGACCAACTCGCTACCGCTCGTCGTACTGTACCGCTAGCGCTTCACCAGCCGCATCCACTTGAAAACCGCTATAGGGAGTCAAATTCTGGCAGCTTCCACCGATTCGGAAAGACGCGACCTTCTTCTTTTTCGTCAAAAACTTTACGCTCTTCGCGGTTTTTCAAATCTTCGAGCAGAGCCGTGCGGCGTTCATTGGAAAGGCGGCGACGTTCATCCACATCCGTAATTGTCCGCAGATGTGCATCAATGACCGCCAGATAAACGGGATCACCACAATCGCTATACAATTCTCTGGTTGCCCGCAATTGTGACATCGCGTGGCTTCTTTTCTGTTCGTCTGTCATATCCGAATTTTGAGCGGGATAAAAATACCTGTCTTGAATAAGATACTTCGATTAACGATTTGGATCAACTTCTGAATGAGCAATATTTTTTCTGATTCGTTTCGGCTACAATTTCGAGCAATGAAAATATTGACCGCTCAACAAATGCGAGAAATGGATCGGCTGACCGTCGAACAGTGCGGAATTCCGTATGCCATTTTAATGGAAACCGCCGGAGCAAAAGTCGTGGAAGCCATCATCGAAGAATACGGCTCAGTCGAAGGAAAATTATTTGCAATTTACTGTGGCAAAGGAAATAACGGAGGCGATGGCGCAGTCATTGCGCGATTGCTTTGGATTAAGAAAGCCTACGTTAAAGTTTTTTTGTTTGGGAAAATTGAAGAAACATCTGGCGAGGCGCGAACAAATTTTAGTGCAGTACAAAAGATTTCCAGACCAGAATCTCAATCCTCATTCACTTTCAAGAAACTGTATTTTGAAGAATTCACTGATGTTTTCCCTTCCCAATTTACTTTCAAAAAAACAAAGCGTGAGAGTAGCGACCGTTTTTTCCCTGATTTCATTATTGACGCGCTACTGGGAACTGGAATCTCTCGACCTGTCGAAGGACTATTTTTACAAGCTATCAAAGGCATTAATGAAGCCAGAGTATGGCATCAACATAAAGCAATCGTAATCTCAGTGGATATTCCATCGGGTTTACCTTCTGATCAAGCAAGTCCAATCGGGCATCATGTGAAAGCTGATATGACTGTGACATTCACGGCACCAAAATGGGGCAACGTGCTGGCGCCGAATTGCCATGCGAATGGAAAACTTATCGTCGCGCCTATCGGAACGCCTGATGATTTGATCGAAGAAGAATCTTGTTCATCGCTTGAGCTAGTTGAACAAAAAGAAATTTCTAAATATTTGCAGCACTCTCAACGCCACGCCACTGCCCATAAAAACGCAGTCGGAGATGTTCTGCTCATTGCCGGATCACTTGGCAAAACAGGCGCAGCCGCACTTTCGGCGGCAGCGATCATGCGAGCTGGCGCGGGCTTAGTCACCGTAGCGACTTCAGCCTCTGCTCAGTCTTTACTTATCAATCAGATTATTCCCGAAGTGATGACCGAGGTGCTTCCAGAAACGGCGAATGGAACAATTTCACATTCCGCTGTCGAATTGGCGCTGACACTTGCCAGCCAAAAAACTGTGGTAGCGATTGGCCCCGGTCTTTCTTCTTCTGACGAAAGTACACGCCAATTTGTGCGCGAATTTGTAGCCCGTCGTACTTGCCCGATTGTCATTGATGCCGATGGATTGAACGCGCTCGCCCCGTGGCCTGAAGAGTTGAAAGGAACCGCCAAGCTTCCAATTATTATCACGCCGCATCCCGGAGAAATGGCTCGACTGACTGGAAAATCAAACCCAGAAATCGTCGCTGACACTGTAAACATTGCCCGTGACTTCGCGCAGCATCATCACGTCATCACGATCATCAAAGGCAGCCGCAGCATCATCGCAGCGCCCTACGGAATTGATGAAAATGGATTCCAATTCGTGGATGTTTTTATTAACCCAACTGGCAATGCTGGAATGGCTACCGCTGGCTCAGGTGACGTACTCACAGGAATAATTGCAGGGCTACTTGCTCAATGCCCACAAGACAACCCTGACGAAATATTCATCGGAAGCGCCGCCAGAAATGCCGCACTCGCCGGAGTTTATTTGCACGGCT
>JAYVRW010000024.1:0-8774 GCA_043775925.1 Blastocatellia bacterium
CTCAATAAACGTAGGAAAAACAGGCATATTTGGCTTGCACCCCCTTATAACCTGCTGTATACTCCGCCGCGATTTAGCATAAAATAGAGTCGCTTACCAAGTAATAAAGACAGGCGATAGACTTTTTCCTTCTGTTTATCAGAGGTAATTATTTTTGATCTTTTCAGCAAGCAGAGTTCCCCCTTCGCTACCCGAAAATGTTTGTGGTGGGTTAGTGTTGAATCTTGCATAATTTTCATGCATCCTCTGTTTATCTTTTTAACCCACGAGAGCCTGATGAGGTTTTCATTATTTCGAGCCAAAGCTATCTCTGTGTTCATTTCATCGTGAAGGCCGTCAGGCAAATTGAAATGTCGCAGCAGTGAAGTCTGGCGTAACTTAATTACGAAAAAAGGAGATTACAATTATGGCAGCAGCAAAAGCAGCAGCAAAACCGATGACTAAAGGTCAAATCGCCGCTCATTTAGCGGAAAAATTTGGTGTCTCGAAGAAGGTTGGCGCTTCAATCATTGATGAAGTCGCCGCCGTCGCGGTCGCTCAGACCAAGAAGGTTGGACAATTCACTCTTCCAGGTGTTGGTAAACTGGTCAAAGCGAGCCGCAAAGCTCGTACGGGTCGTAACCCAGCCACCGGCGCAGCGATCAAGATTCCGGCCAAGACCGTAGTCAAGTTCCGCGTTGCCAAGGCTTGCAAAGATGCTATCGTGCCGCCCAAGAAGTAACAGCGCACTGCATTAAAAAAATAACAAAAGGCCTGATCTCCATTTGAGATCAGGCCTTTGTTATTTTAAAGGAGGATTTTTAGAAGCCTTCCATTACCATTGTCAAAACACTTTTCGCAAAATCTCGCGCCAATCGTTCGACCGCCGGACCTTCTTCATTGAAGAAAGTATTTGGATCACCTGTAATTTCGTATTCAGTTTTGAAGATATAATTTTGATTGTCGTAAAGCACTTTATTTTTGGTTTGATCCTTAACAGTGATGCCAGCCACGACAGTAATTTCAAACACGCGGGCACGCCCAAAATCATCCAGCAAAACTCCACGATAGGCAAATTGCTTAATCGTGCCCAGCATCACGGCATCTGCACCTTCAGCTTTTGCAACGACCTGCAAGGCGCGTTGTCGCCGCAGTACTTCATCAATCATTGCAGCGGTAAAACGTTGCTCAACCTTGTAGCGCAAGCTTGGATTTTGAAACGGCGGAATTGCTAACGTCTTGATGTGCGACGGCAACGCTTCGCCCTTGCCTGCTTGCTTGTAACATTCTTTGAAACTGCAAGTCAGGAGCAAAAGAACTAAGAGCAAAATAATTCGGGAAGTCCTCATATTAAGCAGCCTGTTGTTGTAGTTCGCTTGGATGAAGTGAAAGATACTCTCTGACTTCAAGGTTCATCCGGTCAATTTCAGATAAATAACCACTGCTTGATAGCCGATAATTTATCAAGTTGGTTTCTACTTCACGCAATTTTTCCAATTGACGCTGAAAGTAAGTAATTCGTTTAAGGGTTGCTTCAAATTCGAGATTATTTTGAATCATCGTTGATTACCTCCACGATCCCACGGAATGATTTATCACGCTTGATTTGCCAATGCTCTAAAGCGGCTTGCTCACCACCAATTGCAGCCATTCTTCGGATCCAGAAGACACTGGCTCCGTACACATTCTGAGCGGCAAGGTGATCGAACACGAGCACCTTGTCTCCAGTTACCCTATTGGTGTCGAATGAGTCGTTCATCAGCATGAACACATCTACATCATTTGGAGCAGGTTTGTTTGTAATGAAAGAACCATATACCACAAATCGTGACAGCTCGCCCGTCTTGAACGCCAGCTTATAGATACGTTCCAGTCTTTGTCCGATCAGGCTTCGGTGCATTGTTGTTGCTCCGAACTGTGCGATCACTTCAGACAGCGTAGCTTGGTGAATGCCTACTGGCAAATCTCCATGACGGTCAAACTCAGGCCAAATTTTCATCGCTACCACCATTCTCTAAAATTCACTTTACTACAATATTCACCAATCGCTTCGGCACAACAATCGTTTTGACGATCTGTCGCTCACCGATTTTAGCTTTAATTCTTTCATCGCTGAAAACTGCCTGCCGCAAAGCTTCGTCATCAATTTCTGGAGCGACTGAAACGCGCCCGGACATTTTACCATTGATTTGCACGGGGATTTCCAGTGTCTCTTCTTTGGCCAACTCAGCGTCGTACACAGGCCATTCAGCGACGACGACCAAATCATGATGACCTAATGAAGCCCACAATTCTTCGGCGATGTGGGGCGTGAAGGGAGCCAGCATTTTCACCAATGCTTCCATCGCTTCTTTCAGTGCAAACAAATCACCAGCATTAGCTTCATCAACTTTTTTATCGAAGTCGTAAATTTCATTCGTCAATTCCATCAACGCGGCAACGCCAGTATTGAAATTCATGCGGCGTCCAATATCATCCGAAATGCGCTTGATCGTTTGATGTGTCTTTCGGCGTAAACTCCGCGCACGATCAGAAAATTCCGCACTCCCCACTCCGCATTCCGCAATCTTTTCGTGCCATTTATGCATGATGCGCCACACGCGATTCAAATACCGCGAAGCGCCTTCGACAGCGGAATCATCCCACTCCAAATCTTTTTCCGGTGGCGCAGCGAACAGCATAAATAAGCGCACTGTGTCCGCACCGAACGTATTGATCATTTCGTCAGGATCAATCGTATTCTTTTTGGATTTGGACATTTTTTCGGTGCGCCCGATTTTGGCAGCTTGTCCGCAATACTTACATTTGCCGTCCAAAACCTCGGTTGGATTCAGCCAGTCGTGTTCTTCGCAACGTGCCGTAGCCAGACAAACCATTCCCTGCGTCAACAAATTTTTCACCGGCTCATCAAATGTGATCAAGCCCAGATCGCGCATGATTTTTGTCCACAGCCGCGTATAAATCAGGTGCAGTACGGCGTGTTCGATACCGCCGATGTATTGATCTACGGGCATCCAGTAGGCCGCGACTTTTGGATCAAACGGCAACTCGGTATTTTTCGGGTCAACATAGCGGAAGTAGTACCACGATGAATCTACGAACGTGTCCATCGTGTCGGTATCGCGTCGTGCGGCTGCGCCACAAGTCGGGCAATTCACGTTTACAAACCCCACGTGTTCTGCGAGGGGCGCTCCTTGCGTATTGAAGTTTAAATCCTTCGGCAATTCGACAGGCAATTGATCTTCGGGAACCGGAACGATGCCGCACGTTGCGCAATGAATAAACGGCAGTGGCGTTCCCCACGCACGTTGACGCGAGACGCCCCAATCACGAATTTTGAAATTCGTCTGCGCTTCGCCGAAACTGTTTGCGTGCGCGTGCGCGGTCATTGCGGCGATGGCTTCCGGCACAGCTTTGCCGCTCCATTCGCCCGTGTTGACGACGATGCAGCTTTCATCTTTTGAGGTGTAGGCTTCAGTCAGGGCTTCATTTACATCGCCATCAAAACCTGCCGGAACAATCACGCGGCGAATGGACAAACCGTATTTTGCGCAAAATTCAAAATCGCGTTCATCGTGCGCAGGCACAGCCATAATCGCGCCCGTACCATATCCCGTCAGTACAAAATTCGCCGTCCAAATTGGCAGCTTTTCACCGTTGAATGGATTAATCGCAAACAGTCCCGTGTTGACGCCTTCTTTTTCAGTACCTTCAGCAATGCGATCTTCTTTGGTAATCGCGCTTTGTTTTTCGACAAATGTTTTCAATTCGTCACTGGCTTTGCCGGAAGCGATTAATGATTCAACCAATGAATGTTCAGGCGCTACGATCATGCAACTGGCGCCGAAAATTGTATCAATGCGCGTTGTGAAAATGCGGATGACACCCGACTCGCCATCAATCGCAAAATCAACTTCTGCGCCTTTGCTGCGGCCAATCCAGTTGTGTTGCATGCTCAACACGCGCTCAGGCCAACCATCAACTAAAGTATCCAAATCATCCAGCAATTGATCGGCGTAATTCGTCACGCGGATGAACCATTGTTCCAATTGGCGCAGCTCCACAGGCACATCTTCGTGCCGCCAACAGAAGCCGCCTTCCGCCTGTTCATTCGCCAGTGACGTATTGCATTTAACGCACCAGTTCACCGTCGCGTTTTTGCGATACAGCAAACCGTGCTTCCACATTTGAATAAAGAACCACTGATTCCAGCGATAATATTCTGGCGTACAGGAAGCGATTTCACGCCGCCAATCGTAATTGAATCCGACGCGCTGCAACTGCTTCCGCATCGCATCAATATTTTCTAACGTCCAGGTATCCGGGCGCGAATTATTCTTGATCGCAGCATTTTCCGCTGGCATTCCGAACGCATCCCAACCCATCGGATGTAAGACGTTGAACCCCGTCATTCGTTTATAACAAGCCAGCGCATCGCCGATGGAATAATTGCGCACGTGTCCCATGTGAATGCGACCGGAAGGATATGGCAGCATTTCCAGGCAATAAAAATGTGGTCGTGATTCGTCTACGTCAGCTTCGAAAACTTTGGCCTCTGCCCAGCGCTGTTGCTGCCGCTCTTCAATTTCTGTGGGAAAATATTTTTCGTTCATGGTGCTTTCTCTTGCGTACAGCGGGCAGCTTGCCCGCGTTATGATTTCACGTAAATTATCTCAGGTCGTCTGACTGTGGCTCCTGCTACCAAGAAAGACGAGAAGATAACAAAATCAGGCTAATAATAGAATTGATTTTAAGTCGGGAGGCGCAGCGCAACAAAACTAATTGCGCTGCTAGATAAGGGAGAGGGTAAGCAATAAGGCGGAGCACACGGGATATTTTTCGTGCACAAACCAATTGACAGTATTTTCGGATTTATTAACAACTGCTGCTTTCATTAACATTCACCTCGCCTTTATTTTTAGCACGGCTTCGTCGAAGGCTGCAACTAAAAATGTAGGATAGGCGTCCCCGCCTATCCTACATTTAGCAAGCCACCGCTAAAATTGAGCAAGATCACGCAAGACACTGGTTACGTCCTCGCCTAAAATTCAGCATCATTACAATTCAAAAAATATTTTCAGGAGTTATTTTCTATGATCGAAAAAGGCGCAAATATCGCTCCCGCCAAAGGCAAGCTCGGAGTTCTGTGCGTAGGTCTCGGCGCAGTTACCACTACCTTCATCGCTGGCGTTGAAGCCATTAAAAAAGGTCTGGCAAAGCCAATTGGCTCGCTCACGCAAATGGGTACAGTTCGTTTAGGCAAGCGCACAGACGGGCGTTCGCCGCTCATCAAAGATTTTGTTCCGCTCGCAGATTTGAATGATCTGGTTTTCGGGACGTGGGATATTTTTGCAGAAAACGCCTACGAAGCCGCGATGCATGCCGGAGTGCTGGAAAAAGAATTGCTCGTGCAACTCAAACCACAGCTTTCAAAAGTTAAGCCGATGCCTGCCGTCTTCGATCAAAATTTCGTCAAGCGTTTGAGTGGCACACACGTCAAGCAGGGCAAAAATAAAATGGAGTTAGCCGAACAATTAATGGCTGACATCGTGGAGTTCAAAAAGAAAAATAAATGTTCGCGCCTGGTAATGGTGTGGTGCGGCTCGACTGAAGTTTTTATCAAAGAACAACCCGTTCATAAAACTCTCGCCAGCTTTGAAAAGGCTTTGCGAGAAAATCATAAAGCGATTGCGCCTTCGATGATTTATGCTTACGCTGCCTTGAAATCTGGGGTCCCGTTTGCGAACGGCGCTCCGAATTTAACGGTAGACATTCCAGCCTTGATGGATTTGGCCAATAAAAATGGGGTTCCGCTGTGCGGCAAAGATTTTAAGACCGGACAAACGTGGATGAAGACAATGCTGGCTCCTGGCTTAAAAGCGCGTCTGCTTGGCTTGCATGGCTGGTACTCGACGAATATTTTAGGCAACCGCGACGGCGAAGTTCTCGACGATCCCGACTCCTTCAAAACCAAAGAAGAATCCAAGCTTTCAGTGCTGGAACATATTTTGCAGCCAGAAGTTTATCCCGATCTGTACGACAATTTTACGCACATGGTCAGGATCAATTACTACCCGCCGCGTGGAGACAACAAAGAAGGCTGGGACAACATTGATATTTTTGGCTGGCTTGGTTACCCGATGCAAATCAAGATTGATTTCCTGTGCCGTGATTCAATCCTCGCCGCGCCGCTGGTCTTGGACTTGGCGTTGTTCATGGATTTGGCGCAGCGCACGGGAATGAAGGGAATTCAGGAATGGTTATCGTTTTATTTCAAATCGCCAATGTGTGCACCGAAGCTTTACCCCGAACACGATTTGTTCATTCAATTGATGAAGCTCAAAAACACGTTGCGACATTTACGTGGTGAAGAACTCATTACGCATTTGGGATTGGAATATTACGATTAACAACGATTCTCAATTGATCACCTCAATTGAGTTGTTGATGTACTCTGGGGCAGGCATTACGCCTGCCCATTTTTTGCTGCCTCAGCCCAATTCTTCTGAGTTAAAAAATATGAAACTTTTTGTGTTATGTATCGTGTGATTTTGTCCTCTATAGTAGAGGGATAAAACTCAACCAACAGAGGCGCGTCGAGACGGTGAACGATCAATTATCTGAACTACAAGAATTGGTGCAAGCTTCGCGCCCCGTCATCAATCAGGCGGTGATTGTTGCTTGTCGTAAATACCTGCCTCACGCTGATCCCGCTACTATCGAAGATTTAATTGGGAGAGTAATAGTGCATTTACTTGAAGATAATTGTCGCCGCCTTCAATCCTTTGAAAATCGTTCACAGTTAAAAACCTGGTTGTATCGCATGGCTAAGAATGTCGTGATTAACCACGCATCAAGGCAAAAAATATCTAAAAACCTTGATGATCTGACGATGGAAGTGCTGGCAGTTTTACCCTGTCAGGAAGAGCTGGTTTATTTACACGAAGAGCAGAAAATTATTAGCCATGCCCTTCAATCAATGAGTGAGAAAGACAAAAAGCTATGGGCGTTATTATGTAATGAGGACTTAGACGACCATCAACGCGCTACAGTTTTAGGAATAGTATATCCGCAATTTCGTAAGCATAACTATAATTTAATCAATAAGTTACGTCGAGTTTCTGGGGGGGGTAGCGAATACTCCTTGCGATATTTTCGAGCAAAATGGAAAAAATATTTTGTAAAGTTTAAGGACAATTCAGGCGTTGATGTGTCTATAAATATGTGCAAGAATTTGCCGACTTTTATTGTACACCAGTTGTTTGGATACTTTATCAGCTTTCAAGTTTGCCATTTCAAAGCCATCAACCAAATTTTGATCAAAGCTTTAGAAAAATAACTATTTATAGGAGATTAATGATGAAAAAGATTATGCTAATGATTACACTTGTTTTGTATTTCGGTATTGGTGCTTTTGCAAAGAACCATATCACAGCTGCTAAGATAGTTAAATCCGTATCTCAAGAAGAAATAAAATCTCTAACAGCTACTAATGAGGAACGCCATTCAGCCTGGATACTGGAACACGTAAAAAATGGTGGTAATAAAAGCTCATATACAAGTATAGGAATTAGTACAAAGCGCAGAAACGCAGAAGAGGCTATTGCGATAATCTCTCTGAACTCTACAGAAAAAAAAGTGTATCAAGATTCTCCTGATATTGATGTATTTATTAAGCCTATCGAAATCAGTTATGATTTAAAAGGCGACAAGGTAACAAAAGATTCCGGTTCCACTACCCAGTTACGATCAGGAAAAGGTAGCCCGGATCAGCTTGGGAAAAGTGGAAAGCAATCTGAATTTGTGACAGTTTTCCAATTGTCTGCAACAGCAAATGCAATCGAAGTGACAACAAAAATTATAGGGAAAGACTCAAATCGAAGCTACGTCTCAATAGTCCCTGTGCGTTATGATTTGTCAAGTTCTTGCGCAGGAGGATCACCACCCTCTGAAGTATCATATTATAATAAAACAGCCTCACAAAATTTTGGGGCATTTAGCCTCCGATCAAATAATTTATTCACTGAATTCTTTCAAGCCTCACCAAACTGTAGAACACAAACATTATCGTGTTCTTGTACAGGATGCCTTAATTGTTCTACGAGTAAAAGTTGTAAAGACTATTGCTATCCTATGATCACAGCTTGTGATCCAATTCGTGGAACCTGCTCTATCAGTTGTTGCGACTGTTAGGTTATGATAAATAGGACAATGTGTTCTGTTGAAATTCAAAGTTAACAATTAAAAAGAAAGGCGAGCAATAAATGCTTGCCTTTCTTTTTATAAAAAAATTACATCAAATTCTCAAAAATTCCCGCCCCCCCATTCCGCCGCCAACGCACATCGTCACCATTCCGTACTTCGCTTTTGTGCGTTTCATTTCATACAATAAAGTCGCCGTCAGCTTGGCTCCCGTGCATCCGAGCGGATGACCTAAGGCTAAGGCTCCGCCGTTGACGTTGACACGGTTTAGATCAATACCGAGCGTTTTAATGACGGCGAGAGCCTGTGCGCCGAAGGCTTCATTTAATTCGATGATGCCGATGTCTTCCAGTTTCAAGCCTGCGATTTTTAAGGCTTTCGGAATCGCTTCAACGGGACCGATGCCCATTAATTCCGGCGACACTCCAGCGGTCGCGTAGCAGATAAATCGCGCCATTGGTTTGATGCCCACAGCCTCTGCGCGGTCGCGTGAACTAAGTAACTAAGCAAAATTAATCTGGTATTTTGAGCCAACCCCAACTAAGACCTTTTTCAAGGCAGAGTATAAGGTCTGACCAGACTCATAAGCGGAT
>JAYVRW010000025.1:0-33773 GCA_043775925.1 Blastocatellia bacterium
AACGGTTTCGAGCGCACCGCCTGCACCGTAGGCAATCACCGGACGCCCGGCAGCATTGATCTCAAGCGGCGTCATGCCGAAATCTTCTTCACCGGGAAACAACAAAGCGCGGCAATGGCTGGCGTAATGATTTACTACTTCATCAGATTGCCGTCCTAAAAATTTGACCGTCGGGCCAGCCATTGCTTCGAGGCGCTGCCGATCCGGGCCGTCGCCGATCACCACCAATTCACGATTCATTTTGGTACAAGCCTGAATCGCCAGATCAATGCGTTTGTAGGGAACCAGCCGCGACAAAATTAAAAAATAATCTTCCACGTCATCGCTGGGCTGGAAGCGATCTACATCAATCGGAGGCGGAATCACCACAGATTCGCGTCCATAAATTTGTTTGATTCGGTCGGCGACTACTTGCGAGTTAGCGATGTAATAATCGGGTTGCCGTGAAGCGCGGCGATCCCACCAACGCAGTCCCGCCAGCATCGCAGGCAGCACGACCCGCGCTGCGCCGCTGAAACCTTCGCGTTCGGCATAATCGTCATAACGCCAGACCCAGCGCATCGGCGTATGGCAATAACAAACGTGAACCGCATTTTTCGCCCGATGCACACCTTTGCCATAGCCGGAACTGCTGCTGACAATCAGCTCATGTTCGGATAAATTCAGACTCTCGACAGCGAAGGGATACAGCCAGAAATACTGGCGGAATTTGCTTTCGACCGCTGGCATTTGCTGCATGAAAGAAGTACGAATTTCGGTGTTGCGTAACCCTTCAGGCAAGCGATGTTCAAGGGCAACCGTCGCATACAACGGAGCCGTCGGGAAAGTTTGTGCTAGGGCTTCCGCCACTTTTTCTGCGCCGCCCATCTGGACGAAATAATCATGCACTAAAGCTATTCGGGGCATCTTTAGCCTTCCTTTTTTCGGTAGTAGTTATCAGTCGTCTATCCGTCTCACCCGCTCTGCCGATAAAGGGCAACCGAGTGGCGGTAGATCATTTTTTTATCGTTCTGTTCTCAGTTGCCAACCAATCCGCAACCGGAAATCTGTGATTAATTTTTTGACGGGAAAATCCCCGGTTTGTGGATAGAAACACTGCCACAAACTGAGCCGTTGCTTTCGCATCAGCCAATACAAAGCTACGATCAGCATCACGCTGTAACCCAGCAATGAAGCGAGTGCTGCACCGACAATTCCGCGCGTTGGCAACCAATACAGCAGCGCGATCACGGTGACTCCGGCGGAAGACAACCGCGAAATCGTGCTGAGCACCGGAAAGCCCAATCCATTCAATCCGCTATTTACAATCGAACCCATACTCCAAAGCAGCGAAGCAATCAGCAACAATCGCAACGTTCCGGTCGCCGCCAGAAACTCCGTGCCGTAAGCAAAGCGCAGGATGTAGGGCGCGGCGATCCACAGCGGAATCAGCACGACCAAATAAACATAAAATGTCTGGCGCAAACTTTTGGTGAGCAGTTGTAGTGAAATTTCTTTGTTTTCCTGTGCGGCAACTTCTGGCAGCAAAACATCTGAAACGGAAGACGCGAGAACGGTAGTGATTTCGGAAAGACGCACCGCCACCACATAAAGTCCAATCACCGCGCTGGGAGCCATCGCCGCCAGCAGCAATTGATCCAACCGCAAAGTCGCCATCGCAGTAATGAGTCCAGGGAAATAACGCAGCCCATAAGCAAGCGCTTCTTTCCATTCCTTTGCGCCGGGGTTCCAACACGGACGCAATCCAATTTTCACGCCGATAAAGGCGAGTGAAGTACACATCAATTGTGCTGCAATCATTGTGTAAGCAGCGTTCCTGACGGTCAGATGTCCACTAAACCAAAGCACCAAATAAGTAACAGATTGTGTGCCGTAAAAAATACTTCGTGCAGCGGCAGCCCAACGAAATTCGCGCGATCCTTCCAGTAACCCGACCATCAAATCAAACAGCAGAGCCAGCGGAATATTCAATAGGTAAATTCGCACCAACAGCATGACATCAGGGCTGTGTTGCCCAACCAGATGCGGGACAATTAATTCGGCAACTCCGAACGCGATCAGCCCAGCAAACAGCGCAAAGATGAGCGCATTGGAATAATGTGTAGAAAGCAAATCAGGGTGACGCGCAAGGTAATAACGATAAGCCTGCGGCAAGCCTAACCCGAACAGCCAAGCCATGATATTTGGCCACAGTACGACAACAGCAAGATCGCCACGACCTTCCGGCCCTAAAGCCCAAGCCGTCAATAGGCTTGTCACTACGCCCGAAAGCAGCGTAAGACCGTAGGTAAAAAAAACAATGGTGATATTTTTTTTCATTCGTTTCATCGTAACTCGTACTGTTTATACAGACACAATTCTGCTTGTTTCACTGGTTAGGCTGGCGCACTTACTGGCCGCCCGATAGAATTTTTGTATCTCAGCAATATAAGCAGGAACTGTAAAATATTGACTGACCCGTAAACGGGCACTCCAACCTAATTCCTGACAAATAGAAGGTGATTGTAAAAGATGAATTATTTCTGCTGCCAGAATTTGCTCGTCTGCGACAGGAACCAGCCTGCCACTCAAGGCGTGATGAATCATTTCAGGATTACCGCCAACAGCAGTAGCAACCACTGGTAAGCCACTTGCCATTCCTTCCAACACTACTAAGCCACAAGGCTCTGCCAATGAATTCACTACTAATGCATCAAGCGCTTGCATCACTGCCGGAACATCGCGCCTTGCACCTAGAAAACGAGCCTGTGCTGCGATCCCTATTTTTTCAGTAGTTTGTTTTAATAGCTGAAAATACGTTTCATCCGAAGCGTTGAATTGCGGTTCACCGACAATTAATAAAACTGCTTCTGGAAATTCCTGTACGACTCGTTCAAATGCATGCAGTAATCCGAGTTGCCCTTTGCGTTCAGTGATTTGCCCAATGATGCCAATCACTGGAATATCCTGTCCGATTCCTAATTCGGAGCGAATAGCGGCACGGCCTTTTTCGTCAGGTCGAAACTTGTCCGTGTCAGCACAGTTAAGAATAGTTTTGACAGAAACACGATCATTGAATGGATGTAAAAGAACACCGCGAAATCTATCGGCAGTCGCCTGCGAAACAGCCAAAAATCTGATCCGAGATGAAGCCAGTAAAACAAAAAAACGAATGGCGGTACTAATTGGGTGATGCGGTAACAAATCATGCAGATGCCAAATGACGGGAACCTCTAAGCCGATGGTCGCAGCGGTCATGACTAATCCGGCACGAATGCTGTTAGCATGAATCAAATCAGGGTTAATCGTTTTAATTTGGGAACGAACATTACGCATGACGCGCCAGAACGAAAGTAGATATTGCACTACTAAATCCAAGCGCCAGGTAAATCTGGCCTCCAGTTTTTTGACTTCAACACAAGGAATACTTTGCTCTTCGACTTGTCGTTTAAGATCGCCCGCTGGGCACATCACCATCATTTGAAATTCACCTGGGTCAAGCTGCGATAAGATGAGTAAAAGCACACGTTCTGCGCCGCTGATAGTATTCGTATGATTGTAAAAAAGTATTTTCATTTCCCCTTTATCTCTCTCAGAATTCAGGTGATAACTCATGCTCATCCCGTGCGGATTCCGAGCAAATCCAACCAATCACCATCCAGGCGATGGGGGCTGCTGAATAAATCATGAAGGTCAACCCAAAAATGCTGTTCAAAATCAGCATTGAGACGATTGCCGCCGCGATTCGGCGGACTATAGCTTTATCAGTTCCTGGTAAAGCCCGCTTAAAAATTTGTACTCCCAACCACTGAATTCGCACTAATATCCCAACAAATAAAAGCGCCACTGGAAGGCTACAGCCAACCAGAAGAGCAACGATAAAACTATCTATCGGATAAAATTCACTGCTTATACCCGTATAGCGGGCTGCTGCTACAGTGCCTGTGCTGATCCCCGCTCCAAGCGGGCGAGAGGGAATATACGTCGTGATAAGTACTCCCCAGATTTTGAAGCGTTCATCGAGGCTTCCTTCTTTCGTTGGTTGTAAAGTCCCACGCGTAGTATGTGAAAGCATCGTACCAAACTTATCGTCTTTGTCTTTGCTCCACATTTCCTGCTCTGAAGGTGGCTTCGCAACCAGCAATAAAACCACTACTGCAAGCCCCATCATCCCGCAACGCTTGATGACTCTGACCCAGTTTTCAGCACCCATTAAAATAAACACCCCAATGCCAGCCACCAGTCCAAAAATCGCTGTCCGTTGTCCTGTCATGATCAGCACCGCACTTAATCCGGCGAGACATAGCACCCAGCCCAAACGTCTGGCTAACTGTTTCGCTCCGACTCCGAAACCAAAAGCAATGAGTGCACCAAACTGAACGTATCTCCCCCATTCCTCAGCGCTATTAAAAGTCGCCAAAGCACGTTGGATATGACCAACAGCAATGGATTCGTAATGGTCTGTATGATTCACCCAGTATTGCTCAAAGCTGGGAAAGCCAAATATTAATTGGTAGGCTCCATGCAAAGAACAGATCAGCCCCATCACCACAATCACGCGCAAAGCGATAGTCAAAAAAGCCGACTTCATTGCGCACCCGAAGTAAAACCATGCCACTGGCAGTAAAATAAAAAAGGCTCCTGACAATCCAACCGTGACACCACCCTGAAACGGATTAAAGATTTGAATGAAGAAACACGCTGCCAGAATCGAAACTGGCAAACCTAATGGTTTCGTCACGAACATCCGTTCACGTCTTTTCCAGAGCAAAATCGTAAACGCCAGAACCGTCAGGATTGGCGTCACCAAATGAATGGGGTCAGTCGTTGTATATTCAACGACAATGAACTGGGCGCGACGCAAAAAACCACGGAGCGGTTCAAAGATCATCA
This sequence comes from Blastocatellia bacterium, assembly GCA_043775925.1. Taxonomy (GTDB): domain Bacteria; phylum Acidobacteriota; class Blastocatellia; order RBC074; family RBC074; genus JAFDVL01. The sequence goes on from JAYVRW010000025.1 coordinate 4,873, forward strand.
TCGCCAACATTCCGGCTTCCAAACTGGAAAGCAACGGCAAAGCCATGATCCACAAGGCTCCGCCCAGTAACAGCCCGCGAAAAATCTGTCCGCCGCTAACAACAGCTAAAGCCGTCGCGGCTGAGAGCGCAGGCAAAGGCCCCAGCCACATCAGCCACGAACGGCGTAGCGCAGGTGTTTGTACGTGATGGTTAGTCATAAACTCATTAATTTATTACTTATCCGCATTACTGTGTATAAAGCTGGCTGCGTGGAATGACTTGCCGCAGTTGTTGCGGGCTTGCCCATTCCAAACGAACAGAAGCTTCTTTATCCTTTTCAACAAACTCCAGTTTGATGCTGTATTTTTTACCAGCAGTAAGAGTGATCGTGCCGCGATTTTCAGTATTATTTTTGTTATTGGCATTGATGAGTAATTGCCCGTTTACCAACAGCCGCACCGTATCTGTGGCGGTTACATAAAACGTGTTATTTCCCGTCGAACGCGGTTGTACGAAGCCTGTCCAGCGAATGGAAAAATGGTCGTTGTCCAGTCCTGCCGTCGGTTTGCCTGTCCTCCAATCGAAATCAATAATAGGGTCAATTCGTACTAATTTCAGTTCCTTGAAATCCTCTTTCTTGAAATACTCTCCTTTGAGTCCGCTTCCATTACCATTAACAGGTGCAGGATTGGTGACATTCACCTGAACCGCACTTGAAGTCGTGACGGCTCCATTGTTGTCGTAAGCTTTCGCCGTGAACGAAGCCGCTCCGACGGATCCCAAAGTTAAGGTATATTCATAAGGAGCGCTCTGATCCGAATTTATTAGCGATCCGCCTTGATAAAATTCAACCTTACTAATCGTCCCGTCTGCATCGGCAGCATTCGCCCGCAAAGTAATCGTCGCTGGGACAGTAAATGTTGAGTTGTTGGTAGGAGCAGTCAGGCTGACAGTTGGAGGACGGTTTACAGCCAGAACATTTACTTTCACATTATCAAAAACTGCTTTACATAAAACCGTGTTATTCGCGGCTGTGACAGCGATTCCAAAGAAGACCGAGGACGGCATATTCACCATCACTGTTTCGATCAACAGCCAGTTCGTACCATCAGCCGATTGATAAGTACTAAACTGATTTCCTTGTCGCACAATGCGCTGCCAACGCTGCAAAATCTGATCATCACCCAAATTCGTGATCGTAGCCTCTCCAGGATTGGCTCGACGCAGGGAAGCTGTATGCTCATTCGATTTAAAGCGAACCATGACATAACGTGAATTCGCTGCCAGATTCTCTCGAATCATGACACCGGCTTTGGCTTCAGGTGCTGTGTTTTGGATGCTGGCAACGCGCGCGACGATCTGCCCATCACCTTGCAACGTTTGATAGACATAATCAAAGCCGTCACTTGTCCCGCCAATATCCGTGCCGGAACCTTGCAACGTCAAACTCCCATTGGTAAAGCTATTATTTCCAACTTTTCCAACACTGCCGACATCTTGTCCAAGCCAGGGTGTTGGCAAAGTTGAAGTGGAAGGAGGGGGCGGTGAATCTATAATAATCGGATTGACGTTGACACGTCTGGTATCCGTAACGCCTGCGCTGTCAGTTACGGTTAAGACAATTTCATAAAAAAATATCTCACCTGCGACGGCATGATTTTCTATCACGAAACTGCCACTGGTTCCGGTAGCAGTAACTCCCGGATGAATATGCGTATTGTGATGTAACAGCACTGACCATTTCATGGCACTGGCAGGAAGCGTCTCGTCGGGGTCGCTGGCAGTCCCGGTGAAGGTAATGACATCTCCGGTTTTAGGTGTTATTCCATTGGCGGGTGCAGTGATGGTTGCGACAGGAGGACGGCTGCCGACAACAACATTAATAGTGGTCGAAGCAGTCAAGCCCGGCGGATTGGTCACGGTCAACTTGGTAACAAACGTCTTGACGCCGGTGGTGACATAAGTATGCGTTGGATTCGCAGTGGCCGAAGTCGTCCCATCGCCGAAGTCCCATTGAGAGGTTAAGGCACTTCCGGCTGGATCGCTGGAACCATTACTGGAAAAAGCTATGGTATAGGGGTCTGTCAAGGAAGGGCGTGTGGCGTTCGCCACTGCCGACGGCGCAGTTCCACTAAATTTGATCCGCCGAATCTCACCACCTGCAATCGAAAGATAATAAAGTAATCCGTCCAGGCCTTGCTCTAAATGAACAGGTGAGTTGACGCCGGTCGCAAATGATTCAACGCTGGCGACGTTATTATTGGCATCAAAAACGAGGCGCGAAATAAAACTCTTAACGTAATCCGCAAAAAACATGCTGCCACGATATTTCACTGGATAATTCGTGCCTGTATAAAAAGGCCCGCCGACAATAGCGGCTCCGCCTCCACGCGCATAGTTGTGGATCGGATTCGTGATGGCGCTGGCGGGAATGGCTGCACACTGACCGGGAAAAGCCGATTGGAAATCTGGATTGGTGGTGGTTCCTTCATAACAAGGCCAACCGAAATTGGCGCCGCGCCCACGATTAATTTCTTCAAAATGGGTAGCTCCGACATCGCCGAGATAAACCTCGCTCGTACCAGGCTTATGCGTAAAACGAAAGGGACTGCGAAGGCCGTAGGCGTAAACTTTTGACTTCACCGAATTCACATTTCCATCGAAAAATGGATTGTCGCTCGGCGCAGTTCCGTCAGGATTAATCCGCAAAATCTTGCCGTTGTAGGTGTTCAAATCCTGGGCACGGAATGACAGTTGATCAGCAAAATTAAAATCTCCGCCATCGCCCATTCCGACATAAATTTTTCCGTCAATTCCAAATTTTACGGTGCCAACAGTATGCGCTGAGGCGTCCGATCCCATGCAATCCGCTCCGGCAGGTGAACTGCTGCAAGGAGCTGTTCCAATCTTTCCCATCAGCACTACTTCACTATTGGGGAGGGCTACATCAAGATTCGCCGGATTCGCCTGAACACGGGTCAGGCGCGCTGTTTTCGGTGTCGTATCGGCAGCATTCCCATTTGGTTCGTAGACATATAACAAATAAACAAATCCATTCGTTGAAAAATTCGGGTCGAGTGCCAAGCCAATTAACCCACGATCACCAACCTCATTCACTCGCGTCGAAATATCAATAAATGGCGTTGGTAAAACAGCACCGTTTTTCACGATTTTGACAATGCCTGGCTTTTCCCAAACGAAAATTCTGCCATCAGGGGCAAAGGCAAAGCCAACTGTTTGAAATTTGGTAACATTCACTACTACTTCGGTGGAAAACCCCGTATCAGTAAAAGTCTGGGATAAAACTGCCTGTCCCATGAAAACAAACAACATGACCGCCAGGCACGACGCGATGGCGGGTGAGGTTTTGTGTAGCTTCATTAATTTTCTCCTGTGTATATGTGCTTTATTTGTTGAGCGACCTGCCGGATCACCTCCATGTTTACTCTAACCAAAAACAGCGATTAGAATTTAATACCCGCTATTTCTGTGGGTTATTGAAAATTTTTTAGGTAGCCCCTTTACCGGTCAGAACCGCCGGAATCGTGCGAAGCAAAATCCGAAAATCAAGTCCGAGTGACCAGCGATCAATGTATTCAAGATCAAGCAACATCCATTCCCTGAAACTTAAATTGCTGCGACCAGACACCTGCCACAGACAGGTAATTCCCGGCTTCACGCTGAAGCGGCGTTTTTGCCAGGCGGCATCTAATCCAAGGGCGTCACGCATTGAAAGTGGACGCGGGCCAACCAGACTCATATCTCCCAACGCGACGTTAATAAGTTGTGGTAATTCATCCAGACTGGTTTTTCTCAACCAGCGTCCAAGAGTTGTAATACGGGGGTCGTATTTGATCTTGAAAATCGGGCCTTCTTTTTCATTGAGGTGTTCAATCTCTTTCATCCGGGCTTCGGCATCAACTACCATCGTCCGAAATTTGAAGAGCTGAAAGCGGCGTTTGTTGTAGCCCATTCGTTCCTGAATAAAGAAAACCGGGCCAGGGGAATCTAATTTGATGGCAACAGCAATCAAAGCGAATAAGGGCGCACAGGGAATCAATAAAAACAGCGCGGCAAAAAGGTCGAAGATGCGTTTGGCTTCGGTTCTCCATCCCAGTGCAGGAGTGGAATGCAGAGAAATAAAATTCATCCCCTGCAAGCGGGCTGGGCGTGAAAAAGCGAGCTGTTGCGGAAAGAGATCAGACAATAAATGGGTCGTAATGCCCTGCTCCTCTAACTGTAAAACAGCGTCTTCAATTTGGATGTATTGAGATTTAATAGGGAGGGCGACGACAACTTCATCCACTACTTCTGTCGCAATTATTCTGGTCAAATCGTCAAGCCTGCCGATTCTGCGAAGCTCAGGGAGAGAGGTATTGATCTCATGATTATCCAAATAGCCAAGCAGGCGATAACCGAGGTCGGGACGCTGCATCAGACGCTCCACGAATTGCTGTCCACGTGGGCCTCCTCCGATCAGTAATAGATTTTTGGTGTTATGGCCACGCCTCCGAAATGAACGGAAAACATATTGCTGAATCAACCTGAAGCTACAAATAAAAATAAAGCTGAGGAGGGCAAAGATCCCCGTCACAACGACAGTAATGGTCGGCCAGTTGCCTACTTGGGCGACGATCAGCAGGGCAATGGCACACCAGAAAACTGATAAGGCAATCTCTATGACCTCTTCAGCCAGGATATGTAGCCTGGTTAATAAATACAGCCCACGAAGGTTGAACGCCTGATGCCAAATCAATAACAGCAATCCGATCAGAATCGCGTTACTAACCTTGACACGATCCGTCACGAAGGTAATGCCGTAATCAACATAATCTTCGTTGGAATAATTCAGGGCGATGGTCAAACCAAGAGCAGTGACCAACAACAACAAATCCATGAGCTGAAGGTAAAGCAAATACAGCTTTCGATACGGGGCAGGCATAAATTTTCCAGTCGTAGTATTAGTTATGCTTGAGAGAACAGGCCTCTCAAGCAATCACTTCAATTCATCATTTCTCAGGCTTTAGCTACCAACCCGTGTAACCAACCTTGAGATTTTATTGATTGTTGCAAGGGGCTTGTTTGCACGAGCCGTGGGTTGAAAATACTCAAATGTAAAAGCTGTCACCAAACCAAGAATTACTCCGCCAATCAATCCCAGAATCAAATTCAGCGGGACGTTTGGACTCGTCGCCTTAAATGGGATGCTGGCTGGTTCTGCCACTCTCACATTGATAATTCCTTCTTTGTCGAGTGCGGTCGAAACGCGACTCTCTTCACCTTTTTTCGAGTACAATTGATAGGACTGATCCGCCAGCTCGCGTTCCCGATCAAGGCGACGCTGCTCATATCCCTGCACTCCCAGTTCACGCACCTTAGCTTTCGACTGGCCGACCGTCTCAATTAATGACTTTTCTTTTTGTCGCAACGACGCCAGGGTACTCCGTTCCGTGGTCAAGGTGTCATTCAACCGTTGACGCAATGGGTTTAAAGCAGAGGTAGTCGTTGATTCAGCGGGAGCTTTTTCTACCGCCTCAATCATACGACGAGCTTTTTCGATGTCTTTTTCGAGATCACGGATGAGACGATGCTCCGGTTTGTATTTACCAAGCAGCTCCGAACGTCGTAGCTCGAGAGTAAATAGTTGCGCTCGAATGGCATCGGGGGCCGTTCGATGTGAAATTCGTTCTTCACTCTTCAATCGTTCGGGTTCGCTGACTAATTGTTGTGCTAAAGATTTAATGCGCGCTTCGCCTTCAATGATACTCGTTTGGGTGCTTTGCAAGGCAACCTCGAATTCGTTGAGCTGACGCATCTGCGTCTCGATTTGCTGATTGAGTAACTGAGGATTGGGTAAGGGGCTGATCCGCCTTAGCTCAGCTTCTTTTTCATACAGCTTAGCTCGCATTGCATCAGCCTGCTCAACAAAGAAATCTGTCGCGCCCACATTTTCGCGTAACTTAATGTGGCGTTCCTGATACAAATCACACAGAGTATTCACCACTTTCGCCGCCTGCTCACGATTATTATCTTTATAAGTAATTTTGATGAGATTCGATTTCTTACCCGGCTCAACCGTCAGGTTTTCCTGAAGCTTCATCGCTGCCAGAGAAGCGGCAGAAAGCTTTTCGTCCGCCGGGTCTTTGTCAAAAGCGGCGAAGACAGAATTACTCTTTTTGGCTTCGAAGTTTTTTTCAAGCTGAAGTTTCTTCACAACTTCTGCTTGTAATGATGGGCTATTGAGAATTTCCACTTCTGAATTCACATCCTCTTCTGCCATCCGCGTATCAGGGTGCCCGGCAATAATTTGCTCCGGCGTGACAGGCGCGTCAAAACGTTCTTTCTTAACTAAAATAGAGGCTGAAGAAGAGTAAATGGGTTTGGTCAACCAGGTGCCAATCGCAGTTAAGGCAAAGGTCAACAATGCCGTTCCAAGAATCAGCCACTTACGCGCCCACAGAATATTTCTAAGGTCTCGCAAAAGATTTTCCGAATCCAGCCAGCTCTCTGGCTGTTGATGTTTTCCTGAATGAATACTCATTTGATTACCGCTATGAAATTCATCAATCCACGCATCCGCGACTTGACTACTGAAAGGGTTGAAGGAATAGAAGGCGCTTTATTAAGCGTCACACCCAGCACCTTCGCCTGAGCGGTGCACAATCGGTTGTGAGCTTCGCCCAGACTGGCGAAAGAAGTTACGTTTTCTGTCGCGACCAGAATGACGCCATCCACAGCACCCGCTAACAATGCGACTTCCGGGTTACTGGTCACGGCAGGAGCGTACATCAGAACCAGATCAAACATTTTTTCAAGCTCCGTCAAAACGACAGAGGGCGTCCAGTTTTTCAACCAATCCTCAAGCCTGACGGCACCCAGAGAAGAAGCAATTTCGTAAAGATTTTGTGTTCTTGTTCGTCTGATTCGAAAGGTGTATCCGGCAGGTAAAACTTTATTTCCAGGCGCTGAGGTGTCTGTTTCTACAACTTCGATGTAAGCAATTTTCAAGCGCTCATATTCCGCTATTAATCGGCTCAGATCGGCAGCCATTGGTTGTGCGCTAACCTCAGGTGCAGCGCCACAAATCAAAACTGAACGCAATTGTCGCTGCTCCGCTTCAACCATGATGGTGGCACGCAACTTCAATAATTGCGCACGAACTTCCGGTGACAAGGGTGACGGTTCTGGAGCGCCAGCCTGACGAGGAAGCGCCAGCTCATTAATGATCCTATTGACGTCTGACTTTTCTTTCTCACCTGAGCTTTTCACTGGCAAAACCTGCTCCGAAGGAATCGAGGAACTCGTTGGAGCGACGGGTCTTTTCGTTGAGTGCGAAACCATTGAAGTGGACGATGAATGACAGGCGTCAGTTTTCACCTTGCCTAAATTTCCCAAAGCCTCCACTAATTGATCAATTTCTGAAACGGGTAAAAGCTGCCCCGGCCAAACGGGAAAACTTTCGCTGAACCACTCTTGCTGAGAAGCTGTAATAACTTTCCAGTCCGCCGTCACGAAACTATTTTCATGGGCCGATTGGGGTGTATTTTGTTGTGGTGTTTTAGTTATCACTTGCCACATACTTTCTTTTTTCCAAATCGTCTTTAAAGATTAGATTTCCAATTTTACGCCTCGTGGCGCAGGCAGTTTTGCCAGTACCGCCAAGCCCAGCCGACGGTGCAATCCTTCTTCACTACAAACCCGCGGACGAAAAGTTTCTGCCACCAAAACACTGCCAAGCGAAGCTCCCAGCCCGGTGAACAAAAGAAACAAGAGATTGCGCGACCAATTAGGGCTAACCGGATAGCGCGCCTCACTGGCTGCTTCCAGTAAGCTCACCTGAGTCATTTTTGACTTCTTCACAATGGCCTCAATTTCTGCTTCCTGTGCTTTCTGGCGATATAAATTAACGGATTCCTCATTGAGGGTGCGTTCGCGCTCGAGATTATCTTTTTTAACTCCTTGCAGGTTCAGTTCACGAACCCGTGCCTGGTAAGTATTCACCAATTCACGAAGCCGTGCCTCGCGCTGGACGAGAACTGCCATCGAAGCTTCCGCTTTGAAAAGGTCATCCATCAGGCGACGGCGCGTTTGATTGATCGCAAATGAACGCTCACGCGGAGGGTTCTGCTCTTCCTTTGCAATCAGCTCTTTGGATTTGGCAATGCGCTGCTCCAGGTCACGAATCAACCGATGCTGTGGCTGATATTTTTGCAGCAACTGAGTGCGTTGCATTTCAAACGCCACTAACTCTTCTTTCATTTTGTCCAGCGCCTGAACATATTTTGTCGCAGAACCAACTTCGAGCTGTTCCGGTTGTGTAACGAGTTGCGATTGCAGAGCGGTAATCTGTTCCTGTGCTTCGCGCTTTTCGAGATTCGCCGCTTCAGCCTGTTTTTGAAGCTCATAATATTGCTTCAGCACAAGGTCTTGCTGAGTCGCAAGCCCGGTTAGGTCATGGGCAGAATCAATCTTCTTTATCGCCGTCGTCGCGTCACCTAGTTTTTGATTAAAATCGTCTGCGCGCTCACGTAAAGCAACTGGCTTGACTGGCTGGCTCAGTCGCTCACGAGACTTCAGATATTCATCAAAAAGTAGTTTCAAAACCTGCGCTGATCGTTCAGGATTTTCATCCCGATAGGTAACTTTAATGACGTTAGAATTGCTGACTTCCTCAACTAAAAGCCGCGCCGCTAATTGTTGAAGCGAACGCTCATCGTTCTCTCCTGCTTGCTGCCCGACAATAGTTAGCAGTTCTTGATTTTTCAGAAATTCAATTTCGGAAACAAGTTGATTGGCTGCCGCTCCCCTACCGTTTCCGGTTGCAATAATTTCCGGGCTAACCAGAATTTTTATTGAAGATTCGTACAATGGCGTCATCCAGGACATAACGGCTATGCCGCTCAGAACAATCAGGCTGAACAATGAAAGTACAAGTTTCTTGCGCATCCCGACAGCAGCACAAAACTCACGCCAGAGCGCTGCTATTGAATTTAGTTTGACAGAATTTCTGAACAACATAAGCATCAAAAAATGATTCCACCAGAGAAAAGGGTAAACGCCTAAATACCCGAGAAATTTAGAAATTACCTTCACAAAATATTGAGTTGATTGCACAGCGGAATAACAAAACTCTTTAAAGAAAGGAGCTGACTACGGCGGTAAAAGATGATGGCAAGCTAACACGAAACAAACAACAGAACCTCAGCTTAAAACTGAGGAAAGAAAAGTTCATGTCTGAGGTTGGGGGCATCAGAAGAAAGCAAATCAGAATTGCTTTCTTAACTTAACTACTTTGCTTAAAACTACTGCTATTTGATGAGATGCATAACCAGCATTGGACGATCTGCCACCGGGACTTAGGCTGAGCAACCAGATGCTATCGAAATATAATTTAAATGAGTACCTCCTTTCTAAACATTTTCCTATGAACATTGAGCATCTTGCAAGGTTTCAAAAAATAAGTTCGGCTTTTTCGGTAACAAACTGAAATATCCTACAGGGATGTCGGCATAACCACACCTCTACGAATTAAAGATAATCAATCTGCGTGCCAGGATAAATTTGAATGAGCTTCTCAGGGATAACTGCTGCATTAATAATACTTAGAATGGTCACATGCCAACCTACTCAAACGATACCGCTATCACATAGCGGCAACATTGTTGCCACTATGATTCTTAAAAACAGTGGTTACCCTTATCAACAAAGGAGGTAGCTTGTAACGACAACTAAGTTGCCACTTCTTCTCCCTTTGGTTCAATTTTTTCAAGGCTTCGTCCTGCGTAAGTCGCTATAAATTAAAGTACTGAAAGTAACCCGCGTCTAAACTTAGAATCGGAGAGAGAAATTGACCGGTGAGCTTGAAAAAAGAATGGAGGGAACTGATGATGGGTTAAGCGGTTTTAGGCTGTGGTAAAAGGTGATGGCGGCGCAATATTTTTCGTAGACCATATCGTGAAACACCTAACTCTATTGCAACTCTGGAAATATTACCTTTATGTCGCGTCAGTGCCTCGCTAATTACTTGATGCTCGGTATCCGCCAGAGCTTCTGCCAATGAATGCTTGAAAGAAGATGGTAGTGCGGAGATCAGCCGAATTTTAGATTGATTACGAATATTCGCCGAGAGAAGGTCTTCCGTAATCTCTGTGCCTGCCGGAGTTAATGCCACTAATCGTTGCATCTCATTTTCCAGTTGCCTTGCATTTCCAGGCCAATCGTATTGCTTGAGTAGTGAGAGAGCTTTTGACGAAATAGAAATATCCTGCTTGTCTGATTGCGCCAGATTGCGAGCAAGAAAATGCTCAGTCAGTGGTGGAATTTCTTCGCGGCGCTCTCTCAGCGGAGGCATCCGAAATTCGATGACATTCAAGCGATAGTAGAGGTCTGCCCGAAACTGCTGAGTGGCAATCATCTCTTCCAAATCACAATTGGTAGCAGCGAGGATGCGAACATCTGCGATTCGTGGCGAAACTTCACCAAGTCTTTGGACTTCACCGTTTTGAAAAAATCTGAGCAGTTTTGGTTGCATCTCGCGCGCCAGCTCACCAATTTCATCCAGAAAAAGAGTTCCTTTTTCGGCAGCCCCGATCATCCCGGGAAAATCCGCAGTGGCTCCCGTAAACGCTCCTCGCCGATGCCCGAAAAGCTGTGATTCGATCAGCTCACGCGGAGCCGAAGCACAATTAAAAGGAATGAATGAATGTGCGGCGCGTTTGCTATAGGCGTGAATCGCACGTGCCACCAATTCTTTTCCGGTTCCAGTTTCACCTGTAATTAAGACGGTGATTTCACTACTGCGCAAACTCAGAACCTGCTCAACAATTTTCTTCATTGCTTCGCTGCGATACACCAGACCAGGTAATGAAATTTGATTCTTCTCCGCAAAGGAAGGAGCCGCTAGGAACTCTGAGCGGTGCTGAGTGGTACCACGTTCCAGTCCAATTTTGAATTGCTTGATTAGTAGTTCCAATAATGAATCAGGTAATGGTGATTGCTGTTTTCTCAGGTAGAGAAACTTAATTTGATGCTGCTCTGAAAACGAGTAAAGACTTGCCTCTCGCAAATCAATTTCATTTTTCATTAAGCACCGCCCCAATTCAGAAGCGAAGGCCTCAGTGCAGCCGCGCCAAGCAAGCGGTTCGAGTATTTCGTTAGTCTCCTTAAAGAAAATGACCGGTGAAAATTGTAATTCTTCGGAGAGAATACGAATCATCTCACGCAGCAAGACCTCTTGCGAGAACTCAGCATCCAGAAGCCTGGTAATGACGGAAATGATCTGGTTTGATATTCCCGAATGGACTGGATTTGTCGGAGGGGGCGTCTTAAAGCTCTGCGAAAGTGCCTGAACGCGATCCAACATTGGCTGTGCCTCTAATTCTTCAAAAATATTTTTCGCTGTTTTTAGGGACTGATTGGCAAGTGTAAGTTCCCCACACTGGAGCTGAGCCTCGGCTAAATAACAATTGGCAACCCCTAATCGGTAACGGTCTCCCATGACCTCTCGAATTGAAATCGCCTGATTAAAACACCGTACAGCGACAGCCGCCTGATTTGAGGCTAATTCCACTGAACCAGTAATTTCGCGTAAATGTCCCATCAAATTGTTGGTATCTATCCGTTCAATTTCTTCCTTGATTGATTTTAAAAGTTCCTGAGCTGTAGCCGTTTCTCCGAGCGCTAAATGTGCTTCTATCAAGCAAAGTTGAGCAGCAGCTCGCCCACGCGGATCCCCCATGCGCTCGCAAATTTCCAGACTTTGACGAAAGGATGAGCTGGCATTTGAAACATCTCCCGCCAATAATCTGCCTCGCCCCTGCACCAACAAGGCAACTGCATAATTAAATCCTACCTTGAGTTCTTTTAATGAACTCAGGCTTTCTGCCAGTAATTTTTCCGCTTCGTCAAAATGTCCTTTGAGATAATTGAGGTCTGCAAGTGTTTCCAGCGTAGTGGCAACAACGAGCGGCGCCTCGCAATGCCTGGCTCTGGACAGCGCTTCATTCAAAGCTTCTTCAGCTCGTCGCAGTTCACCCAGCCGTAACAGGCTGTATCCTAAATTTGAGTAAGCAGTGATAATCAAGCGTGGATGGCGTGCGCGTTCGAGTGATGGCAAGGCGCGCTCAATCAAAAGAGCACTTTCCTGCATTTGGCCTTGCAAGGAAGCAATCGCCGCCAAATTAATATCAGTACTGCCTTGCATCAACGGCGCGTCAATCAGGCTCAAAGCTTCAAGAGCTTGATACAATGACTGCTTGGCCGTGTCAAATTCGCCTTCCAGAAAATAAACAATCCCAATGCCGTTATAAGCCTGCGCCAGGAGTAATGGTTGCCCTTGATTCTCACCAATCACCTTCGAAAAATGGTCACGGGCAAACCATAATTCTCCTAAACGCCGATAAAGTGTCCCAAGTAATATCCGACTTTTTGCTTTGGACTGCGCATCATTTACTTCCTGAGCTAAAATAATAGATTGCTTGGCGTAGGCAATCGCTTTCGGTAAGTCAGTCGCACCATAAGCCGACCCCAGCCTGAAGCAAATTTCACTTTGAGCGCTTAGTGAAACTGTCCGGCGGTGCGCATCATCTTCATAACCAGTCAGCACCATCAAAGACTTGGAAAATTGCGCCAGACTTTCTAAAGCCTCGGCTAAAAGACAACGAATCACCGCCTCAGATTCAGGGCGTAACCCAGGAGCTTTAAGGGCAACCTCACAATGAGAACCAGCTTCCTCATACAAAAAACTTTGCATCGCAGAACGCGCCTGGCTCACACATTTGCTCCAACCCGGAGTGCGCTTTCCTGGTGACGGGGACGCTAATTTATTTTCACTTCGGGAATCACCCATAAAATCCTGATTGTTATCGAATTCCGTTCACAAACAAACCATCACCCTCTTCCTGAGGTTCCAATAAAACTTCACGATTGTGCCGTTAGACCATGTAATATTTTCAATCGCCATATTTATTCAGGAGATTAATCATAAATTGCAAAAAGCTGACAAATTTACTTCAAATCTCTGCAACTTCCTCGCTATTAAGTATTTCAGGAAGTGAGACTTTGTGCGCAGACGACAAATTGTATTAGAACTCCGGCTGAACGCAGAAGTACAAATCGAATGAACCAACTCTATCGAGAAAAATTCTACCGATTCCCCTGCCTGTTACTGGCGGCGCTCTTACTGCTGCCTACTCAAATTGTCGCCATCAAGCCACAAAATCTGCCTCAGCAAAGAGTTGAAATCCCACTTCATCTGAAAAAGAAAATCGCTCCCGATCTGGACGATTCACCTAACCTGCCAGGGAGCGACCTCCGACGTATTGTGGTCAAATTTAGTAGCTCAACTTCAGATTTTGCAGTGAAATCTAAGATTTTGGGGATGGGTGGAAAGATAAAGCAGCTTCACCAAAATATGAACCTCGCAACCATTGACCTGCCTCGCTCACGAGTCAACGAATTAGCTGAAGCTTTAGAAGTCGAATACGTCAGTCCTGATCGCCCTCTGTTGGCTTTTGGGCATATTGAGACAACCACAGGAGCTGCACAGGTTCGTAGCTTAACAAGCGCACCCCCACTTAATGGCAAAGGGATCGGGATTGCTATTATTGACAGTGGGATTGATAGTAATCACAAGTTGCTCCGAACTTCGGCAGAACACCCTGGAGTAGTAAAATATTCGAGCTTTACTAATAGTATTGCCACTACCGACAGATATGGTCATGGCACGCATATCGCCTCAATTGCCAGTGGGAGCGATGCCCTCAGTAAAGGCAGTTATGAAGGGATCGCGCCTGGTGCCAATCTGATTAACTTACGGGTACTTGATGATCGCGGAGTGGGAACAATGAGCAGCCTCCTTGCCGCCATTGACTGGTGTATCACTAATAGAACCCTCTACAACATCCGTGTTATTAACCTCAGTGTCGGATCCATCGCCACTGACAGTTATCGAAACGATCCGCTCTGCCTGGCCGCTCGTCGCGCTGTTAATGCTGGCATTATTGTCGTCGCAGCAGCCGGAAATGATGGGAAAGATAGTCTCGGGAAAAAAGTTTATGGCGGTATTCATTCACCTGGCATTGACCCTTCGGTCATGACAGTTGGAGCGACCAACTCTCTCTTTACAGACCAGCGTTCCGATGACAAGGTTGCTACCTACAGCTCTCGCGGCCCGACACGGGGATATACCACTAACGGTTCAGGCATCAAAAATTATGACAACCTGATCAAACCTGATTTGGTGGCTCCCGGCAATAAAATTATCGGCGCCAGTTCCAGTAATCCAGATACTAAGGATAACCTTAATAATCTCATCGTAAGCTATCCTGTTTTGGCGATAGATTCGACTGTCAAACCGGAAGAGAGAATCATGTATTTGAATGGAACCTCTGTCGCTGCTCCAATAGTTTCAGGCGCAGTAGCTTTACTTTTACAAGCAAATCCAAATCTGACACCTAATCTGGTGAAAGCCATTTTGATGTATTCAGCGCAACCAATTCGCGGCTACAACACACTGGAACAGGGAGCCGGCTCGCTTAACATTGATGGCGCTGTACGCATTGCCAGGTTGATTAAACCCTATCCTTCTTCGCTCTCAAACAGCTCGTACATGCTAACCAGCTTACTGCCGGCCCCGCAACTTAGTTATATCGCAGATGAAAATTGCTGGTGGGGTCAGGGCGTGATCACAAACTACTGTTTTCTGACAGGTAGCAATCTAATGACCTATTGGCAGGGAATCTATTCCCGAAACTTGACGCTGGCGGATGCCACAAAGGTTTCGAATAGCAGTATTTCTCAGGTTCCGGGACTTACTTCGTGGGGAGTTTCAAATAGCCTTGGAGTAACCTTCGCCGATGGAACTACCATGGCTAATGGTTATCTTCTGGCGAGTGGTGTAACTTTTGCCGATGGTACAACTTTTGCTAGTGGAGTCACTTTTGCCGACGGTCAATTAGTTTCCGACAGCACAGTCACTACCAAGACAATCAAGTCAAAGGTTGTCGTACCAGGCGACTAAATTGTTGATTGAATAATTTTATTTACAGATAACGCGAGCGTATATGACAAAGAGATTCGGCTTTACTCAACTATCAATCATCAGCAATTTTTCAAGTATTAATGTCCTGCAAGCTCTACTTCTCACAGGAGTTTTAGTATTCTTATGGGTGTCATCTTCAGCTGCTCAATCAGTTTCAAAACCAAGTGAAAAGCCAGCAAATGAACATTTTGTCCTCAATGCAACTCCTGATTATCAAATCCATAAAGGCGATAAACTCAGCATCAGGTTTCTTTATCAACCAGAGTTAAGTGAGGCGGCGGTTGTCGTGCGACCGGATGGCAAGATCAGCCTGCCAATGATAGACGAAATAAAAGTGGAAGGATTAACTGCCCCACAAGTAAAGAAACTGCTCGAAAAAGCTTATCGGGAAACTCTGCTCGACCCGGAAATCAATGTCAGTATCATAGAATTTGTGCCGCAACGCTTTTTCGTCGGAGGGCAGGTTTTTAAACCGGGAAGCTATGATCTACGCGCCGGACAAACGCTGCTGCAAGCTATTATTCTGGCGGGAGGATTCACGCCGGAAGCGCATCGAAAATACGTTCTCCACGCCAGAGCCGTTGGCAATAAAGAACTGAAAGTAGTTGCCATAGACGTAACGAAAATCTTTAAAACCGGAGATCACAAAGAAGAAGTTTTGCTTCAGGACGGAGATTACATTTTTGTCCCGAATTCAAAGCTTTCTAAATTTAATTCAATCGTGACGGCGTTTCGCTCTATTATGCCGGGCTATGCTATTCAGTTTTAAAAGGTACGATAGGCGTCCTGCCTGTCGCTGATCTGAAAATCGGGGCGCCTATCGTACCTCTTACAAACTTTCCAGGACAGCTTTCATCTTAGCAATTTGCTCTTCCAGTTCGACTGACCGGGCTTGTGATTGGGCGACGACTTCGGCGGCGGCACGGGCTAGGAAATCCTGATTTGACAGGCGTTTCTGTAAGCCTTCGTATTCACCGGAAAGTTTCGTCAGTGTCGTTTTCAAACGTTCCCGTTCTTTGTCGAAGTCAACTAAACCTTCCAGCGGCACAGCGATTTCGATGCCACTTAAAACATCACGAACAGAGCCTTTTTGCGCAGCAATAGTTTCGACCAGTTCAAGATTTTCTAATCGCGCCAGCCTGACAATTTGATCCTTCATCGCAGTCATCACCGCTTTGCTGGCTTCGTCTGAAGTTGCCAGTTGCGCTTTGATTTTTACTGATGGGGCGATGTTGAAAGTCGAGCGAATATTGCGAAGTTTCGACACTACGCCAGTGAATAATTCCATCTCGCGCTCGGCTTGTTCATCACCTGCACCTGCCTGCGGAAAATCCTTCAAGCAAATCGTTTCGCCCTTGTGTGGCAGGCGTTGCCAAAGCTCTTCGGTGATAAATGGCATCAGTGGATGTAGTAAGCATAGGCTGCGTTCCAGAATGTAAATGATGCGGCGTTTGACGGCAGTATTTTCGTCGGAAATTTCCGTCGAAGTCACGAATGGCTTCGATAATTCGATGTACCAATCGCAAAAATCATTCCAGAAAAATTGATACAACGTCGCGGCAGCTTCATGGAAACGATATTCCGTCAAAGCCGAATTCACTTCGCTCGTCGCGTGTTGCAAACGGCTCAGAATCCAACGATCCGCGAGGGTTGGACTTGATAATTCTGTTTCCCATTCGAGCGGCTCCTGATCTTCTAAAATCTCACCGCAATTCATCAGGACAAACCGCGTCGCATTCCAAATCTTGTTCGCAAAATTGCGCGAAGATTCAAGCTTGGAGTCCTGCAACGCCAGCGTCAATCCTGCCGTCGAAGCCGCCGTCAAAGCAAACCGCGCCGCGTCTGTTCCGTACTTGTCAAAAACCTCCAAAGGATCAATCACGTTGCCTTTGGTCTTCGACATTTTCTGACCTTGCGGATCAAGGACGAGCGCATTGATGTACACGGTGCTGAACGGGACTTCACCCATAAATTTCAAGCCCATCATCATCATTCTTGCGACCCAGAAAAAGATGATGTCCTGCGCCGTGACTAACACCTGCGTAGGATAGAATTTTTTCAAATCTTCGGTTTGCTCAGGCCAGCCCAGCGTTGAAAAAGGCCACAAAGCAGATGAAAACCACGTATCAAGAACGTCTTCGTCAGGCGTCAAAACGGTGTTCGCCTCCTTGCCTTGTTGCACCAAACGCTCACGGGCTTCGGCTTCGTTGCGCGCAACAACAATTTCGCCGTCGGGCGTATACCACGCTGGAATGCGATGTCCCCACCAGAGTTGCCGCGAGATGCACCAGTCCTGAATATTTTCGAGCCAGCCGCAGTAAATTTTGGAAACGCCTTCAGGAATAATTTTTGTGCGTCCGTCTAAAACAGCTTGCAGCGCAGGCTCAGCCAGCGGCTGCATTTTCATAAACCACTGTGTAGAAATCAGCGGTTCGACAACTTGTCCGCTGCGTTGGCAATGGCCGACGTTATGCGTGTAATCTTCGACTTTGAGCAATAATCCGGCGGCTTCTAAATCGGCGACGACAGCTTTACGCGCAACGTAACGATCCAGTCCGCGATATTTTTCAGGCGCGGCGTCCGTGATTTTCGCTTCTTTGCTGATGACCTGAATGAATTCCAAGCCGTGCCGTTTGCCCATCGCAAAATCGTTTGGATCGTGCGCGGGAGTGACTTTGACCAAACCCGTGCCGAAATCTTTTTCGACGAGGTTGTCCTGAATAAATTGAATTTCGCGCCCGACCAGCGGCAATACAATCTTCTTATCTTTCAACTCGGCGTAGCGTTCGTCTTCAGGATTAAACGCCACTGCCGTATCACCAAGCATCGTTTCGGGACGAGTCGTAGCGACGACAATAAATGTTCCCTGCGCAGTTTTGAGCAGGCCTGATTTTGCTTCGCCTTCGTTGAGCGCGGCGTAGGCTTCGGCTAAGCCATCGATCCGGTCGCTACCGCTCGTGGTACTGTCCCCTTCTGCTCCGTCACTCACCGGATAAGCGATGTGCCAGATATTGCCTTTGACTGGCTTCATCTCAGTTTCGAGATCGGAAATTGCAGTTTGTAATCCGGGCGACCAGTTGACCATGTATTCGCCGCGATAAATCAAACCTTCGTCGTAAAGGCGGACAAAAACTTCCAGCACAGCTTTAGATAAACCCTCGTCCATCGTGAAGCGTTCGCGTGACCAGTCTACGGAATCTCCCACAATACGCATTTGTTTTTGAATCGTACCGCCGGAATGGGCTTTCCATTCCCAAACTTTTTCAAGGAATTTTTCGCGGCCTAAATCGCGGCGGTCAACACCCTCAGCGGCGAGTTGCCGCGTCACTACCATTTGCGTAGCAATGCCGGCGTGATCGGTTCCCGGCAACCACAAAACCCGGTCGCCGCTCATTCTGCGCCAACGTGCTAACACGTCCTGCAAGGTGTGATTAAGCGCATGTCCCATGTGCAAATAACCTGTGACATTCGGCGGCGGAATCACCATCGTGAAAACAGGCGCATCAGGATTCGTTTGTTTTTCAGGCGCGAAATATTGGTTCGCTTCCCATTCGGGATACCAGCGGCCTTCGACTTCTTTGGGTTCGTATTGTTTCGGAATTTCCATAATAATTTCGATTGATGTTCTCAGTAATCCAAAAATGAATTGCCAATCATCTGGAATCTTGTGAGGTTCGTCAACAGCAAAAAAATAACGTCGGCAACTTTTTCAAGCGCCGACGTTACGCGGGGGTCAGTAAATGGATAACTTTAGTGAGAAAGCTGCTTTTGTTGCGCGATTTGTTTGCGAATCAGCAGCTCTGCCATTTCGGGAACGACTTCCCAGGCAACATCCTGAATCGCTTTCGCAGAAAGTTTCTGAATCACCCGATCTATAATGTCTTCGATGACAGATTCAGGAATCTGCATTGTGCCTTCACTGATCGGTGCTAAAACCGCCGCTATAACTGTAGGAGCCATTTCTTCAACTGGTGCTGGGGTGGCCTCTAAGACTGGAGCTGAAGCCACTACCGGCTCGGCGGAACTCAATGGCATCAAAGTTCCTAAACCGACATCCATACTCAGATTCATATCTTGCAAGGCAGAACTATTCATCAACGTCGTGCCTTCCGGCAAACTGACTTCCGGTTCAGTCGGCATCACCGATAACAACAAATCATCTGAGTTGATGGTTGAGACCGGAGGACTCATCGAAGCCACTGTTGTAGTTGGCTGGATTGATGGCATTGTCAAAGGAGCAGGCTCGGATAGATCAAGTACATCTTCTTCAATCGAATTCTCTGGCGCAGCAGCCATCATGGAAGCGACGGGGAGCCAGGTTGCAGTGGGCGAAACCCAGGGAGCCGGACTTGATTCCGGTAAACCCAACGAAGGTAATAAATCAGTAGCTCCAAAATCACTGGACACTGACAAGGTAGAAGGCAGTTCAGGTTCCATCGCATACGACATCGCTGGCACTGGAGGAGCCATTAATCCGGCGCCCATTTCTACTACTGAAGGCCTGGGCTGTTCCATCATTTGCCCAACTGGAATCTCTGCTCCTACTTTGACAGATTCAACCATTTGAGACGGTGACTCGGCAGGAATTGATGGACGAGCCAGTAGTTCCTGCACAGTTGTCACGAGGGTTCGGATGGATTGAAATGGCTTGGTAAGTTGATGATCGGCACAGACCTTTTTGGCTCGCTCTGGATCAAAAGGCTCGAAAGCATGAACCAGCAGGATCACCGGAATATGCTTAAATTGAGGATGAGCTTTGACAAATTCACAAACCTCGTAGCCATCTTTACCCGGCATGAAGACATCCGCCATGATCAAATCAGGTTGAATAGCTTCGATTTGCTGCACGGCTTGTTCGCCATTACCAAAAGCAATTACTTCAATCCCTTCTTCAGTCAAACTCAATTTGACAATTTTCTGAACAGTAATACTGTCATCAGCAAGCAGGACTTTGTATCCCATAGATTCTTCCTCTCGGAAATGTGCTTGAAGCCAATACAATTATATCGTAGTTATCACGACTTCCTGGCACTTACACATGTCATGGCGCAATGAAATTCATCGCATCTTTAAAATTATTACTTCAGGGTTGTTGATCTGAACTTATCGTTTGGGAGTACGACTCAAAGGGCAAGAGGCAAAGGGCATTTCAAAAAGTACCATTAACTACGTCTGTAGACAATAAAAAAGTGGAATAATAGTTTTTACTCAGCGCCTTCACCCTATAACCCTTCAGGAGTGAAGCTGATTTTCCATTGAAAAGTCATTAAATAAACCTCAGGCTGCTTCAATCAGCACGTCAAACCTGGTGTTTGGCACGTGCCTAATTGAAACAGCCTGATGAACAATCAATTTTTTACTTATTACTGCCGATATGACGTCCACTGCGCATCCATGCGAGTTGACTGCCCCGCCGTGAATACATACATGCAGGAATCATCGGTATAATCCATGAAATTCGTGATCGGATCAAGACCGGCGGAGGTGCAGGTATTTCTTCCGGTCGGACAACCGAAGGCAGAAGATTTTTCCGCTGGTGTATCACTCACTAAATCACCACCGTTAGTAGTACTTCCTGCGCAGCCGCCCTGAAAGGTGTGATAGAGACCAAGCCAGTGACCGATTTCATGCGTTCCTGTATCCCCCAGGTTGTAAGGAGCAGCAGTTCCGCCCGGCAACGACGAGAAAAGACAAACCACTCCATCAAGTAACGGGCTTGATGCGTAAGAAGACGGGAAGGTCGCCCAGCCAAGCAGTCCTCCACCAGGATTATTGGTATAGAAATTCAAATCACCCTTTCCTCCCTGCCGTAGCGCGGATTTCATCTGCGACTCTGCTGTCGTTCCAGGTGCAGCCGTATACCAGGTGTTGTTGGCCGTCGTATTCGTACCTGCAAGTTGGAACCTGAATGGCGTATTTACACCGCCCGTGGTTCCACCATAGGCCGCATTCAAGACAGCAATCTGGTTATTGATCTGCGTCGCAGTGACATTTCCCGCTCCGGTCGTGCTGGTAATCACGTGGAAATAGACAGGGATGATTAGGCTGCCCGGTAATCTACTAAGTCCGCTGCTGCTGCCACTGTTGGGATTGTTGTTGCCGCTATTGGCACTTTTTTCAGCATCAGCATCCCGAACTCCGCACCGAAGCCCGGCGTCTACAAAGGACTGTTGTGAAACGTATACCGTTCCATCTGGTCCCACAAATGTTCCATCCGGCTGATGCCCAGGCCGTAGTTCTGGACGCTGTCCCTGGCCTTGACCCTGCGCGCTAACCTTTTGCAAATAGTAGCTACTGCCCGCAAGAATCAAGCTGAGGCATAACACCGCCCAAACCATATAAGTTTTCTTTTTCATGGATTTATCTCCTTAGAGGTGAGTTCCCGATTCGGGAGTTTTAATTTTAAGAATTCGAGCAATGATGTTCGTGATCTTCACCATTGCCTGAAAACTCAGTGAGTTTGATATTCTCCAATGCCTGGTGAATATCTTTATTTTGAACTAAAAGAGCGCTTCACGCGTTGTGATGTCACAATATCTCAGAATCCACCATTTGTCGTCTTCCACACGTATTTGTACTGATCCGTCGGCGCGTCGTAGCTCAGGATGCTGCTTCAATCTGTCAGATTCTTTCGTTCTGATTGCGCTCATCTTCCCTTGCCGTCCCAGAGTTTTCCCTGACCAATCTATTGTTATTTTTAATCTTAATGAGAGGAATGAATTGCTCGCTCTCTCACCTTCTCCCACGTCAAGCATAAGCCGCAAAAGTTCCTTACCTATTGCAAAGAAATTTTATAATCGTTTTTTCTTACTCTCATGACATAAGGGGGAATTCGCACACAAAAGTGTTCACAGCTACGAAAAAATTTATTGCTGCAAAAATTTCGGATGAGACGAACTCTAACAACTGACGCATGGGATTTCCTGAGAATTGGCACAATTAAATAACTATCCGTCCGTTTCAATCGGTAGGCGGCTGGCGCATGACCGATTGAAACGATTCACGAGGTTGCCTTTGTTTGAACTGGAAGAGCGCTGCACAGAAAGAGAAACCTATTCCGCTGACTACTTCGTTTGAGATAGTTCGGCATAGAAACGGTCGAGCTGGTCGCCAGTGAAGTTAAACCGCCAGCCGAGATCGTCTGTTTTGAGTTGGATCATCAACTGATCTTTGGGGACGCCTTTCCTGACCAATCCAGTCGCGCGGGAAACCAAAGCATCCATTTTGGTCTTGAACGCTTCCAGATCGGCTCTGGTAACTACCGCTCCCGTGCTGGGCACTACAACGTCGAAGTCCAGTTTCAAAATCTGAGCCAGTACCGGTCCCCAAGTCACCAGGCTCCCGCCTCCAGAGAAATCAGGATCGGGAGTATTTGGGGTGAACAGATCTCCCACGGCGACTACTTTCAAGTTGGAGAAGTACACCACCGTATCGCCACTGGTATGGGCATTGCCAAAATGCAGGAGCTGGGCTTCGACTCCACCTAAACGCAATTTGAAGTCGTGGGCATAGGTGAAGGTCGGCGGCGGGGCCTTCCCGCCGGAAATCAGATGATGTCCGACATTTTCTTGCGCGATGATCTGAACGCCAGCCGCCAGGAATTTCGCGTTGTTGCCGGTATGATCCTCATGATAATCAGTGACAATGAGGGCGCGGACGGGCAAATCAGAGATTTTCGAGATTTTCCTCACCTGTGACATCAGGGCACGGTAATTGTCAGGACTCTTCCCATCTACGAGGATCAATCCATTCGCGCTAAAACGCAGCAACGTATTACCACCACCGCCGGCGATCAGGTACAGACCTGTCTTGACCAACTGTGCGGTAAGCGTCACATCACCGGGGCCTTTCCCTGGCGGCCCCTTTTCCTGATGGTTCTGTGCTGAAACGGTAACGCTCATCGCCAGCAGAATGATGGCGCACAACCTGTAAGTCGGAAGTATTTTCCTGAGCATAGTCCTCCTAAAGTGAAAGTAGTATGCGGTCTTGCGAAGTAGAGTCGTGGGTTTGCCAAGTCCACGACTCTATCGGGAGCAGTCAGTCTGCCGCTAATTTATCGAGAAAGCATAGAATTTGGCGATCCCGACCCCTCCTGTGAACCCAGGGATACCTAGATGCGTATACCCGGATCCCCAGAACACAGTGCCGTTCACGATAGTAGCACCAGCGTTCACCGATGAGCCGGCGGCAAAGCTCCAAAGGGTCTCGCCAGTGGCGGCATTCAAAGCAAACATGGTCGGGGTGCTCGCATCCCCCGCCATTGAGCCTGCATATACAACGCCGTTGGCCACGGACATCGGACCAAGGTCAATAGCGCCATTGGGGTCCGCTTTGTGCCACAGGATAGCGCCCGTCGCAGGGTCCAGCGCAGCCCAGGAACCTGCGTTACCGCCTGCCGGGGAAGGAAGACCATAAAAATTGGTGAGCTGCACATAGATGCGCTTACCATCCGTCGCCGATCCCCATTCCATGCCTCCTAACGAAGACCCTGGTCCTACTTGCGTTTGCCAAAGTGTGTTGCCAGTCTTTGGATCAAGCGCATAGTAAATGCCGCTTTTTTGTCCAGCGCCAAGGATCGTTTTGGGACCTTTGGAGGTTTGATAGGTGACTAAATTCGGGGCGGAGCCAAAGTCGTAGTCGGGGCCGGCATTGCTCGGGCAGTTGGTGAACGGTGGGATGAAACAGGCCACGTTCCAGTCGTCACTGCCGTCTACCACACCAAATGCCATCTGGTTCCAGGTCACCAACGTCCTCGCCCATTTCATCTTGCCGTTACCAATATTCAGCGCGAGGATCGCGTCCACATTATTGTCCGGGGCATTACAAGAAGCCGCGTTACCTCCCTGGGCAATACACGCGCCATAACTTGTGCCTGGGATACTTGATTTAGCATCAGGTTTCGGATGGCTGTAGTTATTCCCGGTACTGACAAATACCGTGCCGCTGTCCTCATCCACAACCGGATTACTCCCCCACACGCCGCCGCCACTGTACCCCTCAGGAATGGTATAGGTTTGCCACTTGATCTTGCCAGTGGCAGCATTGACCGCGACAACACTGCCTCTGGCCTTGCAGCACTGGAAAGCAGGATTAAAGCCTGCGATGCCTTCCTCCAACGAAGCAACACCCGTGTACACAGTGCCGCCGACCACCGTCGGTGAGGTCGAAATGATGGCGAAGGGGTCATTCGCTGGCGATTCCAATTGCCTCTTCCAAACCAATTGACCCGTCGTGGCATTGATCGCCAGCAGCCAGGCGCCTTCCTGTGTTCCGAGATACAACGTGCCATTCACCACGGCTGGTGTCGTACGGGATTGCGTATTTGCGGGCAAGCCATAATCGGAAAGCTGATGCGACCAGATCGGGACTCCGGTAGAGGCATTCAACGCATGAAGATTCCCGCCCCAGTCCGGGAAATAGGCGACACCATTCACAACGGCGGCTCGGGCTGACACGTCTCCCCCGGTAGTGAATGCCCATTTCGTATGCAATTGATTAACATTCGTGGTTGAGATAATCGTTTCCGTCGAATTGGCGGCAGCATTCGCTGCATTTTGCCCAAACATTGGCCAATCCGCAGATTTCTTCTGGGCAAAAGTTGCGATATAGCAGCATAACAATAACAATCCAACGATAAAAATTCTTAAGCGATTCATAATTATCCTCTAAGTAAACGGTTGTAGGTATCGGTAGTTTGTAGAATTACCGACAGTAGCTATTGAAGTTGTGCGTAACTCTTTTGCCATTCGGCAATGTTTACGACAAAACTCATTTTTCGTATTGAGAATTGCTGGTTGTATTCCCATTGTTTGGTCAAACTCTTTGCCTTACTGATCTTGCTAATGTTTTTACTCTGTTAGAGCGGGAAGTCCCATTGATTTCCGCTGAGCCAGGGCTGCCAGACCCACCTGCGAACCAGCAGAGTAATCGCAACCAAAGCTCAAGAAGTGTTCGCAAGAGTGTGGACGTTTGCCCATGGTAGACTCCTGAATTGAAACTTAACTTTAAAAGAGAAACCCACTGGTTATACTCAATAAGACTCGAAGAGATTTGAGTATTCTGTTACTCGGGGGAGTTCGACATAAACTATGAGAAATGACCCGTGAACGCGCGCCTGATGAGTTGTTTATGTCGGTGAGACCATCATAGCTTGTGCTACTCAAACCAAAATAGCAAGGTCACATCTGTTCCTCTTTCTCACAACGCGAAAAAATCTTTGCAGCCTGGACGCAGGCCTGATTTGATAAAGATCAGGTGCCTTCGCTCCGACATCATTGGTGCTGTTACTGTCATTGGGTAAGGGGGAATTCGCACACAAAAGTGTTCACGCTCTAAAAAAATATTTTCAGGGAACCTCCCAGGCTGGCTGAGATACTGGCTGAGATAGAACCGCTGTGCTACCTTATTCCTGACTTTTGGTTCATTAAACCGAAGCGTTATGGAATCCTCTAAGACACCAAATATCACTCAATTACTGGTCGCCTGGAACCATGGAGATCAGGATGCGCTAACACAGTTGACGCCGCTGGTGTACCGCGAGCTGCATCGCTTGGCACATCACTATCTGGCGGGTGAACGGCGCGGGCATGTGCTGCAAACGACGGCACTCGTCAATGAAGCCTTCGTACGACTGATTGACTGGCAGCAGGTCGAGTGGCAAAATCGTGCGCATTTTTTCGGAGTTTCCGCGACGCTGATGCGGCACATTCTGGTGCAATTTGCGCGTGAACAACAGGCCGCCAAACGTGGTGGTCAGGCGATTCAGGTTTCTCTGACTGGTGCGACTGCCGTCAGTACACAGAATAATCCTGATTTGGTCGCGCTGGACGATGCGCTGACGACGCTGGAGAAGCTTGATTCACGTCAGGCTCGGACGGTTGAATTGCGTTTCTTTGGCGGTCTCAGCCTTGAGGAAGCTGCCGAAGTGTTGCAGGTTTCCATCAGCACCGTACGCCGCGATTGGCGCATGGCACAGGCCTGGTTACATCAGCAATTGAGCGAAACGGTATGACTCCCAAACGCTATCAACACATCAGTCAGCTTTTTAATGAGGCACTGGAACGCGCCCCTGAACAGCGCACGATCTGGCTGGATCAGGTCTGCGAACTGGATGCCGAATTGCGTGATGAAGTCAAAAAGCTGCTTGCCAATCACGTCGAGTCCGGCGAATTTCTTTCCCGTCCAGCCATGAGCATTGCGGCTGAATTACTGGCACAAAATCAAACCGCCTCTGAGACAGGTAAATACATCAGGCACTACCAGATTCTTTCACTGCTGGGCGCGGGTGGCATGGGGAAGGTTTACCTGGCCAGAGATACGCGGCTGGGACGGCAGGTCGCGCTCAAAATGTTGCCAGCGTATCTCACACAAGAGAGCGAACACGTCCACCGCTTCAAAAAAGAGGCGCAGGCGGTCGTGTCACTCAATCATCCAAATATTCTGACAATTCACGATTTCGGTGAAACGGAAGGGGTTCATTACCTCGCAACTGAATATGTCGAAGGCAAAACCCTGCGCCAACGTTTGGAGCAGGGAAAATTTGCACTTTCGGAATTAATAGATGTGGCGACACAAATAGTGAGTGCACTCGAAGCCGCTCATAATGCGGGGATCGTCCATCGGGACATCAAACCGGAAAACATCATGATTCGTCCTGATGGACTCGTGAAGGTGCTTGATTTTGGTCTGGCGCGGATTACTAAAACAGATGGTCAACCAACTGTTTCGATCACTAGCCCAGGTCGTGTCATTGGCACTTCTTCCTACATGTCTCCAGAACAGGCACGCGGTCAACAGGTGGATCATCGCACTGACCTTTATTGTGTGGGGTTGATCTTGTACGAAATGTGCGCGGGTCAGCTTCCCTTCTCTGGTTCGAACTCGATTGAAGTGCTAATTAATAGCCTTCATCAGGAACCACCGCCACTAACCAATGTTGCCATCCCACTACCACTTGAAGAATTAATCAAACACGCCCTGTGCAAAGATCGTGAGTCACGGATACCAGATGCCGGAACGATGCTCAGCGAATTGAAAACCCTCCGGCGTAATCTTGAAGCCCGTGTTGAGTAAGACGCCGCGAAAAATGGTGTCATAGTTCTTTGATCGCCGGTGCTACGAGTAAAAAGGCGCGAGTCAGGAACTCGCGCCACTATTTCTGTGCAATTCAATTGTAACCGGTTTTATTTCTTCTCAAGGCTCTTATAAATCGCCGTAATCCACGCATCTGGTTTGACGAAACCTGTGCCAAGGTTTTTATAAGCTTCAGGAAAACCTTTGGCCTTAATTTGATCTAAAGTTTTTTTAGCCCGCATTTGTTTGCGTACAATAGCGGTCGTATCAAGAATCATTTTCTGATAACCCTTAACGTCTTCAATGGTTGAAAGCGGGCCGTGACCGGGAATGATTTTCACATCGGCTGGCAACCACTTAATGACTTCGCCAAGCGTTGCTGCCAGACCAACGACATCGCCGCCGCTGCCTAAATCTACAAACGGAAATCTGCCCGGAGAAAAATCATCGCCGAGATGTGCAACATTCGATTTGGTAAAATAAATGATGCTATCGCCGTCGGTGTGACCTTTCGTGAAATACACCGCCTGGATTTCTTCTCCGTTGAAATGAACGGAAACTGCCTTGTCATAAGTGATGACAGGCTGCGCTTCTTTCGGCTTGGTCTGCATTCTGTTTTTCACATTGGAATGCGCGATGATTGTCGCTTCTTTGCCAAAGATTTCATTACCGCCAGTGTGGTCTCCGTGGTAGTGCGTATTGATGAGGAATTTCAATTTGCTATCACTCAAAGATTTCAGCGCGGCTTTGATTTTGTCAGCCAGCGGTGCAAATTGATCATCAATGATAAGCGTTCCATCAGCTCCGGTAGAGACGCCGATGTTTCCGCCAGAGCCTTCCAGCATCGAAACGTTGCCTGCTACCTTAGACGTTTTGATTTCAATTTTTGAAAAATCCTGCTGGACAGCAGCCGGAGCAAATTTTGCGCCGACGACGATCAATAAAACTACTCCTGCTAAAATGAAACGATACATGAGTTGACTCCTTGAATGTTTGTTTTTCAGCCGCGAATTTAACGCGAATTTTCACGAATATTTTTAGACAGGATGAACAGGATTTACGACAAGATTTTCAAGAAATTTCAGCAATCAAAATATGTTAATCCTGAAAAAATCTTGTCAATCCTGTCTGGTTTAATTCGTGAAAATTCGCGTTCATTCGCGGCTGATTCTTACGCCGCAATTTCTACCAAGCGAATATTGAAATGCAATTCCTGACCAGCCAGCGGATGATTTCCGTCAACAGTAACAGTAGTTTCAGTCACTTCAGAAATCACCAGTGGAATCACGTCACCGCTCTCACTGTGAAGCTCGACTGTCATGCCGACTTCCAGCTCGACGCCCAAATCCATCTGATCGCGCGGCACGGTTTGGATCATCTGTTCGTGACGTTCACCATAAGCTTCATTGACAGGAATCACAACGTCTTTAGCTTCGCCGACCTGCATTCCGATGATGGCGCTTTCAAAGCCTGGAATCACATTTCCAGTACCTAAAGAAAACCCCAGCGGTTCGCGTCCTTCGGAAGAATCGAAGACTTCACCATCTGCTAATTTACCCGTGTAATGAACCTGAACCGCATCTCCTGCTTTTGCTACTGACATTTTTTCTCACTTATGAAGGCGTCTTGGTGGATGAAAGACGCGAAGTTAATAAGGTCATCGCAAAACGCCAAAAGCATAAAGATCAGGCGCAAGTTGGTCTGAAGTGACTTCGTGTAGCGATGAAAAAATTGATTTGAAAAATAGCACTCGCTAAAGTCCAGAAGTTTCGCAGATATATGAAGGAAAATCCAGAGACACCAAGAGC